>JBMNTS010000016.1:0-28907 GCA_050945855.1 Christensenellales bacterium | reverse complement strand
TCGGCTCGATTACCGGCGCTGAAAATACCAAAGCCAAAGGAGGCAACGATTGGGATCTGGGCAGCGCAATGGTAACTTTCCGTATGCACAATATCGCGTTTACCAACAACACTGCCAACGGATATACCGAAACCTGGGGTTATACCTATCTGGGCGGTATTGCCGGCACTAACGAATCCGGCGGCAGCATTACCGGTTGCACCAACAACAGCAAGCTTATCCATGGCAGAAAGATAGGCGATAATATCGGAGCGCATATGTATTTCGGAGGTATCGCGGGCTATTCCGCAAGTACGCTAACCAACAATACGGTTCAAGGTATTATGCGCTCCTTTAACTTTATCAACGCGGATATGGGCACGCTGGGCGGAGAAGGAAGCGAAGGCGCATATTCAAGAGAATACAACTATATGGGCGGTGTAGTGGGCATAAAAGCCGGAGGCACCATGTCAGGCAACAGCGCGTACAACAACGTAGTTTACTTTATCGGCATTAAATACTCCAACGCGCGCAATTCCGGCGGCGCGCTGTGGTGGGCATGGGAGTCATACAACCGTTCTGATTGTACTATAAGGATTCGCGGAATAACCGGTCAAAGCGGAGCGGCATCCGATGGCAACGTCACAGGCGGCAGCGCGAACGCGGACCAGCAAAAGACGGGAAGCCAGACCGCGGGTACGTTCAGCTTCAGCAGCGATGTGGCCAACAATCCGGCATAATGGAACAACATTTATTAAAACGGTTGTCTTGAGGCTAAGGTAAAAGAATGAATTTGAAAAGTCCGGTGACACCGGACTTTTCATGATTTAAGGACAGAACAACGTCAAAAAAGCAGAGTTTGATTGGAGGTTGATACATTATGAAATTAGACGGTTTCGGAATCTTTGTAAAAGATATGGCAACGATGGTCCGCTTTTACAGGGATGTTCTAAATTTCGAAATTCGGGAAGAGGAAAACGCGCCAAATGTATATTTGGTCAAGGACGGAGTTTTGTTTTTGTTATATCGCAGGACGGACTTTGAAAAGATGACCAACAGCGCCTTCGGATATGCTGACGGAATCAACGGGCATTATGAAATTGCGCTTAGCGTAGAAAACTATGAAGCGGTGGATTTGACCTTTAAGCAAGCGGTAGCCAAAGGAGCAATCCCTGTTATGGAGCCCACGACAGAACCCTGGGGGCAACGCACATGCTATATCTCTGACCCGGAAGGCAACCTGATTGAAATCGGATCATTTAATAAATAAAAGCTTGGAGGGACAGTTTACGGGAGGATATACGTTAGATTTACAGCGACTGGAGTATCCGGGAATACAAAACGCTGCTTAAACGACAAAAACTATACCTTATTTATGTATAATGAAATGAAAGCTCATTAATATTTGCTGCCGCTCATATAATTCTTATATGAATGCGGTATTTGTAATCATATTGATTGCGTCCATAGCCCTTTTGCTGTTTCGCGACCCCGCCAAGGTTTTGCCGGCAATGCTTACGGGAGGCACGGGGGGAGTCAACCTTGCCCTTAAACTTGCGGTCATATATTCGGTATGGCTCAGCCTGTTGATAATTCTGGAGCGCGCGGGCATTGACAAGAAGATAGCCTCTTTAATCAAAAATCCGCTTAGAAAGCTTTTTCCCAAAGAAGACGCCCAAACATATCTGTATTTATCTCTCAACCTCTCCTGCAATATTTTAGGAATGGGGGGCGCGGCAACTCCTCTGGGGATAAAAGCGGTGGAAAATATGTCCTGTCAAAAAAACAAAATTATGTTAGTGGTAATAAATTCCGCTTCTATACAGCTTATTCCCACTACCATAATCGCTATGCGCGCCTCATTTTTGTCAAAGACGGATATAATTATACCTTCGCTTATAGCCTCGGTTTTTTCCACCTTGCTTGCCGCAATTACGGTAGCTTTACTGGTAAGGGAAAACAAACGGTGTTAATAGTCCCCGCATTAATGCTTTTTACCCTTATCCTGGGAATAATAAACAGGATAAGCGTCTTTGAAAGTTTTGCGCAAGGCGCAAGGGAAGCGTTTAAGCTGATATATAACACGCTGCCTTACCTGATAGCTATTTTTATGGCCATAGAGCTTTTGCGCGCAAGCGGGCTTGCCGCTCTGCTTTCGGATATACTTGCGCCCTTCTTTAAGCTGGTGGGCATACCCAAAGAGCTTGCGGAGCTTATAGTGTTAAGACCTCTTTCGGGCTCCGGTTCCCTAATAGTGCTGGAAAACATTTATGCTCAGTATGGCGTGGACAGCTATATATCCAATACGGCGTCCGTCATAATGGCGAGTTCGGACACCGTGCTATACATTTGCGCGGTTTACTTTTCCACTTCAAAAAACAAAAAAACAGGGCTTGCTATCCCGATAGCCCTGTTTGTTTCGTTCGCAAGCGCGGTTTTCGCTTGTCTGTTAATGAAATTGTTCTGAGTGTTAAACCTGAGTGGTTAAGAAAATAGGGAGGGTCATATGCTCTATCTGGGTCTCCAACTCCTCTATCTCCTCTAAATGCCCTTCCTCGTCAAGCAGTATTTTTTCCAGCAATTCCTTTGTCGCATAGTCCTTTAACTCCAAAGCAAGCCCGATAGCCGCCTTGTACGCCTCGATAGCGCCTAATTCCGCCTTGCGGTCGTTGGCAAGTTGCTTGGGCACTACGTCCCCGATAGCGATATGCTTAAGCTGACTTACAATGGGAGTGCCTTCCAAAAAGAGCAAGCGCTCTATCAGCTTTTCCGCATGCTTCATTTCGGTTATCGACCTTTTTTCAAAGTGTTTGTGCAGCTTTTCATATCCCCAGTCCGAACACATCTCCGCATGGACTATATATTGATTGATTGCGCTAAGCTCATCCGCAAGAAGAGAGTTTAGGGACTCAATAAGTCTGGAATCTGTTTTCATTATTTTTTACCTCCTAAATTAATTGACTGATTATACCATTTTTTACCGAAAATTACAAGTAGAACGATTAGTTTTTATCAGGGCTCGAAGGAAAATTGCTCTTGAAGCACTACAGCCCCTTTTTCGTTGACGCTTTTAATCTGTGCGCTGCCGTTGTCAAAAGTAAGCTGCGTGGCGGTGTATGTTAAGTTGCCCCATATCTTTTCGCCTTGTTTGCCTCCCGCAAACAGAACGGGATAATCCTCTGACGCAAGCTCTGCCTTATGGATATGTCCACCTATTACCAGTTGGACGTTAAGCCTTTCCGCTTCCAGACGGTACTCCTCTTTAAGAGTATCCCTGAAATTGAACTCGGTGTCGTGGCTGAGCGCGATTGCGTATCTTCGCGGAAGAGGCTCCAGCGACCCCAGCCACTCCAACTGTTCCAGCGAATAAGAGTAAGACGAAGTCAAACCGCCGTATTCGGGGTGATTGTCCTCCTTATCCTCGCCCGAATTGAGGATAAGAAAAGAAAACGCGCCCTTATCCACCTGAAAATAAAAGTTTTCAATGCCCAGCAAATACCCCAGATGCGTTACGCCCGGACCTCTGGTGTCGTGATTGCCGAGCGCGAATATCGCGGGACATTCGCCCTTCGTCACTTTGGCTCCCGCGGCGATTATATTTTCCGTTACGTCCTTTTCAAAACTGTACCCGTTGGCGTAATCCCCCAGCATAAGCACCGCGTCCGGTCTGTCCAGGTAGCTTGTTGCTTTTAAGACTGCCCCAATTTCGCAATGCCAGTCTGTCAGCGCCCATATATTGGCGTTTTCCGGCAATTCTCCCCTGAAGTTATACGCTTTTGAGCTTATTGTTTTGCCCATTCGCCCGCCGTAGCTCAATTCGTCTATTACCCTTGTGCTATGCACCGAATAAGTATTGTTGTTCAGGTGCGCGTAGGGGACTTTAACGTTGTGTATTTTGCCGGATACGATTCTGCCCCCGTTTTGATGGTAAAGTTTATACTCCTTATTGTCGTATGTATATTCCACCCAACCGCTTGATTCGTCATTGGTCGCCCATACGATAATATACTCCTCCCCGTTATCCAGCACCAGCGGGTCGCTGTCAAAAGCAAAAGGATATAAGCCGAAAGCGGGTATCGCTATTGCGGCGGCAATGCCGATTATCAGCGCTACGCAAACCGCCTTTTGGATACCGTATTTTAAATACGGATAAACAAACATCAAAAACAATGCCCCGAATACAATTGCCAGATAAGGGAGCATATCAATCAGAAAATCAAACATTACCGCGATATCCGGCGGAGACATAATGCAATACACGCATATAATTACGAGGAAAAGAAAAGTTAGCGGCAGCGCGGCGTAATATGCCCGGGGCGTTGTTCCCGTAAGATTTCTTGCCAGCCGGTAAGCGTAAATCAGCATAAAAATTGCGTTGGCGACCATAACGATAAGCAGAATATCGCTTAAATACGCAAAAGTCATGGCGTTGACAAATACGTGAGCGATTCTGAAAGAATAGTTTAGGACGGGAGCAAGGACTGCCAATACGGCTATCAGAAATACGCAAGGTTTACTGCATAAAATCTTTTTCATCTTTTTGACCCTTTTTTGTTTTTATTATAGCACCTTATCGTTTTTTTCAAGTGCGCGCTCTTTGCCGCCCGTTTTTACACGCTTAAAAGCGGAAAAAAGAAATTTTATCTTAATACCCGTAAATATGTTTGACTTAGGTTATAATTGGTGATATTATTATAGAATGCCTTATTATGGTGGTTTGACAATTAGCGGGTGTTTTAGCATGTTTTCTAGGGCTAATAAATCGATAGTTACGCAATGTTTTTGCGTAAAAATATTTTCTTTTTGCAAAAGTTCTTTTGCATAATTTTTTTTATAAGGAGATGGCAAATGCTGGAGAGAGTTCACAAGATTAAATGTGGCAATGTTGAGAGAATGAGCTTTAATAAAATTAAAAACGTTCTCGATATTCCCTATCTCATAGAAATACAAAAGAAATCGTACGAAAACTTCATTAAACACGGTATTGGCGAAGTATTCAAGGATTTTTCCCCGATTAATGACTTTAGCGGAAAATTATCTCTGGAGTTTTTGGATTACACCATTGATTCCGAGAGCAAATACGACGTGGAAGAGTGCAAAAACAGAGATGCCAACTATACCCAGTCCTTAAAGGCGAAAGTGCGCCTTACCATTAAGGAAACGGGAGAAATGGTGGAGCAGACCATATTTATGGGCGATATACCCAAGATGACGGAGACGGGTACTTTCATTATTAACGGAGCGGAGCGCGTCGTAGTCAGCCAGTTAGTGCGCTCTCCCGGCGTTTACACCACGGGCGCGCTGGATAAAAACGGTATTATGCGCTATGATACCACACTTATACCCAACAGGGGCGCGTGGCTGGAATTCGAGCAGGACGCCAACAACGTTTTATTTGTGCGTATTGACCGCCAGCGCAAAATCACCGCGACGGTGCTGCTGCGCGCGTTAGGCTACGGCGACAACGCCACCTTGCTTAACCTTTACGACAATGACGACATGATTGCCGCAACCATAGAAAAAGACGGCACCGAGCTTGACAATACGGAAGCCGCCAAAATAGAGGTTTACCGCAAGCTTAAGCCGGGCGAAGTGCCTACCCAAAGTCATATCGACGCTTTGCTGACCAACACGTTTTTTGATTACAAGCGTTACGACCTCTCCCGCGTGGGCAGATTCAAGTTCAATCAGAGATTATCCCTTGCCAAACGCATCGCCAAACAGACGCTTGCGGAAGATATCATTTTAGACGGGGAAATCCTTGCGGAAAGAGGCGAAAAGCTTAGTGTGGAAAAAGCCAGAATGCTGCAGAATATGGGCGTAAACGAAGCTTATATCTACACGAACGAGAAAAACGAGTCCGGCGAGTTTAAGAGATTTAAGGTTATCGGCAACAACACCGTTGACCTCCAGTATTACATCAAGAGCGACCCCAAAGAGATAGGGATAACGGAAAAAGTGTATTACCCCGTTTTGCGCGAGCTGCTGGAGGAATGCGGCGGGGATACCGAAAAGCTGAGACAGGCTTGCGAGGCCAATGTGGACAGATTGCAGCTTAAGCATATTTCGGTGGACGATATCGTTTCCGCCGTCAACTACAACCTGTGCATGAAATACGGTTTCTTTGAAGTGGATAACATCGACCACCTTTCCAACAGGCGTGTGCGCAGTGTGGGCGAGCTGCTTCAAAATCAGTTCCGCGTGGGTATCAGCAGGCTGGAGAGAGCGATAAGGGACAAAATGAATATCGCTCCCGACCCCAACGAGATTACCCCTCAGACGCTTATTAACATCAGACCGGTATCCAGCGCGATTAGGGAGTTCTTCGGCAGTTCCCAGCTTTCGCAATTTATGGACCAGCCCAACCCTATTGCCGAGCTCACTCATAAGAGAAAGCTTTCCGCATTGGGCCCGGGCGGCTTAAACCGCGAAAGAGCGGGCTTTGAAGTGCGTGACGTTCACCATTCCCATTACGGCAGAATGTGTCCTATCGAAACGCCGGAAGGTCAGAATATAGGTCTTATCACCTCGCTGAGCAGTTACGCGAAAGTCAACGAATACGGCTTTATCGAAGCGCCTTACAGAAAGGTGGATAAGGAAAAGCATATAGTTACCGAAGAGGTGCATTACCTCCCCGCGGACGAGGAGGACGAGAATATAATCGCGCAGGCAAACGAGCCCTTAAATCCGGACGGCTCCTTTGTCAATGAGCGTGTTATCTGCAGATATAAGGATTACATTAAGGAATATCACAGGGACGAAGTGGACTATATGGACGTTTCGCCCAAGCAGCTTGTCAGCGTGGCGACTTCGCTTATCCCGTTTTTGGAAAACGACGACGCCAACCGCGCGCTTATGGGCTCCAACATGCAACGTCAGGCAGTGCCCCTTTTAGCCCCGCAAGCGCCCATTATCGGCACGGGTATGGAGTGCGTGGTCGCGAGGGATTCCGGAGTATGCGAGATGGCCAAAGAGGCGGGGGAAGTCATTTATGTTACCGCCGACCTTATTAAGGTAAAAGAGCAGGACGGTTTTGTAAGAGAATACCGTCTTAAGAAGTTCAGGCGCAGCAATCAGGGCACCTGCATTAATCAGATACCCCGTATCAGCAAAGGCGACTATGTGGAAAAAGGCGCGCTGCTTGCGGACGGTCCCAGTACGGAGAACGGGGAGCTTGCGCTGGGGCGCAACGTTCTGGTAGGTTTTATGACCTGGGAAGGGTACAACTACGAGGACGCTATCCTGATTAGCGAGGACTTGGTTAAGGACGATACCTTTACTTCCATTCACATAGAGGAATACGAACTGGAAGCGCGCAGCACAAAACTGGGTGAAGAGCAGATTACCAGAGATATCCCCAATATCAGCGCCGATTTGCTCAAGCATCTTGACGAAGACGGCATTGTTATGGTAGGCGCCGAGGTCAACAGCGGAGATTATCTGGTAGGCAAGGTAACGCCCAAGGGCGAAACCGAGCTTACGCCCGAAGAAAGACTGCTCAGGGCAATATTCGGCGAAAAAGCGCGCGAAGTCAGAGACGTATCTCTTAAAGTGCCCCACGGCGAAAGGGGCACAGTCGTGCACGTTCAGGTGTTCGACAGAAAAAACAAGGACGAATTGGCGCCCGGCGTCAATAAGCTTGTGAGAGTTTACGTGGCACAGAAGCGTAAGATTTCGGTGGGCGACAAAATAGCGGGCCGTCACGGCAACAAAGGCGTTATCAGCAGGATATTGCCCCGAGAGGATATGCCCTTTATGGAGGACGGCACTCCCCTGCAAATAGTGCTTAATCCCTTAGGCGTGCCCAGCCGTATGAATATCGGTCAGGTTTTGGAAGTTCACTTGGGTCTTGTCGCCAATATGCTGGGCTTTAAGGTGGCCACTCCCGTATTTGACGGAGCCTCCGAAAACGATATTAAGGAAATGTTTGAGGAAAACCACTTGCCGCCGGACGGAAAGATACAGCTCTACGACGGCAGGACGGGCGAGCCTTTTGAAAACAGAGTTACCGTAGGGTATATGTATATCCTTAAACTTATTCACCTTGTGGACGACAAGATGCACGCCAGAAGCGTAGGCCCGTATTCCCTGGTTACCCAGCAGCCGCTGGGCGGAAAGGCGCAATTCGGAGGTCAGAGATTCGGCGAAATGGAGGTTTGGGCGCTTTACGCTTACGGCGCGGCAAATATCCTGCAGGAAATTCTTACGGTCAAGAGCGACGATATTATGGGACGTCAGAAAATATTTGACAGCATTATCAAGTCCAATATTACCGCAGACCCCGGCACGCCGGAATCCTTTAAGGTCTTAAAGAAAGAAATGCAGTCTCTCGCGCTGGATATGCGCTTGATGTATGACGGAAAGGAAGAGAGCGTCTACAGCGAAGAGGACGACGACGAGCGCATCTACGATAAACAAAGAGTGCTGGGCGAAACGGACGATGAACTGCAGCTTGATTTTGATATGGACAGCCACGGCTTCGAGTCCTTATTTGAAGAGGACGCTTTCGGAGACGAGGAGGGGATAGACATCTTTGATTCCTTTAAGGGAGAGGAAAGCTTTGACTTAGATATAGACAAGCCGGATACCTTATTCGAGGACGATGAGGAAGACGTGTTTGCCCCGCTTCAGCCCAAGGCAAAGCTGGAGAGCTTCTTTGAGACGGATGAGACCGAGCTTGACGACGAAAACGAATTAAGCGACGGCGAAACGCTGCTGCAGAGCGAATTTGACGATGACGACCAAATATAGAGAGGAGATAATATGGTAGAAATTAACAATTTTGATTCTATACAGATAGGTATTGCTTCACCGGAAAAGATTAGAGAGTGGTCGTATGGCGAGGTTACTAAACCGGAAACTATCAACTACAGGACGCAAAAGCCGGAAAAGGACGGCCTTTTCTGCGAAAAGATATTCGGGCCCCAAAAGGATTACGAGTGCCACTGCGGCAAGTACAAGCGTATCCGTTACCGCGGCGTAATCTGCGATAAGTGCGGAGTAGAGGTCACCAAAAGCAAGGTCAGGAGAGAGCGTATGGGGCATGTGGAGCTTGCCGCTCCCGTTTCGCATATATGGTATTTCCGCGGCGTGCCCACCCGTCTGAGCGCGGTGCTCAATATGAGCAACAAGCAGGTGGAAAGCGTGATATATTTTGCCGCGCTGGTCGTACTTGACCCCGGCACCACTCATTTTTATAAAAAGCAGGTTATCAAGGATGAGGAATACCGCGAAGCGCTGGAAAAATACGGCGAAGGCTCTTTCAGAGCGGGCATGGGAGCGGAGGCGTTGAGAGAGCTCCTCATGGAGATCGACATAGAAAAGGAAGCGGCTCAGGCTAAGGAAATGCTCAGGACCGCTACCGCCACCAAAAGGACAAAACTTGCCAAAAGACTGGAAATACTGGAGTCTTTCAGAGTCAGCGGCAACAAGCCGGAATGGATGATTCTTACCGTTCTGCCCGTTATCCCTCCCGAACTCAGACCCATGGTGCAATTAGACGGCGGCAGGTTCGCCACCAGCGACCTTAACGATTTATACCGCCGCGTCATAAACAGAAACAACAGGCTTAAGAAGATGATGGAATCCGGAGCGCCGGACATAGTCATCAGAAACGAAAAGCGTATGCTGCAGGAAGCTGTGGACGCGCTTATCGACAACGGTCGTCACGGCAAGCCCGTCACCGGCCCCGGCAACAGACCGTTAAGGTCACTAAGCGATATGCTAAGAGGCAAACAAGGCCGTTTCCGTCAAAACCTGCTGGGCAAGCGCGTGGACTATTCCGGCCGTTCGGTTATCGTGGTTGGTCCGGAGTTAAAGATTTATCAATGCGGTCTGCCCAAAAAGATGGCGTTGGAATTGTTTAAGCCCTTCGTGTTCAGAAAGCTGGTTGATTCCGGCGAAAGCCATAATATAAAGAGCGCCAAGCGCGCGGTGGAGCGCAATATCCCTCAGGTGTGGGATATGCTGGAAGAGGTCATCAAAGACCATCCCGTATTATTAAACCGCGCCCCCACGCTGCACAGACTGGGTATTCAGGCTTTTGAGCCCGTACTCGTGGAAGGCAAGGCAATCAAATTACATCCGCTGGTTTGCGCCGCTTTCAACGCGGACTTTGACGGCGACCAGATGGCGGTACACGTGCCCCTGTCCATAGAGGCGCAGGCGGAAGCGCGCTTCCTTATGCTGGCAAGCAACAATATTCTCCGCCTCAGCGACGGCAAGCCTATAGTCAGCCCCACTCAGGATATGGTGCTGGGCGCGTATTATATGACCCAGGTTATAGACGGGGCTAAAGGAGAGGGCAGGCTTTTTGTCAACGAGGACGAAGCCAAGATGGCGTATACGGTAAAAGATATTTCCCTGCAAGCGCGTATCAAGGTAAGAAGGTCGGTAGAGGTTGACGGCAAAACTATCAAAGGTTTGGTGGAAACAACCGTAGGCAGAATCATTTTCAACGAGGCTATTCCGCAGGACTTAGGCCTTACCGAAAGGAAAACGCCGGAAGATATGCTCAAATACGAGATCAATTACGGCGTGGCGAAGAAAGAGCTTAGCGAAATAGTTGAGAAATGCTTTAAGAAAAAAGGCGCTACGGTCGTCGCCCTTGTACTGGATAAGATAAAGGCGCTGGGCTTCAAGTATTCTACCTTAGGCGCAATCACTACCAGCGTTTTTGATATGCAGATACCCGTAAGCAAGGCAAGCATTCTTAAAAAAGCGGAAGAAGAGGTTATCGCGACCGAAGAAAAATATAACCGCGGCATTCTTTCCGAAGAAGAGCGCAGGGAAGAAACCATAGATATCTGGAGAAAGGCAACTGACGACGTGGAAAAGGATCTGGAGTACAACTTTAAGACTTTTGACAAAATGAATCCTATCTGGATGATGGCCAACTCCGGCGCGCGTGGCTCCATGCAACAGATTAAACAGCTCAGCGGTATGCGCGGACTTATGAACGACCCTGCGGGACGCGTTATAGAAATTCCGGTTAAAGCCTCTTTCCGTGAAGGGCTTTCCGTTCTGGAATACTTTATATCCAGCCACGGCGCCAGAAAAGGCGGAGCGGATACCGCTCTTAAAACCGCGGACTCCGGTTACCTTACCCGCCGCCTTGTGGACGTAGCACAAGACGTTATAGTAAGGGAAGAAGACTGTCAGGATACCCGCGGCTTCCTGGTCAAAGACCTTGTCAATATCAACGGCACCCTGCTGGAAGGACTTAAAGAAAGAATATACGGCCGCTTTACGGTGCAAGACGTAATCGACCCGCAAACGGGGGAGATAATCGTCGCCAAAGACAATATGATCAGCGAGGAAGCGGCGGACAGGATAATAAAATCCGGCATTAGGGAAGTAAAGATCAGAAGCGCGCTGACCTGCAGAGCCAAGCACGGTCTGTGCAGAAAATGCTACGGACACAATATGGCTACCGGTCAGCTTGTGGATTTGGGAGAAGCGGTAGGCATAATCGCCGCGCAATCCATAGGCGAGCCGGGCACCCAGCTTACCATGCGTACCTTCCATACCGGCGGCGTCGCGTCCGCAACGGATATAACGCAAGGTTTGCCCAGAGTGGTGGAACTGTTTGAAGCGCGCAATCCCAAGGGCGCCGCGGTAGTAAGCGACGTAGCGGGCAAGGTGGAGATTAAGGAAGGCGCCAACGGTCAGTATATCGTTGTGGTGGTTCAGGACGACGGCAGCGAAAAGGAATATAAGATGCCCTTCGGCGCAAAGCTGTTGGTCAAGCACGGCGACACCGTTACCCCCGGCGACCCCTTTATTGTGGGCAACATCAATCCGCAGGACATCCTGCGCACCAGAGGCGCGGCGGGCGTTCAGGAAACCATGATTAAGGAAGTTCAGAGCGCGTACCGTTCCAACGGCGTTCACATCAACGATAAGCATATCGAGGTTATCGTAAGGCAGATGTTGAGAAAGGTCAGGGTAAACGAACCTAACGACACCAGCCTGTTGTATAATGAATTAGTGGACATAGTGCGTATAGACGAGGAAAACGAGAGAGTGCTGGAGGCGGGCGGCAGACCCGCGACGGTCAACCGCGTACTCTTAGGTATTACCAAAGCGGCTCTTGCCACCGAGTCCTTCCTGTCGGCCGCAAGCTTCCAGGAGACCCCGCGCGTGCTTACCGAGGCGGCTATCAAGTGCAAGGTAGACAATTTGATCGGACTTAAGGAGAACGTTATAGTTGGCAAGCTCATACCGGCGGGTACGGGCATGAAAAAATACAGTTCTATTAATGTAGAAAGCTCGGGGCTGAAAGAGCTGGAGAGCAAGGCTTTGGAATTAATGCCGCAAAAAGAGGACAACCTGACTGATTTTACTTTTGAATAAACGGGCCATTACTTATACGGTCTGCAACATTAAGGAGAAACTAAATGAAAAGATTTTTTTCTTCGGAGAGTGTAACATCAGGGCATCCAGATAAGGTAGCCGACCAGATTAGCGATGCGATTTTAGATGAGATACTCAGCCACGATAAGGAAGCCAGGGTAGCCTGCGAGGTTGCCCTGACCACCAAAACCGTGCTAATTATGGGAGAAATCACTGCTTCACATAAATTCGATATAGAAAAACTGGTAAGGAAAACGATAAAGGATATCGGTTACACCGACAACTCCACCGGCTTTAGCTACGACAACGTGGAAGTTATTGTAAGGCTGGATATGCAGTCGCCGGATATCGCAATGGGCGTAAACGACAGCCTGGAGCACCATGTTTCCCTGGATGCCGCCGATATGCTGGGCGCGGGCGACCAGGGACTGATTTTCGGCTATGCGTGCAACGAAACGGCGGAGCTTATGCCCGCGGCTATTATGTACGCCCACGCGCTGACCAAAAAGCTGGAAATTGCGCGCAAAAGCGGTGAGATACCGTATATCCTGCCCGACGGCAAAGCGCAGGTTACCATGCAATACTACGAGGATGAACCCGTGCGCATAGACACAATCGTATTATCCACTCAGCATAAGGCGGACGTGGATATTGAATTTTTGCGCAAAGAGGTAAGGCAAAAGATTATTGACGCCGTACTGCCCGCCGAACTTATTGACAACGATACCAAGGTTTACATAAACCCCACCGGGCGGTTCGTGATAGGCGGACCCGAAGGGGACAGCGGACTTACGGGGCGCAAGATTATCGTGGATACCTACGGAGGCTACGCCCGCCACGGCGGCGGCGCCTTTTCGGGCAAAGACCCCACCAAGGTGGACAGAAGCGCGGCGTATTACGCAAGATACGTGGCAAAAAACATTGTCAAGGCAAACCTTTGCGATAAGTGCGAAATACAGATAGCCTACGCCATAGGCAAGGCCAACCCCGTTTCCATAGACATACAGACTTTCGGCACGGAAAAGGTAGACGAGGAAAATATCAAAATGGCGGTTAAAAAAGTATTTGATTTTCGCCCTATGGCGATTATCAATGCGTTGGATCTGAACAACGTGTGTTATCTGGACACCGCAAGCAACGGGCATTTTGGTAAGCGCGGTTTCAGCTGGGAGAGAGTAGACAAGGTAGAGGCGCTTTTAAAGGCGTTATAATGCGTATAGAAGGCACCCTTTTAAACATAATTTTCCGCAATGAGGAAAACGGCTACATGGTAGCCAACTTTAACGTCAATGGCACGCTGATCACCGCCGTTGGCTTTTTTCCGTCCATGAGCGAAGGCGAAGACGTGGAAATGACGGGCGAATTTGTAGTCAACACCAAATACGGAGAGCAGTTCAGAGCAGACAGCGTAAGGTTTTGCGAGCCCACGGACACCAAAAGCATACTCAATTTTCTGGCGAGCGGTCTTATCAAAGGCGTGGGAGAAAAAACCGCCGCCCTCATTGTGGACGCGTTCGGCGCGGACAGTCTTGGTATTTTGGAGCATTCTCCTTTCAGGCTGACCGAAATCAGCGGCATCGGCGCAAAAAGGGCAAAGCAAATTTCGGACAGTTATCAGGCTACCGGCGCTATCCGCAAAGCGGTTATTTTCCTTCAGGAACACAACGTTCCCATGGGGCTGATTATCAAGATTTGCAACACCTACGGCGAGGATACCGTCTCCAGCGTGCAGGCCAATCCTTATCAGCTGGTTTCGGATATTGACGGCGTCGGCTTTCTTACCGCCGACAAAATCGCCGCAAGTTTAGGCATAAGCAAGGACAGCGATTTTCGCATAGAGGCGGGGCTTACCCATATCCTCAAGGAAGCCTCATATAAGGACGGGCATACCTGCCTGCCCGAACAGAAATTGATAAAAGACACCGCCAAACTTATCGACATCACGGATGAGGGGTGCTTATCCGCGGCTATAGAAAGGCTGCTTTTCAGGAATAAATTTAAGCTTTATCTCAAACCGGACAAAGAGGAAAAAGTAAGATATATCGCGCTGTCCAACGTCTTTTCCCATGAATCGGGTATAGCGGCAAAACTATTGGAAATGCAGCATAACGCAAGCGCGCTGGATATAAACGCGGCGGACGAGATAGCTCATTTTGAGGAGCAGCACAATATCACCCTGCACGAGCGGCAAAAACAGGCGATATTATCCGCGCTTAACGAGGGAACTACCATTATTACGGGCGGCCCCGGCACCGGCAAAACCACCATAATCAAATGTATCCTCAATATCCTTACCGCAAGGGGATTGAAAACCGCGCTTGCCGCCCCCACGGGCAGGGCGGCGAAACGGATGAGCGAGGCGACGGGCAGAGAGGCAAGGACAATTCACCGCCTGTTAGGTACGGACTTTTCCTCTTCGGGACTGGTTTTCTTGCATGATGAGACCGACCCTCTGGAAGAGGATGCGATTATAATAGACGAGTTGAGCATGGTGGACGTATTCTTGTTTGACGCGCTGCTTAAAGCGCTCAAACTGGGCGCGAGGCTTATTCTGGTAGGAGACAAGGACCAGCTTCCCAGCGTGAGCTGCGGCAGAATTTTGGGCGATTTAATAGAGAGCGGCTTTTTCCCCGTCGTTCACCTTAATGAAATTTACCGTCAGAGTAGCGACAGTCTGATAGTAACCAACGCGCATAAAATCAACAAAGGCGAAATGCCGCTGATTGACAACAAAAGCAGGGACTTCTTTTTTGAGGAGCAGACGGACGCGGAGGGCATAGCCAAAAGCGTGGTGGCGATGGTAAAAGAGCGTATACCCGGATTTTTGGGTATCAGCTCCGCACAGATTCAGGTGCTGGCGCCTATGAAAAAGGGAGAGGCGGGAGTATTCAGCCTTAACTCTAAGCTGCAAGCCGCGCTCAACCCTTACGGCAAACAATTAACCTACGGCGACACCGTTTTTAGGGTGGGCGATAAGGTGATGCAGAACGTCAACAATTATGAGATAGAGTGGCAGGACAATTACGAGAGAGGGAAAGGGGTGTTTAACGGAGACATCGGCTACATTACGGATATAGGCAAAGATACGGTTACCGTAAAGATGGACGACGACAAAACAGTGGAATATCCCAAAAGCGAACTGGACAATATCATGCTAAGCTACGCCGCAAGCGTGCATAAGGCGCAAGGCAGCGAGTTTGAAGTGGTAATCCTTGCTTTGGGTGACTATAACCCTGTAATAGGTACCCGAAACCTTGTATATACCGCTCTGACGCGCGCAAAAAGAATGGTGGTAATCGTAGGCTCCAAACGAGTGCTGCTCAGAATGATTAATAACACTGACACCTCCGCCCGCTACACCCTGCTGTCCGGATTGTTAAAGGAGTACGCTCAAAAAATCTCCCTGCATTTCTCCGCAAAGAAATTTACCGACAGGGTAAGCGAAAGAAAAGCGGAGGGCGAAAAAACAAAGAAAATCATTATCAAGGGCAGGAAAAATGTTTAAGCAAAAGATAAAAGCCGCGGCAAATAAATTTTTGAATGCGGTATATCCGCAAGGACTTTCCTGCTTGTGCTGCGCAAAAGAGCTTCAACAGGAGGACAGCTATCTTTCCATATGCGAAGATTGTATGGCGCAGTTGCCTTACGTCAACGGGGAAGGATGTCCCGTTTGCGGCTCCGAGCTTTTAGGCATAGACAAAAAGTGCCGCAACTGCTCCTCTTTTGCCCATTATTTTGACAAAGTTCACAGCGTGTTTTGGTACAAGGGTTTTATCAAGCAGGTGGTAGTGGGCTACAAAGACCAGGGCAAAACCTATTGGGGGCAGTATATCGCGAGATTTTTCTTTTATCTGCTCAAGACTCAATCCATAAGCGCGGATTGTTTTGCTTACGTGCCCGCCTCCGCAAAGGCTAGGCGCAGGCGCGGCTTTGACCCTATGGAGAGGGTGGCGCGCTTGTTATCCGAGCTTACGGGCATCCCTTATTTTCATATCCTCAAGCGAAAAGACGCCGGCGCGGACTTGGCAAAAAGCGGCAGAGAGGAAAGGCTTGCGCAAATAAAAGGGCAATATTCCCTTGCCCCCGCATTTGATAATAAATTGATATCGGATAAAACCGTATTGCTGCTTGACGACGTCGTGACTACCGCCGCCACGGCGAATGAATGCTGTAAGCTGATTAAAAGGCTGGGCGCAAAAAGCGTAAGCGTGCTTTCCTTTGCCAGAGCGTAATTAAACCGCGCTCTCCTCTTCGCTATTTTCTTCCTCTGTTACCTCTGCGGGCTTTTCCTTTTTCTTGCCAGAGGTTACTTTATTCAACAGAATTATTGAAAGGTAAATTATGCCCAAAACAATAAAAATGCCGAGCATTCCTTTCCATAATATTTCCAGCGACGCGATAATATTGCCTGCTGCGCTAATAAAAAAATTCATAATAGTATCTCCTTAAACCAGCAAGCCGGGCACGATAGACAGTATTATGCCGCCCGCCACAACCGAGGCGATTTGCCCGGACACGTTCGCGCTTACGGCGTGCATAAGCAAATGATTTTCGGGGTCGGCCTCTAAGCCTAAACGCTGAATTACCCTTGCGGACATAGGAAAGGCGGAGATGCCCGCCGCTCCCACCATAGGATTGATTTTTTTCCCTTCGGGCAAAAACAAATTAAGCAATTTTGCGAACAGCACTCCGCCTATGGAGTCAAAGACAAATGCAAGCAGACCCATACACATAATAAGCAGCGTTTCCACTTTTACGAACTTAGCCGCCTTCATAGTGGAGGCAATGGTGATGCCCAGCAGTAGGGTAATAAGGTTGGCAAGCATTTTCTGCGCGGCTTCTGAGAGAGAGTCCAGCACCCCGCATTCGCGTATCAGATTGCCGAACATCAGCATGCCCACCAGTGACACCGAAGCGGGCGCAATCAGCCCGGAAAAAACGGTAACCAGAATGGGGAAGATAATTTTTGTGGTTTTGGAAACCTTTTGCGGATTGTAACTCATACGGATAGCCCGCTCTTTTTTGGTGGTTACCAGCTTAATCGCGGCGGGCTGAATAATGGGCACCAGCGCCATATAAGAATACGCCGCCACCGCTATCGCCCCCATATATCCGCTTTTAAGCACGTTGGCGACCAATATGGAAGTAGGGCCGTCCGCGGCGCCTATGATACCTATGGAAGCGGCGTCCGCCAAAGTAAAATTAAAGACGTTGCCTAATAATGACGCTGTTATTATGGTAAGGAAAATCCCGATTTGTGCGGCTCCTCCGAAAAACAGCAGCTTGGGATTGGAAAGCAGGGGCCCGAAGTCTATCATCGCCCCGATACCTATAAACAACAGCAGGGGCAGCGCTTCGGACGCGTTAATGCCTACCTCAAAAAGCCAGTCCAGGATACCCGTTACTTCGCCAATACCGGGCATTATCTGATTAGCCGCTCCCGATAAAGGTATATTGATTAGTATCGCGCCGAAGCCTATGGGCAATAGCAGGGCGGGTTCCAGCTTTTTGGCTATCGCAAGATAAATCAGCAGTCCGCCGATTATCCACATCACAACCATTTGCCATTGGAAATTGCCGCCTTTGAAACTTTCTATGAAGAAATCCATTTAACTTATTTTCTCCCGATGTAAGAATAATATCCGATTGCATTAATGATAATTGATATTTTTTAAAAAAGCAACAGCTTTAAGGCACTAATGCCGACAGAATCGCACGAAAACCTTTGCAGGCACGGCAAAGCCTTGCCGCAGGCGAAAAAACAAAAGAGATTTTTTATGCAAAGAGCGGGCTATAGCCCCCTATTTTCTTGATTTTTTGCTTTGTATCGTATATACTTATGCTATTATTTATTAATAATTATTTATATGTAATTGCTTAGGGCGGAGGATTTTTCCTTCTCCCTTTGCCAATAATCAGTATCTACAAGCGTGAGGTAATGCGTGATGAAATACGGCAAGATGGACTCCAAACCCGATATCCCTTCCATTCAGCAAGAAGTGCTTGAATATTGGCGGGAAAATAATACCTTTGAAAAGTCGGTCAGCAACAAAAAAGGCGGCGAAAAGGTCTTTTATGACGGCCCTCCTTTCCCCACCGGCAAGCCGCACCACGGTACGGTGCTGGTCAGTTTCATTAAGGATATGATAGCCCGTTATTGGACGATGCGCGGTTACTCCGTACCCAGGGTATGGGGCTGGGACTGCCACGGTCTGCCCATTGAGACACAGGCGGAAGCAGCCTTGGGCATAAAGGACAAAAACGAAATAGAAAGCTCTTTGGGCGTGGATAAATTCAACAAGGCGTGTTTCAATATAGTCAGTCAGAACGACGACGCGTGGAGAGAGTACGTGGAGCAAATGGCGCGCTGGGTGGATTATGACGGCGCGTATAAGACAATGAGCCTTAATTATATGGAAAGCGTGCTTTGGACTTTTAAGCAATGCTACGAAAAAGGGCTTATTTATCAGGATTACAGGGTAACGCCGTATTGCTACCGCTGCGAAACCTCCCTTTCCATTTCAGATACCAGGGAATCCGATTCCACAAGACCCAAGCAGGACCCGTGGATTATGGTCAAGTTTAAGACGCGGCAAGAGATGGACGGCAAGCCCGTTTATTTCCTTGCATGGACGACTACGCCGTGGACGCTGCCTTCCAACCTTGCGCTGGCGGTGGGAGCGGAACTAAACTACGCTTACGTTCAGGCGGGCGAGGAAGTGTTTGTCCTGGTAAAATCCGCGCTTCAGCGTTATGAAAAGATTTTCGGCAAAGACCCGGTCATCCTTAAAACCTGCAAAGGCAGCGATTTGATAGGGGAAAGGTATACTCCCATATTTGATTATTTTGCGGGACAAGCGGGAAAAGGCGCGTTTAGAGTAATAGCCGCGGACTTCGTTTTTGAGGATGAGGGCTTAGGCATAGTGCATATCGCCCCCGCCTTCGGCGAGGACGACTATTGGGCGTGTAAAGCGGCGGGCATACCCTTGGTAAATCCCGTGGACGCCAAAGGCAAGTTCACCCGTGATATTCAGGAGTTTGAAGGCCGCAACGTCATAGACGCCAACAGGGACATAATAAGGCTGCTAAAGAGCAGAAATCAGGTAGTGGGCGACGGCACTCTGGAGCATAATTATCCGCATTGCTGGCGTTGCCGCACCCCCCTTATATACAAGGCTATGGAAGCGTGGTATTTTTCCATAGACAAAATAAAAGAGCAGTTGCTTGCGCGCAATCAGGAAATAAGCTGGATACCCGAAACGGTTAAAAACGGACGGTTCGGCAACTGGCTTGCCAACGCCAGAGACTGGAATATATCCCGCAACCGCTATTGGTCCACCCCCATTCCCATCTGGGAATGTTCGGAGTGCAAAAAGCGCAGGGTACTGGGCAGCATAGACGAGATTTATGAGGTAAGCGGCATAAAGCTGACCGATTTGCACAAGCAGTATATGGACGAGGTTACCTTCCCCTGTTCTTGCGGCGGCACAATGCGGCGCATTCCCGAAGTGCTGGACTGCTGGTTTGAGACGGGCTGCGTGCCTCACGCGCAAAAGCACTATCCCTTTGAAAACAAGGACTGGTTCGAGTCCCATTTCCCCTGTGATTTTGTGGTGGAATATACCGGTCAGATCCGCTGCTGGTTTTACTATCTGCACGTTATCGCGGTCGCGCTTTTTGATAAGCCCGCTTTCCAAAATTGCGTGGTGCATGGAACGGTATTGGCAAAGGACGGCAAAAAGCTGTCCAAATCCAGCAAAAACTATACCGACCCCATGGAGCTGATGAAAAAATACGGCACGGACGCTTTCAGGCTGTATATGTATCAGTCCGCGGCAATGCTCATGGGCGACTTGCTGTTTGACGAAAGCGGCCTGCAAAACGCTCTCCAGCAGATAATTTTACCGTTGTGGAATTCCTGCAGTTTTTATACCTCTTACGCCAACCTTGACAATTTTTCGCCCGAGAGTGTGGAGGAGCCGGACAGCGACAACAGGCTGGATAAGTGGATTCTGGCAAAGCTTTACGATTGCGCCCGCACCATAACCGAAAGTATGGATAACTATCAGGTGGATAAATTTGTGGAGCCTATAGTGTCTTTGCTGGACGGGCTTACCAACTGGTATATCAGACGTTCCCGCCGCAGATTTTGGGGCAGCGGACTGCCGAAGGATAAAAAGGACGCTTATCAGACTATGCTTTACGTGCTGGTAAACACCTGTAAGCTGCTTGCGCCGGTAGCGCCCGTAGTTTCGGAAAAACTGTATCAGCTGCTTACAGGAGAGGAGAGCGTGCACCTTGCGGATTGGCCGAATATCCCTGAGCGGTATCAGGATAAGCAGTTGCTTGAGGAGCAGGATTTAATACAAAGCGTAATTCACCTTGCGCGCTCCATAAGGACAAAGAACAACGTTAAGCTCCGTCAGCCCTTAGGCGTTATGCAGGTAGTGTTTTCGGATAAGTCAAACAACGAAATTATAGAAAACGCGAAGCAGATTATCGCGGAAGAATTAAACGTCAAGGAAATAGAAATACTGGAACACACCGAAGACATAGCCACCGTTGATTATCTGCCTAATTTCAGCGTGCTTGCCCCGAAATACGGCAAAGACGCGGGAGCAATTATCAAAGCGATAAAGGGTAAGCAGTACACCGTGCGCGGTGAGCGCCTGCAGATAGAGTTAAACGGCGAAAAGCGTACCCTTGACGAGGAGGACACGCTTATATCCTACCTTGCCAAGCCGGGCTTGCACGTTATGAGCAAATCGGGCATTATCACTTCCTTAGACCTTACCATCACCGAGGAGCTTATGCGCGAGGGCATCGCCAGAGAAGTGGTGCGCAATATTCAGGACACCAGGAAGCAAATCGGCTGCGATATTTCCGACCGCATACTTATTAAGTTCAGCGGCCAGCAGCCGCCCGCGGAATGGATAAGCTATATAGAAAACGAAACCTTAGGCACCGTTTCGGATTTTGAAGGGGAAGGCGAAAAGGTGGAAATAGCGATAGGCGAGGGAGAAACTCTTACCGCTTTTATTAAAAAGAGCAACGAATAAGGATGCAAAAAAAGGAGCGCGCAAGCGCTTCTTTTTTTTAGGATATGCGGATAGACAAATACGGCGCTTCCTTTCTATTAGCGCATTTTCATATTGACTAACAGCCCGCTCGTGTGTTAGAATCAAGCTATGATCGAAGTAAAAAATCTTTGCAAGGACTACGTCAGTAAAAACGGCGAAGTAGTTCACGCTTTACAGGATTTAAGCATAAGGCTGCCGTCCCGCGGTATGCTTTTTATTTTAGGCAAGAGCGGCAGCGGCAAAAGCACGCTGCTTAACGTGCTGGGCGGTCTGGATACCTTTGACAGCGGCGACATAATAATATGCGGAAAATCGAGTAAAGAGTTCAGCAAAGAGGATTTGGACGCATACCGCAATACTTATATCGGTTTTATTTTTCAGGATTTTCACCTGTTAGAAGACTTTTCGGTAAAGGAAAACATAGAGATTGCATTGGAAATACAGGCAAAAAAGCCATCAAGTGCCCTTTTTTCCAAGCTGATGGAAGAATTGGAGATAAGCGAGCTTGCGGGTCGCAACCCCGGAGAGCTTTCGGGCGGGCAAAAGCAGCGCGTGGCTGTCGCGCGCGCGCTGATTAAGGACCCAAAAATACTTTTTGCGGACGAGCCTACCGGCAATCTGGACAGCAATACGGGCAAGCTGTTGCTTGACTACCTTTCCGCTCAAAGCAAAGACAGGCTTATTGTAGTGGTCACCCACGACAGGGCAAGCGCGGAAAAGTACGCGGACAGGCTCATCGAGCTAAAGGACGGCAGGATAATAAAAGACAGCGTGCGCGCTCCCAATACCGGCAAGCACATAGAATGGGAGAGCGAGGGCGCGAGCCTGGAGCAAAACTCCTCTCTGACCTCCGGCGATTTGCGCCCCTTAAACGAATTGCTGAACCAAAAAGGCAAAATCACGATAAGAAAGGGGGAAGGCACGCATTTTACCCCTACAAAAGTAGAGCAGGTCTCCGCAAATTTATCTTTCGCCCCCTGCAAATCCTCTTTGCCCTTTGATAAAAATCTCAAAATTTCCGCCAAGCATATAAAAAGCAGAAAGGTAAGACTAAGTATTACCGTTTTGCTTATCATATTCGCCCTTTCCTTGTTGGGGCTTGCGCAGATTATAGCGGGCTATGATATGGTTGCCTCCACTTCGGGCAGTTTTGACGATTACAATATAAACAATGTCAGGCTAAAGCAGGGCGTGGTGGAAAAAACGGGTTTCTTTATGCGTCGCAACTACGAAATATCCGAGCAAACCTATGCCAAAATAAAAAGCGATTTGCCGGATATCAGGTTTTTGGAGTATTATCCCACGCTGGGTCTGGAAATGCGCCGCAACTCATACGCTATACTTAACGGGCAATTTAACGGAGTCACCGTTTGCGATAAGCAAAGCATAGAAAGTTTGGGATTCGGGGTGACGGGAGAGGCGCCTGCGGAGGGCAGCCTTGAGGTAATGATTACCGATTATACGCTGCTGGGGCTGTTGATGGCGGACGCTACCATAATATTGCCCATAGACGACCCGACCAAATTGAGCGCGGGGGTATTGACCAAGCTTAATTCCCTTAACGTTACCTCCCAGGAAGTGCGCCTTATCAATATGTTGTTTTCGGACGAACTGGAAGAGTTTATTATAAACACAACGGCGGAAAGCCGCAAAAGAATTATGCAAGTCGTATCCCAGCTTGCGTGCGGCTACTACCTGCGGCTTTATCGTTATACCTTTAAGATTTCGGGTATAATAATGACGGGCGCGGAAGAATTTATGCCCCTGTTTTTGGACACCGCCAATTTATCGTATACAATGCAGGCAATGAGGCTGAAATTCAACAGGGCTAATTACTACCATAATTTATATGTCGGCAAAGGATTTCTGGAAAAATTATATGAAAACAGCTTATACAGCTTACTCAATCTAAGCTATCACTACTTGATTAAGCAATCGGCTTTTACAGGTGAGTATCTGCCGGCGGTGGAGCAAAACGTAAAGGATTATCTGGAAGCGAATGAGTTGCAGGAACTTAATGAGGAGGGTCACCAATTCAAGATATTATATTTTCACGGTTACGATTCCGGGAGCGTACTTAAAGAAAACGAGGTGCTGGTATCCGAAAACTATTTTTCCAGATTCTTAAAAACGCCCATGTCCGAAATCGGTTCCCCTTATACCGAATGCCCGGAAATTGATATTTTATCCACAATGGGATATGAGTATCTCGCTCTGCGCCACAATTACACCTTTAAAGTGGCGGGAGTGGTATGCAACAAAGAGATAAACAATGCGGAAGGCGACCCTACAATCTTTAATATAGGCTATTCTTTTGTGCTGAGCGAGGAGATGCATGCCCGGATGAGACAAGACCAAATCAGGCTTACCTCGCTGTTCTTTGCCCTGCCCGGGGACCCTCTCCAAAGGGCGGAGGTGATAAGGTATATTTCGGATACCTCCGCGCGCGGCAACCAGGTGTATCATTCGAGCGAAATCAGCGAAGTATTATATCTTATCGGGGACGTATTGTATATAACAAAAAGCATTTTCAGGCTTGCAAGTTTTGTCATAGGTTTGTTCAGCATAATTCTGCTTGCCAATTTTATGGTGAGCGCCGTCTACGATAAAAAGCGGGAAATAGGGATTTTGCGCGCGCTGGGCTGTACCGGTAAGAATATCAGCGTAATATTCCTCACGCAGGCCGCCTTTATAGGCGTGCTGGCTATCTTAGGCGCGACGATAATGATAATACTGGGGGTATATGTCACCAATATACTCTTTGCCAATAATTTTACCGAATACTTCGACACCTTTATGATAAAGGATTTATCCCTGCTGCGATTAAAGGCGGCTCCCTTCGCCATTGTTTACACTTTGGTGGGAGTAATGGTATTTTTAGCCACTTACCTGCCTATCCGCAAAGTAAGCAAGCTCACTCCCATACAAGCTATACGCTAAATCTTTACGGGAATCGGTATTGAGGGAATAATAATTTTTAAGGAATTGTATCGGCAAGGCGAATAATTGTAAGTCTTGTCCAACAGATTATTGTTAAAATCAAGGTATAGCATAAGGTCCTCTTCCATACCGTAAAACGCTTTTTCCCGGTCGCTCGCTATTTCCTCCGCGCTTTTTGCCCTGGCAAAAATACGCACCTCGTCCAGATTGCCCATAAAGTACATAGGCGCATATTCCTTATGCCCGCACCCGATAATCAGCTGCGGTTTTAAGCCCATTGCCTCAAAGCGCCAGCTTTCTTCCGATTTTTTGGTAACAAATTCGCCGTCATAATATATATTGACTTCTTTATCCTTAATGGTAACGGCGATATGGTGCCATTCGTTGTCAAACTCAAAGATATTTTCCGCGCTTACCAGCGTTTTTTCCTCAAAAATATTATAAGAAAATTTAATCGCCCCATTTTCGGTAATCGTTATGGGCGTAACGCCTCTGTTGTCCCCGTCGCGGTGGTCTAAGATAACCCGGTCTTTTGCGGTATTGCATCTTACCCAAATTTCATAAGTCATTTCCGCGGTTATCTCCACGCTATCCACGGTAGCGTAGTTTTTGCTGCCGTCAAAATTAAGGCTGGTATTGGCGGACGCGATAGGCATTTCCAAAAGAAATTCCGCGTTTTCGCCCTCGCAGCCCCAATCCAAAGGGTAAGCTTCGCTTTGGTTAAAAGAACTGTAAGCGACCAGATTTTGCGTTTCCTTTCTGAATTCGGCGTATTTATAGGCAAAAATATCCTCACCCTCTCTCTTTACGCTCCAAAGCCTGAACTCATCCATACAGCCCACAAATCCGGATTCGGTGCGCGCGTTATTGTTGCCCAGGCAAAGCGGCCCTTCCTCAAGGCTTTTTTCGATGGCGTTGGCGGTGTCCTCAACAATCAAATTGCTGTCATAATAGATTGTTATGCTGTTTTCGTCAGCCGTGACCGCGAGATGGTGCCATTTGTTATCGAATTTAAAGGTTTTTGCCGCGGTTTCCGTTCTTGCCCCGTACCCGTTGACGACCATCAGCCTGCCGTCTTTCCAAACGTAAAGCGCAAGCCCCGCGTTCTCCTGCCTGTGGTCAAATATGAAGTAATCGCCGGATGTGTCGCTCTTTACCCATATTTCATAAGTGCACCTTTGGAAATACGGCAAAGGATTTTCAAAGCGCAAATATGCGTCCCCCTGCATATATACATATTGATTAATGGTATTTTCAGAGGTCAGCGCGGGAGCGTTGCTGTTAAACTCACTGATGAATACAGGCAATCTTATACCGGACCGGAATCTGGCATACAAATCCAGATTGCCCACGCTCCCCTTTTTAATCTCCGTTATAGGCTTCCCGGCGAATTTGTCGTTGGCGTACCACGCCATAAAAGTTTTGCCTGCAACCGCGGGCGGCGGCGCGAGTATGATATCGTCGGATAATATGGTATAGCTTGTGGGGTTGCTGCCGGCGTCCGCGTTATGGTAGGTGATAGTGTATTCGCGCAATGTGAATTTTGCGTAAAGGGTGGCGCTTTTTTTGATGTCATCCGGTTTTTTAATGGGTTTTGTGAACTCTCTGTCAAGAAACCAGCCTTCAAAGTAATAACCGTCCTTGCGCGCTTTGGGAAGGTTTGGGATAAAATCGTGAATGTCGTAAACCAGCTTTTCTATTTGTTCCCCGTCAAAGACTTCAAAGGTCAGCTCAATTTTACCGGAGCTTAAATTCAACTGCACAAACCAAATGCTTAAAAAACATATCGCCAGAACCGCGATAAGTATTAATGCGGCCTTTTTAACCCCTGC
Organism: Christensenellales bacterium; assembly: GCA_050945855.1. Classification (GTDB taxonomy): domain Bacteria; phylum Bacillota; class Clostridia; order Christensenellales; family DTU072; genus CAYSNP01. Next base: position 2,722 of record JBMNTS010000016.1, on the reverse strand, counting down.
GGAAAACAGCACCTTTTTCATATAGTAATTTCCTTGCAAACATAATAGCACACAATGCCGATTGGGTCAATATCGCCCACATAAATGCGCCCCACCGGGCGTACCTAATGCAAAGGCTTTAGCCTTTGTATATAATGTCAAGACTTTAGTCTTGATACATCATGCGCCGTCAGGCGTACATAATGTGCCCGCCGGGCATACATAACGTCGCGCTAGCGACGCATCACTCCTCCGCCTAGGCATATCCTGTCGTCATACAGTACCGCGTATTGTCCGGGCGCTAGCGCGCGCTGCGGCACATCAAAATGCAATGCAATATTACCATTATCTATCAGTTCGACTTTTGCCTTTTGCAAAGGCTGGCGGTGACGCATACGGGCAAAAACCTCTTGCCCGTCGGCCACTCTGTCGGTAATATAATTCATGCCGCTTACTTTGCATTCCTTGGTAAAAAGAGAGGGCGGCTCGCTGCAGCTTACATATAAAATGTTCTTTTGCACGTCTTTGCCGGTTACAAACCATCTGTTCCCTTCGGAGGAGCCTCCTATGCCCAGCCCTCTTCTTTGTCCCAGCGTGTAATAAAACACCCCGTTATGCTCGCCTACCACTTTTCCGGAAGCGTCTTGGATTTCTCCTTTTTGCATGGGTATATAACCCGCCAGAAACTCTCTGAACTTCCTTTCGCCGATAAAGCATATACCCGTGCTGTCCCGCTTTTCCGCAACGGGAAGCCCACATTCCGCCGCTATCGCTCTGACTTCGCTTTTATAAAGCTGGCTAAGCGGAAACAATACATTTTGCAGTTGTTTATTGCTTAACTGATTCAAAAAATATGTCTGGTCCTTATTTTCGTCCTTTGCGCGCACCAGATAGGTTTTGCCCTCTTTTTCAAGTATGCCCGCGTAATGTCCTGTCGCGATATATTCCGCGCCCAGTTTTTGCGCCTGTTCTCTGAAAGGGCCGAATTTTATCTCGCGATTGCATAATACGTCGGGATTGGGCGTTCTCCCCGCTTTGTATTCCTCAATAAAATGCGAAAAGACCCTGTCCCAATATTGCCGCTCAAAATTGACACTATAATAAGGTATGTCAAGTTTTGCGCATATCCTCTTTACGTCCTCGTAATCGTTTGCCGCGGAGCAGTCCTCGCCGTCCTCCCAGTTTTTCATAAAAAGTCCGATTACCTCATAGCCCTGCTCTTTTAGGAGCAAGGCGGCAACCGCGCTGTCCACGCCTCCCGAAATTCCAACCGCCACTCTTTTTTTCATTTGATATAATTATACCATTTCGCCGCCCTTCAATCAAACCATTTTGAAAAGCTGTCCGACATTCTGCAAAATTTATGTATTGACAAAAGCAGATAGTTACAGTAAAATAAAAGAAAATAAGGCATATCTAGATTTGCCATTTTGGAGGAACACAAATGAATAAGAAAGAACTTATTGCAGCAATGGCTGAGAAAGCCGGTATTTCTCAAGTGGAAGCGGCAAAGAGCCTGGATGCTTTTCTAAGCACTTTTAAAGAAGCGCTTAAAGGGGACGGCATACAAATAGCAGGTTTCTTCTCCGCAAAAGCTTACGAGAGAGAAGCCCGCGAAGCAATCAACCCTCTGACCAAAGAAAAAATCAAGGTGCCGGCAAAGAAAGTGGTAAAAATCAAAATTTCCAAATCTCTGCAAGAAAGCCTATAACATTCAAACCCGGACAAACCGGGCTTAAAAAAAGCAACTTCATAACAGCATTGGGGTGTTAGCCTTATCGGCTGACGCAAGTTATTTTGTACACTATTATCAGATCACAAATCAAGAAGGGGCTGCCTCATTTGAGACAGCCCCTTGATTTTAAGATTAATTCTTTCAGTATTTCCTTATTTTCCCATATAAGTTTCCGCAATGTTTCTTACGCAGTCCAAAAAAGCGTTTTCTCCCAGCGTGTTGATTTTAAAGAACATCGCCTGACTGCCGCCCGAAGTGATGGCGGAGAGAAAAAGGTTGTTTCCGTTGCCTACGAGGGTTATATTCAGGCTTACTCTGTTTTTGCCTAAAAAGCTGTACCTTTCGTATACGCGCACGGCGCAGCGTATATTGGAAACCGAATAGTCGCTCCCGTCCTCAAAACTCGCGGAAATGCTGCCCCGTAATATCCCCGAATCCAGCGTGCGCAAAAAATCATCAAAATCGCCTTTGATATTGCATTCATACTTTGCCATCTTCTTTCCTCCGCAAATATGGTATCATAAAATGTTCAATAGTTCAATGCCAGACTTATACGGAAGCGCTGCCATAAAAGACATTCTAATGAAATTGCTTACGCAATGCAATATTTTTGCGAATATGCAATAAAATAAATCCTTAACATGCCCAAAAGGCATATTGCATACGCGTAGCGTATTGCATAGCCGCAGGCTATTTCATAAATCCGCAAGGATTTATTTAATTGTAAAGGCAAATGCCTCCAAGCATTTGCCTTTACATGGCGTACCCGAAAGGATTTGAACCTTCTGCCTTCAGAGTCGGAGTCTGACGCTCTATCCGGGTGAGCTACGGGTACAGAATTTTTTTTGCAATCATTGCAGATTACTATTATATATTATTATCTCCCGAATCGCAATCAAAAAGCGCGGATTTAGGTTTAAAAGGGGTATAAAAGGGAAAACTGGAAAGGAGGTATAAACGCAGAAAAACAAAAGAAAAAAATATATACAGCGGGCAAAAAACAGTTGA
>JBMNTS010000015.1:0-33630 GCA_050945855.1 Christensenellales bacterium | reverse complement strand
GCTGTACCTACACACCGTGCGCTATTGATTTTTAAGGCGGTACATAGGTGTGTTCGCAAAGAAAAAAATGAAAAATTTAACGTTTTTATTTGACTTTAAATGTATAATATAATATTATATAAAGGCTGTCGTGTTGGATATGCTTGCAACCTAGCCCCTTGTAAGAATACAACTAAAAGCGATTTATTGTAACGGAGGACTTTTAATTGAAAACTTATATGCCTAAGAGTGGCGAAATAGATAGAAAGTGGTATCTGATTGACGCTAAGGGTATGGTGCTCGGAAGACTTGCGAGTGAAGTTGCAAGTATTTTGAGAGGCAAAAACAAGCCCGTTTTTACGCCTAACACTGACATGGGCGATTACGTAGTGGTAATTAATACGGACGACATGGTGCTGACGGGCAAGAAGCTGGACCAAAAAATGTATACCTATCATACGGGTTACGTGGGAGGCCTGAAGCAAATCAAGTACAGTAAACTTATGGCGGAGAAATCCGATTTTGTACTTTTACATGCCGTTAAAGGCATGCTGCCCAAAAATTCGTTGGGCAGAAGCATGATAAAGAAGCTGCATATTTACAAAGGCGCGGAGCATAAGCAAGCGGCACAGCAGCCCGAGCTTATTCAGTTTAACTGAGAGGTGAAAAATGGTTAAGAAAACTAAGAAAAAGATACAATATTGGGGTACGGGCCGCAGAAAGACGGCTATTGCCAGAGTCAGACTGTTGCCGGAAGGCGAAGGCGTAATAATCATAAATAAGAAGAGCATAGACGAATATTTTGATCTTGACAGTCTTAAGTATATCGTACATCAGCCTCTTACCCTGACCAATACCGCCTCAAAATATGACGTGCTGGTTAATGTAGTGGGCGGCGGCACCACGGGCCAGGCAGGCGCAATCCGTCACGGTATAGCGCGCGCGCTGGAAGTAGCCGACCCCAGCCTCAGGGCTCAGCTGAAAGATGCAGGCTTTTTGACCAGAGACCCGCGCATGAAGGAAAGGAAAAAGTACGGCTTGCACAAGGCAAGAAAAGCGCCGCAATTCAGCAAGCGTTAAAAAAACACACCAAAACAAAAACCGCTCAAAAGGCGGTTTTTTTATTATTATACAAATAAGGAAAGCTAAGTTTTATTTTGTTTTTTTGGTATATTTAAGTTCGTCCGCTCTGAGGAGGTATTCGTCGATTGCCTTTTGTATTGTGGCTACGGCTTCCTCTTTCCCCACTATCTTTATTACGGCGGTGTGCTTGCCTTCCAGTTCCTTATACACGGTGAAGAAATGGCAAATCTCATCCATAATGTGCGGAGGCAACTGATTTATATCCTGAAAAGTGCGCCAGTTAGGCTCCGTCAGCGGAATAGCTATTATCTTATCGTCCTGAAAACCGCAGTCGCTCATGCTTACCATGCCTATGGGGTAGCAGTTGACCAGAGCAAGAGGCACAATTTCCTCATTGGAGAGCACCAGCACGTCCAGCGGGTCGTTGTCGTCGGCGTAGGTCAAAGGTATAAAACCGTAATTGGCAGGATAATGAGTAGAGGTGTAAAGCACTCTGTCCAGAATCAATCTGCCCGTTTCCTTATCCAGTTCGTACTTGTTTTTGCTTCCCTTGGAAATCTCTATGCAGGCAATAAACTTATCGGCTGATATTCTGTCGGGGTTAATGTCGTGCCATATATTCATATTCTACTCCTAAAACATTGAGTGGTATACCTTACGCTAGAAAGTATACCACTCAGAATTTTTTTATTCAAGCAAATGGGCGGAAGGTCAGCTTAAAATTCTCCGCCTTATATGCCGCGCTTTACGTATTTGGTGTGCAACAGGCTATGCGCTTTATGCCCGTTAGGCTCGCCCAGGAAAGTCTCGTAAAGCTCTTTAATCGCGGGATTTTCATGCGATTTGCGCATTTGCATGCCTTTATCCGTCTTGTAAATCGCGCTTGCCCTCAATGCCGGCACGTTTACGTTATTGCGGATATCCGCGGGAACTATGGGTTGTCCGCCGCCGTTTACGCAGCCGCCGGGACAAGCCATGATTTCGATAAAGTGATAGTCGGCTTCGCCTTTGTCTATCATGTCCATAATTTTGCGCGCGCTGGCAAGACCGCTGGCTACCGCCACCTTGACTTCTTGTCCGGCTACTTTGTACGCCGCTTCCTTAATGCCGTTTATCGCGCCTCTTACGCTTTCAAACTCCAGCTTTTCCAAAGGCTTGTTTTCCAATACTTCCACTACCGTGCGCAACGCCGCTTCCATAACGCCGCCCGTTGAGCCGAATATAAGTCCGGCGCCCGAGTAAATGCCTAAGGGAGCATCGTATTTGCCGTCGGGCAGATTGGTAAACATCAAACCTGCCTGTTTGACCATACGCGCAAATTCCCTGGTGGTGAGTACGTAATCGATATCGGGTATGCCGTCGCCCGCTCCGCTCTGGTCCGCTCTGCCCTTTTCAAACTTCTTGGCGGTGCAGGGCATAACCGTCACCATAACTATGTTTTTGGGGTCTAAGCCTTTCTTTTGAGCGTAGTAGGTTTTGGCTATCGCGCCGAACATTTGCTGAGGTGATTTGCAGGAAGAAAGATGCGCAAGCCTGTGCGGATAATAATGCTCTATAAACTTAATCCAGCCGGGGGAACAACTGGTTATCATAGGCAGTACGCCGCCGTTCTTTAACCTGTTAATAAACTCGTAGCCTTCTTCGATTATGGTAAGGTCTGCGGTAAAGTTGATATCAAACACATCGTCAAATCCCAGCATCCTCATGGCGGTAATCATTTTGCCTTCCACGTTGGTGCCGATGGGATAGCCGAATTCCTCACCCAGGCCCACTCTGACCGCGGGCGCGGGCGCTACTATCACGTGCTTGGACGGGTCGTTAAGCGCGTTGAAAACGTGGTCGATTTCTTCCGCTTCGCGCAGGGCGCCGGTAGGGCAAACATTGATACATTGTCCGCAGTTTACGCAAGGAGAAGAAGCGATATTTGCCTCAAAAGCGCATCCGATATGAGTATCAAACCCGCGGGAATTGGCTCCGATAACCGAAACGGACTGTATCTGCTTGCATGCCGCGACGCATCTGCGGCAAAGTATACATTTGTTGTTGTCCCTGAGAATTGAAGGCGAGGAGGTGTCGTTGACGCGCGTATTTTTCTCGCCGGTATAGCGGGAAATATCCGCCCCCAACTCGTTGGAAAGGGTTTGCAGTTCGCAATTAAGGTTGCGCGCGCAGGAGAGACACTTTTTATCATGGTCGGAGAGCAGAAGCTCTATCGTCATCTTGCGGCTTTCCAAAACCTTTTTGGTTGCGGTCTTAATCTGCATGCCTTCGGTTACGGGAGTAACGCAGCTTGCGACTAAGTTGCGCGCGCCCTTGACCTCTACCATACATACTCTGCAGGCGCCGATGGCGTTGATATCCTTAAGGTAGCAGAGGGTGGGGATTTTTATACCCATCTCCCGCGCCGCCTGCAATATCGTAGTGCCTTCCTTGACGCTTATCGCTATGCCGTCTATGGTCGCGTTTATCATTTTTATTTCCTTGTTTTCCATAATATCCTCCGATTACTCCTTGATAATTGCCTTGAATTTGCATGTTTCCATACAAATGCCGCACTTGATACATATAGACGTGTCTATCGTATGCTTTTGCTTGGTCTGACCGCTTATCGCGTTGACAGGGCATTTTCTGGAGCATAAGGTACAACCGGTACAATTATCAAGTATCTTGTATTGCAGCAAGTCCTTACATACTTTTGCGGGACACTTCTTATCCTTAACATGAGCAATATATTCGTCCTTAAAGTATCTGAGAGTGGAAAGCACGGGATTGGGAGCGGTCTGCCCCAGTCCGCAGAGAGAATTCTCTTTGATGTAGTAACACAGTCTTTCCATATCCTCTAAGTCCTGCATAGTGGCTTTCCCTTTGGTTATCTTTTCCAGATATTCCAGCAGCCTCTTGGTGCCTATGCGGCAGGGGGTACATTTACCGCAGGATTCCTCCTGAGTGAACTCCAGGAAGAACTTGGCGATATCCACCATACAGTTGTCTTCGTCCATTACTATTAGTCCGCCCGAACCCATCATTGAGCCTATGGCAATCAGATTGTCGTAATCTATTTCCACATCCATATGGCTGGCGGGAATGCAGCCGCCGCTGGGGCCGCCCGTCTGCGCCGCTTTGAACTTCTTGCCGTTGGGTATTCCGCCGCCTATCTCTTCTATAATGGTGCGCAGCGTGGTGCCCATAGGTATTTCCACCAGTCCGGTATTGGTTATCTTGCCGCCCAGTGCGAACACCTTGGTGCCCTTGCTCTTTTCCGTACCCATTGCGGCAAACCACTCCGGACCGTTAAGTATAATCTGAGTGATATTGGCGTAGGTCTCCACATTATTTAATAAGGTAGGTTTGCCGAACAAGCCCTTTACCGCGGGGAAAGGAGGACGGGGACGCGGCTCGCCCCTGCAGCCTTCTATAGAGGCGATAAGCGCGGTTTCCTCTCCGCATACGAACGCGCCTGCGCCCAGCCTTATTTCAAGGTCAAAATTGTGACCTGTGTTTAATATGTTTTTGCCCAGCAAACCGTATTCCTTAGCCTGGTCTATCGCTATCTGTAAGCGTTTGACGGCTATGGGATATTCCGTCCTGACATATACATAGCCCTGCTCGCTGCCCACGGCGTAACCCGCTATAGCCATAGCTTCAATAACCGCGTGGGGGTCGCCTTCCAATACGGAGCGGTCCATAAACGCGCCGGGGTCGCCTTCGTCCGCGTTGCAGCAAACGTATTTTATATCTCCTTTGGCGTCTTTGGTAAACTGCCATTTAAGACCGGTGGGGAATCCGCCGCCGCCGCGACCGCGAAGGCCGGACGCCTTAACGATGTCTATAACCTGTTGAGGCGTATACTCGTTGTAGCACTTAATCAAAGCCTGATATCCGTCGTACGCTATGTACTCTTCAATATTTTCGGGGTCTATAAGTCCGCAGTTGCGCAACGCAACGCGGGTTTGCGCTTTGTAAAAGGCGGTCTGGTTAAGAGCGGGGATTTCCTCGGCAGTCTTTTCCCTGTAAAGCAATCTCTTTACTATTCTGCCCTTTACTATATGCTCCGCGACTATCTCCTGAGCGTCCGCGGGAGTCACTCTGGAATAAAAGGCACCTTCCGGGTAAACTACTACCACGGGACCTTCCGCGCATAGGCCGAAACAGCCGGTAGTAATGACTTTTACCTCGTCTTTAAGTCCGGCATCCGCTATCTCTTTTACTAAATTGGTAAACAGCTGTGCGGAATTTCCGCTTGAACACCCTGTGCCGCCGCATACCAGAATATGGTTTCTAAACATCTTCGCCTCCTATTCTTCCTTGCCGATAACATTTTCTCTGACTATGTTACCGTTTACTACATGGTCGCTAATAATGCGCCTTGCCACGTCCGCGTCAACATATACGTAAGTGACAACCTCTTCCCCCGGGATGTAAACCTGCACCATGGGTTCCAATTTGCACATACCCAGACATCCCGCCTGAGTGATCCTTACATCGTTAAGACCGCGCTTTGCCGCTTCGTCAACTAAAGCGTTAATCGTTTCTCTCGCGCCCGCCGCAATGCCGCAGGTAGCCATGCCCACGACTACGCGCTTATCTTTGCTGTCCGTACCCTGACGGGCGCCAAGCTGGCTTCTCATCTTCTCCTTTATGGCGTTAATTTCCGCTATGGATTTCATATCACTGCTCCTTTATTAATTATCTTAATGTTATTTGCTATATATTCTTTGATGAACATAAGCACTTCCGCATTGGTTATCTCCACTTCTTCCAGCTGTGCTCTTATCTCGCGGGTGCTAAACTCGAATTGGTCTGCCTCACCCTTATATATCAGCGTGTAATCCGCGTCCGGTCTCTCGCTTATCAGCGCGATAACGGTATCCTCTACCGCCCCCAGCGGCGCCCTGTCTATATTGTCCAGTTTGTAAACCGCTTGCACCAGTGTGCCTTTGCCGGGCTCGCTTGAGAGCGAAAACTCTCCGTTGGTCATCAGCGCGCTCATTTTGAATAAGGGTATCCCCAATCCTACCTTCCGGCTTGTCCTGTCTGTTACAAAGGGGTCCTGCACTCTTTGCGCTTTGTCCTTATCCATCCCCTTGCCGTTATCCTTAATGGAAATTGTCAGCGTTTCCTTGGCTACTTCTATCGTTATTTCTATTTGGTCGGCGCCGGCTTCCAATCCGTTGCGGGCAATATCCAGGATATTTAAGGACAATTCTCTCATCAGCCTATAATTTTATGCTCTTTGAGAATCTTTTCCACATCGGTGACCTTGACTTTGCCGTAAACTTTGTCGTTTACCGTAAGGACCGGGGCAAGGCCGCAGCAGCCTATGCACCTTGTGGCGCTGAGACTGCATTTGCCGTCCTGGGAGCAGTCTCCCGCTTCTATCTTCAGAAACTCCTTAAACTTGTCAAGCACGTTGCCCGCGCCCTTAACGTAACACGCTGTACCCAGGCAAATGCTGATGTTGGTTTCGCCTACCGGATTAAGTCTGAATTGGGAATAAAAGGTGGATACCCCGAAAACCTCTTCCAGACTGGCACCTGTCGCTTCCGCGACGATTCTTTGCACCTCAATAGGCAGGTAACCGTAAATCTCCTGCGCGCGCTGCAAGGCGGGCATCAACGCCCCTTGTTTTTTGGTAATTTCGGCTAAATCCTCTCTCAGCTTGCGCTCCTGCTCTTCGCTTCCTTTGAAAGCTACCTTCGTGAGCTTAATCCTGCTCATTTTAACCTCCCGTAAATTAGTATGGCATTAGAACTGTTTATACCTATAGCATTATAGGTATTTTTATATCAATATGCAAGCGTTTTTGCCCTATTTCGACAAAATAAAAATTTATTTTATGTATAAAATAACGGCAAAAAAAAATACATGCAAAAACTTGAAAATTTACGGGGTTTATATCAAAAATCCGCCCTTAGGGCATTGAAAATTGCCTGTACGGTTTTACTCTCCGCTTCCAGAAAATTATGTTTATCGTTAATTGCGTCCACGCAATGCGAATCAGAATTTACTATTATTTTTCCCGCATGGCTCACGTCTTGTATGGGATGAGTGTATTCTATGCCGTCATAGCACAGGTCGGGAGGAATGGAGCCTAAAATGTTGAGTATGCCGTTTGCCTGCCTGTCTATATGGGCAAGATACACCGCTCCGCCCATATCCCTTACGCGGCGGCAAAGCGGATATATCCCTTCCGTGCAGGATGTGGAAAGCAAAGCATCCACCTTGCCGGAAGGCAAATCGTCCTCATCTATTATCAACTGTTTTCCGAAAATCTCCTCGTCGTTTTCCATTCTGAAAAATTGAAGCGTGTCATAAAAATCAATCAGCATGGGTAATGTGGGAAAATAGCATAATATATGAATATCCTCTGCGGTCTGCAATTCCATGCCGGGGATTACGATTACGTCAAGCGCTTCGCCGTATTTGATTGCCACGCCTACGTTAAAATAAGAATTGTGGTCGCATACCGCTATCGCGTCTAGCCCCTTTGCCGCCGCCATTGCCAGGACGGATAAAGGCGTCAGGCTGTCGTTAGCGCAAGGGGAAAGGCAGGTATGGATATGAAAATCATAATATATTTTCACTTCCGCATTCTCCCGCTCTTGCCGCGCTGTAAACGTCAAGGCTTGTGGCAAGCAGGGTTATTCCGTTTTCCCGGCATCTTTGCAATAAATCGGTCGCGGGCTTTACCCCTTCGCAAAGCACCACCGCGCCCACTTCTGCAAGCAGCGCGACGCCCGCTACATTGACGTTGTTCATTACCGTATACCACGCGCAGCCGGAAGGGGCTTTACTGATTACGTTGCTTAACAAATCGCAACAATAACCGCCTCTAATCCTCATTTGGGTACCCATATTAAGGATTTCGGCATTCAGATTGTCGATTAAGCAAGATAATTCCATATTACTTCTCCTGTCTCCTCGGACATTGGGCTATGGTTGCCGCGCCGCTTATAATATCCAGCGCGAAAGCTCGGCAGCTGGGCGCGCCGCACAGTCCGCAATCCAGCATTGGCAGTTGTTTTAATATATCGTCTATCTGGCGCATTTTCTTGAGCGCGTCCTCAAAGTTTTCCGCCAGCTTCAACGCGTCGTTTAACTCGGGGGAGCATTCCCACTTAAAGAATTCAAGATTCTTTTTTTCCTTTGCCATACTGTTTCTGGTAATGGGAAGGTACTTTCGGAGGGAGCGTATTTTGGCTTTGGCGACAAAGGGATTTTCAATATTGAGCACGCCGCCCACGCAGCCGCCCGGGCAAGCGTTAAGCTCTATGAATTCAATGTCCTTCAGTTTGCCGTTTTCCAGCTCGTTAAGTATATTGATGCAGTTTTCCACTCCGTCCGCGGCAAGATATTTGTCCCTGAAAATACCCGCGCTTTCCCCGCCCGATGACGCCCAGGAAAGCCCCAGCACGCCCGTATGGCTGTCGTCGTCCGCTTCCGCGTTCTTGATTGCGGACAGCGCCTTAAAATATACATCCGAAATGGCGAGCACGCCGTCCACGGTAGGCTTATTCACTCCGATGCCGCTTTTGAGCGCGAATACTTTGGCTGGACAAGGAGATAAAAAGAATACCCCGATATCCTCTTTTTTCATTTCGCCTTTTTTAATCAGGGGCTCCAGCTTTTTTTCCGCCTTTTCCCTTGCCAGCTTTGCCATTACGTCCACAGGGGGCAAAAGAGGCAGCAGGTTGTCTATAAAATTGTGATAATTGAGCAGAATCAGCTGCAATACAGCGGGACATGCCGTGCTTATGATAGGCTTTTTGAGGGTGTCCTCTTCCAGCATATTTCTGGTAGCCTCGCTGATAAGCTCCGCTCCCTGCGCCACTTCCACAATTTCGTCAAAGCCAATATTTTTTAGCGCTTTAATGATGATGCCCAAGTTTTCTATATCGTTAAACTGCCCGAACAGGGAAGGCGCGGGCAGCGCGATTTTATACTTAAAATTATTGATAATATCTAAACTGTCATATACCGCTTTTTTGGCCTGATGAGGACAAATCCTCACGCATTCGCCGCAACCGATGCATTTTTCGTAAAGCACGCGCGCCTTGCCGTCCCTTACCCTTATCGCTTCGGTAGGGCAGCGCTGCATGCATGCTATGCACCCTTTGCATTTGTCTATATCCAGTGTAACGGTATGTATTCTTTCCGTCATAACCGCTCCTTAACTTAACCGTACTTTCATTGTGACTGTCGTACCTTCGCCTACTTTGGTATCTATAACCATTTCGTCCGAATATTTTTTCATATTGCACAGTCCCATGCCCGCGCCGAAGCCTAAACTCCTGATATTGTCAGGCGCGGTGGAGTAGCCCTCCTGCATGGCAAGTTCCACGTCCGCAATACCCGGGCCCTTATCCTCAAGAACGATAAGCACCTCTTTTTCGTCTATCTTCACAATAGCCCTGCCCCCGTTGGCATGGATAACCATATTGATTTCGCCCTCATACATGGATATGGCCACTTTGCGGATAAGCTCGGGGGCCACGCCTAATTGTTTAAGTGTATGCCTTATCTTTTCCGTAGCGCAGCCTGCGGAGGCAAAATTGCCGCCGTCCACCTCGAACTCAAAACGCAACTCGTTAGACATCCAGCGCTCCGCCCCTAAGCCCGTTAAGATACAACAGTCCGCTCGCCGTATACATACGGTGGTTGCTGCTCAATATCACAATGCCCTTTTCCTTTGCCAGATTCACTGACATCTCGTCCGGCTGCTTGCCCCTGACAAAAATCACGCATAGCATATCCATCATTAACGCGGTGCGTATTACCTGAGGATTGTTAAGCCCGGTAATAAGCACGGCCTGGTCCTTGACGAACGCCAGCACGTCGCTCATCATATCCGAAGCGCAGGCGGAAGTGACTTCGGTGTCCATGAGTTCGTGTCCGCATATTATTTTAGCGTCTAAAATGTCTCTTATTTCCTGAATTTTCATGCATTTACTCCTTAGTCCATTTTATCATTAAATAAGCAAAAAATCAATAAATTTTTATCTATAAAAGATATGTCGGCGTTACTTAATAAACGGAAAACGGCTTGTATTTAGTTTAAGTTCCAATCAATGGGAGTCTTTCCCATGGAGGAGAGTATCTCGTTCGCGCGGGAAAAATGGCGGCATCCGAAAAACCCGGCGTGCGCGCTGAGGGGGGAGGGGTGGGGGGCAAGCAGCAGAGTGTGGGCGGGATTGGAAATAAGCGCGCTCTTGCTTTTGGCGTGAGACCCCCAAAACATAAACACTATACCCTCTTTGCGCTCGTTAAGCAAAGAAATTATCTTATCCGTAAGTATCTCCCAGCCTTTATCGGTATGCGACATCGGGCAGCCTTCCCTTACCGTAAGAGTAGTGTTCAGCAGCAATACGCCTTGCCTTGCCCACTTTTCCAGGTTACCGTTTTGCGGTATAGGGATACCCAAATCGGAGTTAAGCTCCTTGAAGATATTGACCAGCGAAGGAGGAAAGGCCACTCCTTGGGGCACGGAAAAGCACAGCCCGTGCGCCTGTCCCGGTCTGTGATAAGGGTCCTGCCCCAATATTACCGCTTTGACATCTTTATAGGCGCAAAGCTTAAGGGCGTTAAAGATATTATACATATTGGGATATACGTTAAAGCTGCGGTACTCCTCAATCAGAAACCTGCGCAAATCAAGGTAATATTCCTTCTCGAATTCCTGCGAAAGCAGCTCTTGCCAGTCGTTGCCTAACTCTACCATCTTTCTCCCTTGTAAAAAATATCCTTAATCTGGGATTAAGGACATTTTACCAAAAAACTTATGCATTTGTCAATTAAGGTTTTATCAGAGGTTACTTGGGAAAGAATTGCGATTGTTTCCGCAGCAGCACGTAAGCAGCAGCACAATTGCGATCAGCGTACAGCAATTGCACCCCGAATTGCGGTCGCCATCGCCGCATCCGTCATTATTACAGCAACAACACACTATGGCAATTATCAGGGGTAAAAGACAGTTACAGGACATAAACACCTCCAATTTAAGCATATTCCGTCAAAATGTACTTTATTAAGCTATTTTGTTTTATTCTTTTTCTGCGTATATTCGTATATAATTAATCTAATATAAAAGATATTTCAAGGAGGACAAGATTATGCAAAAAGCTTTAAGTTTAAGCGAAAGTCAGGCAAAAACCTTAGCTTCTTACATACCCAACAACGCCGTCTTGTCAGACCTCGCAAGATTCTTTAATTTGTTTTCCGATTCCACAAGGATAAAAATCCTTTCCGCTTTGGCAATTTCCGAATTGTGCGTCAACGATATAGCCGTTGTGTTAAAGCTGAATCAAACTACCGTATCTCATCAGTTAAAAATACTCAGGGACGCCGGCTTTGTGGGTTTCAGGAGAGAAGGCAAGGTTATTTATTACTCCGTAACCAACAAATACATCAACGATATTATGCTGACGGGAGTAAATTATTTAGGCTACTGAACGGCGTTTTCCCTTGTTTTGCAAAGCATAAAAAAGGGCTTGCGTCCTGATATAATATATTCGGACTAAGATATAAATGTTATTAAGCGAACGCTACCGCCTTATCCTTTTTAAGAGTTTTACGACTTCGCCGTAAACCATAAGCAGTATATACTCATACAATAACAGCGCGGCGAAATACAGAATATTTGCAAGCGGGTAAAGCCAAAACCGCTTTGCCATTTTTATTGTCGCAAGCGACTCCAAAAACATCGCCTTAAAAACGGTATAATAAATGAAAAAAGTAACAATCGCAAAAATCAGGTAAGCTATATACCTTTTTTGCGGCGGGATATCTTTATGAAAAAAGTATATTGCCGCCAGCGGAAACAGTCCGCCCAAAAACACAAACGCCAGAATGTTGATGTTTACAAAAAAGGCGCCCAGAATACATACCGCAAGGTATGCGTATAAGCTCTCTTTGTAATATTGCTTACTCATGGGCAGCATAAGCCCCACGCTTGCCAGAGCGTTAAGAGAAATACTGATATTCTTTATATAATAGGCAAGTATTACGAAAATCAAACAAACGCTTCCGCCTATTGCGGATAAAGCTATTTTTTCCGCTCTTTTTTGCATATCAGCAACAGGAAATCAAATCGCCGCCCATACACTCGCAACAGCAGTCCGCGCAAATAAGTCCCTGACACATACCGCAAGGAGTGCAGCAATAATGTTCCTGCTCTGCGGCTGCCGGTCTGTCCGAATAACTGCGCCGGTTATAATTGCCCTGCCCTCTGTCGGCGTAAAAAGAGCCTTTGGGATTGCTCCCCGCGCCGAACAGCACGGCGTTTTTGAGTTCGTTGAGGCTGTCGCGATATTTGGCGTTGTCCGGCTGTGCCGCCAATGCCATTTCCAACTGCTTAATTGCCTCTTTATGCCAGTTCTTTTTATAGAATATGATAGCCTGATAGTAATTCCATTCCGCGTCACGCGCGGAAATATTGTCAAGCAGCTCCTGGGCTCGCTCCATATCTTCCGCCCTTATGGCGTCCTCCACCCTTATATACTTGTTTCCGCCGGAAATGTCATAGCCCTCGGCGACTATTCTGGAGGCATCTCTGTACGCTTGCTCGATTTCCTCAAGTTTTCTGCAGGCTTCGCTACCTTCGCGCCCGGGCATAAACCGCCTTTCCGAATACTCCGCCTTTAACCTTTGGTAAGCGTCGTTGATTTCGGACTGGGTAGCCCCTTCTCTTACTCCTAATGCGTTAAACGGATTCATTTTCTCCTCCCGTCAACCTTTTTAACACCAATTGCATTCGGGCGGCAAAGCCCATGTATACTATATTGGAAAGCGGCCCCTCGGATACGGTTATATCCATATTGTCATAAGCCTGCCTCATATTGTTTATGGCCAGCGTAAGCAAGCATTTGACTTCCTGCGCCAGCGCCTGAATATCCTTCCCCTCATAATCCCTGCGGAAAGGATTGAATTTGCCTTTTTTAATATCTTTGGCAAAATCGTCCGCGGCATCTATTATATATATCCATCTGCCCAGGTTATAGCAGAAATCGTATAAATTTTTATCCTCTTTGCCTATTACCGAGCGCCCTATTTCCACGGTAATCTGCGAAAAACAGTCCGCAAGGCTGTCCAGACAATAATCCCCCGATAATTCCAAAGAACGCATTTTGGAGTAATAATAATCGGTTTTTTCGTCCAATGTGCGCAGCGCGCGCTTTGCTTTTTTATACTTCCCCTTTATCAGCGCTTTTGCCAGTCTGTATTTTATGCCGCCGTCGTCGCTGACGTTATCCTCCAGCTTGTAATACCCCATAATAATATCGGCGTGCGCCACCTTCTGCAGGATATGGTTGGTACGCAGCATTTTCCTTTTCGCGCCTATGGGGTGGGCTACGCAGCGCCCGTCGTAATACTCGGGGACAAGTTTTTCGTAATTGTGCGCAAGCAGCGCAAGCAGCACTATATCGTAATTTACGCCGAACCTTGCGGGCTGCCCGTACAGCGCCCCTAAAGTCTTGCACAAGCCGCAATAATACGCGCGGTAGTCGTTAAAGTCTTTGATCAGCATATTGGGCTTGTCGCAAGTCACGTATCCGAACATCTATCTGGATACCAATCCGATTTTCCGATAAACTTTGGCAAGGGTTTTATTCGCGATTGCGGCGGCCTTTTGCGCGCCCGTCCGCGCCGCCTCTTCCAGATATGCCTTATCCGCCATCAGCATATTGTATTTTTCTCTTATCGGTCTCAGCTTCTCCACCACCGCTTCCCCTACCGCTTGCTTAAAGCGGGCGTAACCCGTATCGTAATATTCCGCCACAATATCCTCATAGCTTAAAGAGGTGACCGCGCTCATTATGGTAATAAGGTTGTTGATGCCGTCCTTGCCCTCCTTATATTCCACGTAAGGCTGGCTGTCCGTAACCGCGCGCTTGAATTTGCGCATTATTACCTCCGGCGGGTCTATTATGGAAACGTAAGCGTTTTCGTCAGGGTCGGTCTTGCTCATCTTTGCAGTAGGGTCTTGCAGACTGAACACCTTTGCCCCGTCTTTGGTATCCGGAATGTAGGCTTCCGGGATTACAAATGTCTCGCTATAGCGATTGTTAAACCTTATCGCGATGTCTCTCGCCAGCTCCAGATGCTGCTTTTGGTCCACGCCCACGGGCACCAACGAAGTGAGATAAAGCAAAATATCCGCCGCCATAAGCACGGGATAGTTCAACAAGCCTAAGTTAAGGTTGTCCTCGTTTTTTGCCGCCTTTTCTTTAAATTGGGTCATCCGCTGCGCTTCGCCGATATAAGTCAGGGTATTGAGCACCCACGCAAGCTCGGCATGCGCGCTGACGTGCGACTGATAATATATTATACATTTTTCCGGCTCCAAACCGCAGGCAAGCAGCTGCGCGAAAAAGCCAGTACACCTTTTTCTAAGTTCCGCGGGCTGCTGTCGCACCGTAAGCGAATGCAAGTCCACAATGCTGTAAATACAGTTGTAATCATCCTGCATTGCCTGCCAGTTTTTAATGGCACCGATATAATTGCCTATGGTTATGCTTCCCGTGGGCTGAATTCCGCTGTAGATTGTCTTTTTTTCTTCCATCATTTTCCTTCAAAGCGTGCAACCAAACAATTCCAGTATGCTGTTTTTGATATTCTCCCTTTTAAGTTCTCCGTTGTGCAAAACCTCTTTGCCTTTAAGCGCGGCAATGACTTCGGGCACATCTGTGGCGGAATATTCCGCAAGTTTGTCGATAGCCCGGAATGCGTCCGCTTCTTCTTTGCCCGTAATTGCCTTATAAACATCCTGGGCAAATTTATACGGGCTGGCAGTGGAAACCACGATATTTTTAGTGTCCGAATCGGTTAATGCCAGATACTTATACAAACATGATACCGCAACCGAGGTATGAGGGTCAATTAAATAATCGTACATCTCAAAAAAGTTGGCGATACTGTCAAACGTTTCCTCCTCGGTGGAATAAAAACCCTTAAACTCCGCAATCTTATCCAGCAATGCCTTGTCCACCATATACGTGCCCCTGCTCTGCAAATCCGCCATCAGCTCCTTTACCCGCTCGGCGTCGCGGTCGGTAAGCTCAAAGAGCAATCTTTCAAAATTGCTGCTGATGAGTATATCCATGGAAGGGGAAATAGTCTTGTAAAAGGGGCGGTTGATATCGTATTCGCCGCTGGCAAAAAAGTCTGCCAGAACGTTGTTCATATTGCTTGCCACTATAAGGTCTTTTACGGGCAGCCCCATCATTTTGGCGTAATACGCCGCCAGCACGTTGCCGAAATTGCCGGTAGGCACCACAAAATTGACCTTTTCGCCCTCTTCAATCTCGCCGCCTGCCAGCAAATCCGCGTAAGCGGAAATATAATAGGCAATCTGCGGCTGCAGTCTGCCCCAGTTGATGGAATTGGCGCTGGAAAGGGAATATCCTCTTTCGTACAGCTTTGCTACCGCGTCCTTATCGTTGAAAATATCTTTTACCGCGCTTTGAGCGTCGTCAAAATTGCCTTTAATGGCAAAAACGTGCACGTTGTCGCCTTGGGCGGTCTGCATTTGCAACTTTTGCATTTTGCTCACCCCTTCGCTGGGATAGAGCACCACTATTTCGGTATCGGGCACGTCGGCAAATCCCGCCAGCGCCGCCATGCCGGTATCGCCGCTGGTAGCCACCAGAATTAACGTCTTTTTATCCTCTCCGCAAATCTCCCTTGCGCCGGTCAGCAAATGCGGCAAAACGGTGAGCGCCATATCCTTAAATGCCAGCGTGGGACCGTGCCACAATTCCATAATGAAGGTAGTATCGTCGATTTTTACAAGGGGCGCGGGGTCGCCGTCAAATTTAGCGTAAGCGTTTTGCGCCCAATATTCCAATTGCGCTACATCAAAATCGTCCAAAAACAGAGAAAAGATTTCTCCCGCTCTCTCGGGATAATCCATCCCGGCAAGTCTTGCCAAAAAAGCGTTGTCAATCTTGGGAAAAACTTCGGGCGTATACAGTCCTCCGTCGGGAGCGATGCCGGCTAATATCGCCTGCGCGCCGCTTACCGCCTCTCCTCCGCGCGTGCTGATAAACTTCATCTTATTGCCTCTCAATCAATGTACTTTAATAAAAATTCGGGTAAATCCTCTCTGCCCGCGGACACCGTAAACACAAAATCCACATTGTTTTTATCCGAAATCTTTTCTATCTCCTTATAAAAGTTCCCCATATCTTTAATTTCTTTCTTAATCATTCGGGCAGATCCGTCAATGAACATAATCTTTATATCATAATTGGCGCTAAGCATCCCCTTAATAAAGCCGATAAGCGCTTCCTCCGTCCTAATCTCGGCGTCTTCGGTGTTGGAAAAACGGATTTGATACTTTATCCCGTGAGAGTATCTTTGATTATCCGTCATAAACACTATATCGCCGGTTTCGTTAGCAACGCTGTCGTTTGCCATATCTATTATTTGCTTAGTTTTCCCCGTTCCTTTAGCGCCGTATATGATTTTTATCATTACCAACCTCCATAAATTAAGTATATTAATATTGTACCATTTTTTGGCTGATTTTCAAGAGGTTACCGGACAATAATATTTTTTGGCATTTTTCGCCCTGCCGCAATTATGCCGGCCAAATCAAGGTAAAATATTGACTTTGCAACCTTATTATAATGAATTTCCAAAAAACACGGCGTTTTCTAACCGAAAATCTTTTCCCGAAAACCTTCATTAGGATGAAAGTAAAATTTATCTATAACAGGAGAAAAGATTTGGCAAAAATCATTCCTTGCCGGCTTGCTCAGCCATAACCGCTTCCGCCTTTGTCCAAATCCACGTTGACATACTCTACGTTTCCCTGGTGATTATGATTTTTTCAAAATTTACAACTGCATTTCCAACAGCTTTTTGTTTTGGTCGTCTATTTGCAGCGCCTCTATCATCTGGAATAAATCGCCGTCCAAAAAGGAATCTAGGGAATACAGGGTAAGACCGATACGGTGGTCGCTCACTCTGCCCTGCGGATAATTGTATGTCCTTATCCTTTCGCTGCGGTCCCCCCTGCCCACCTGGGACTTGCGGTTTTCCGCGTACTCTTCTTCCTGCTTGGTCTGATAATAGTCCAAAAGGCGGCTACGCAAGATTTTCATGCCTTTCTCGCGGTTCTTTATCTGACTTCTTTCATCCTGAGAGGATACGACTATGCCCGTAGGCAAATGGGTAATACGCACCGCGCTGTCCGTGGTGTTGACGTGCTGGCCTCCCGCGCCTCCGCTGCGGAAGGTGTCTATCTTTAAATCCTTTTCGTTGATTTCTATATCCACATCCTGCGCTTCCGGCAATACCGCAACGGTCGCGGTAGAGGTATGCACTCTGCCCTGAGACTCCGTTTCGGGGACGCGCTGCACCCTGTGTACGCCGCTTTCGTATTTCATTTTGGCGTATGCGTCTTTGCCGCTCAACATAAAGATAGCTTCATTTATGCCTCCCAACTCGGTATAATGGGTACCCAAATCCTCAATTTTCCACCTAAGCCTTTCCGCAAACCTTTGATACATCCTAAGCAGAACGGCACCGAACAGGCTAGCCTCTTCTCCGCCCGCGCCCGGTCTTATTTCCACAATGACGTTTTTGCTGTCATTGGGATTTTTGGGTATGAGCAGAATTTTTAACTCGTCCGCGATAGCTCCCAGCCTTTCCTTAAGAGTGTAATACTCCTCCTCGCCCATCTCCGCCATTTCCTTATCCGCGCTGTGCATCATTTCACGGCAAGCCGCCATTTCACGCTCGGTATCCAGATATTCCTGATACTTTGTGACTACGTCCTCAAGAGCGGCGTGTTCCTTGACCAGCTTGCGCCATTCGCCGATGTCTTTGATTATCTCCGGGTCCGCTATCTTTATTGTAAGCTCTTCGAATTTTTCTTTAATCGCTTTTAATTTACCAAACATCTTGCTACCTTATTTTATTTCCGCTTTTACAATTCGCCGTATGCCGTTAAGGTCGGCGTATATTTCCACACTGTAATTATTCTCAAACAATTCTGCGACTTTGTCCGCCTGATTGTAGCCTGTTTCCAAAAAGATACAGCCGCCGTCATTGAGGTAATCCGCCCCCTTGTCCGCTATTACCCTATAAAAATCAAGCCCGTCGCTTCCGCCGTCAAGAGCTTCGCGCGGCTCCCAGTCCTTAACCTCGCGCTCCAGCTTATCGATTTCTTCCCTTTCTATATAAGGAGGATTGGCTATAAGCATATCATACCTCTTGCCCGCAAAAGGCGTGAACATATCGCCGCCGAAAAAGAATACCGCCGCCTCGTTAAGCGCGGCGTTGGCTCCCGCAACCTCCAAAGCAAGCAGAGAAATATCACCGGCGTCCACGCTGATGCCGCCCGCTCCCTGTCCGGCAATATACTCCTCCATTATCTTTTTTATGGCTATGGCGACCGCTCCGCTGCCCGTGCACAACTCCAGCACCGTTAAATCAGGACGGTTATGTGACCTTCCCTTTAACCATTCGATTGCTTTTTGAGTCAAAATTTCCGTTTCCGGTCTGGGTATCAGCACATTTTCATTGACCTTTATTTCGTATCCGTAAAAATTCACGCTGCCCAGAATATATTGCAGCGGCTCTCCCTTCGCCCGCCTTCCGGCGTATCCCCGCGCTTTTGCAAGTTTTTCCTTATCAATGCTCCGCGCAAGGGTCAATCCGCTTCTTTTTTCGCAATCCAAAACGCTCATTAAGATAAGCTCCGCTTCGTGGGGAGGGACGATTTCCCCTATTTCTTCCAAAGCGGCTTTTGTCGGGGTACCGCTCTCAAAACTCTTTAGCGGTCTTGCGGCATCCTTTTCCATTTCCATTACTTCGCAAAAGGCGCAGATTGCCACTTCCAGCATGCCTTCGTCCGGCTCTTTGGTGGTGATTTTTTGCAGCCATTTGCCCGGCGCCTTAATTATTTTGACAAAGGCGTTGTCATATTTGGCCGCCCATTTAAGCACTTCGTAAGAAATGCCGGCGACCAACGGCAATAAAAGCAGGCGTGTGGTTATCCTTATCCATAGTTTTGGCCACCCAAAAAAGGAAAAGAAGATTATGCTGATAAACAACACCAAAAACAAAAAGGTGGTGCCGCATCTGTCGTGTATGGTTGAATGCTTAGCCGCGTTGGCGGGAGTAAGCTCCTCTCCGCTTTCAAAGCAGTTGATTACCTTATGCTCCGCGCCGTGATAGGCAAACAGCCTTTTTATGTCTTTAAGCAGGGACACAAGCAAAATATAGCCTAAGAATATGCCCATCCTGATAAGCCCCGCTATCAGATTTTTGGCTATACTGCTTATTTTGCTTACCTTAAACAGTTTAAGTATGCCGTCGGTTACCAGTTGCGGCGCAAGCACAAACAGCACTACCGCCAGCCCCAGTCCCAAAATTATTCCGATAAATACGGCTATATCCGTAAGCTCTATTTTTAGTTTTTTGGCAAGCCACTTTTCAAATCTGGAAGGCTCCGCCTCGTCGCTTGCGTATATTTCACCGGTACGGGAAATGGCTTTCATGCCTATTACCATAGAAGAGATAAAGCTGTCTATACCCCGGATAATGGGCAATTTGCGCCATTTGGGCAAGTCTTTGCCGCCTTTGACGCGTTGCGTCTCCAATAGTATTTCACCCCCGGGGCTGCGCACCGCCGTGGCAATGCTGCCGCCGGAGCGCATCATTACGCCTTCCAATACCGCTTGTCCGCCCACTGAGGCAGTGCATTCCTTTTTCATTTTCTCACCTTTAAGGTTTGTTCGCCTTTGCCGTTTTTTTTTGTATAAAAAAATAGCGTAAGAAAACCCCTCACGCTATTTTTTTATGGTCTTTCTATAAACCGTAGCGTTTACGGAACTTGTCTACCCTGCCGCCGGCATCCACTATCTTCTGCTTGCCGGTATAAAAGGGATGGCACTTGTTGCAGATTTCCAAGCGCAGCGTATCCTGCTTTCTGGTAGATTCCAGCTGAAACTTTTGTCCGCACGCGCATTCGACATCTATTATATTTGTGGAGGGATGTATATTGTCTTTCATTTTTTCACCTCGATTGATTTATTTTTGGCATTATTAAGTAATTAATACTTAATTAAAGTCACCTGTAAATTATAAATATTGCGCTCCTAAAAGTCAACTGTTTTATTCACTCAAAGACAAATATGTCGCATTATTTTGACAAACGACATTATTCTGCCTCATTTTCGCTCCTATTACGGTAATGAGAGCAAAAAAGGTTTACAATCGAGCGCGTATTTGATATAATTTTTTAATAGCAAGAGAGGATATAAGTATATGAAACTTTTTCAATTCACCGGAACGGGTGAAATTCTAATTGCCGAAAGAAGTAAGGAGGGGGAGGGGGTAAAGGTAAAAATCAACAGAATCCTTTTTAGTCCTTATGACCTCAATCTCTTTTTGGGGAAAATAAAAACAAGCTATCCCGTCACTCCATGCAGTATGGCGACAGCGATAATAAGCGAAGACACTGGAGAGTTTAAACAAGGGCAGAAGGTGATGTTGAATCCCTTTTTTTATGAGGAGGACAGCGATAAATATAAGCTGTACGGCAAGGACGCTCCCGGTTTCTTTTGCGATTTTACCCGCCTGCCTCCCGAA
Organism: Christensenellales bacterium; assembly: GCA_050945855.1. Lineage (GTDB taxonomy): Bacteria > Bacillota > Clostridia > Christensenellales > DTU072 > CAYSNP01. The sequence continues at coordinate 12,969 of JBMNTS010000015.1, read as the reverse complement.
AACGTAATCTCCATGCAGGATATAAAAGAAGAGGACGGCATCTTTTTATGCTACGTTGCGCAGGCTATAGCGATTTTAGACAGCCTGAAGCTGGAAAAAGGCGACTACGTTACGCTAATCGGCGCATCCCCCGTTATGAATATCCTTGCCCAGCTTATATTATATTATCAGGGTATACCCATTGTTATCTCCAACGACAGCCTTAAGCTGCAAAAAGCAAGGGAAAACGGGGTATACTACACCATCAACGCCACCGCGGAATCCCCTTACGAGAGGGTAATGGCCATTACAGGCGGAAGGCTTGCGGAAAGCGGCGTTTATTCGTCCATGGAAACCACCAGCGCCAATTATATGCTTGAACTGTTGCAGGAAGGCGGTAAAGCGGTAATAATGGGACTGAAGGAAAGCGTGGCGCGACTGGAGCTGGATATCAGCCCGATATATAAAAAGGGGCTTACCCTGTCCGGCATAAGCGACTACAGAACGAAAATAGACGGCGCCGTCAATATCCTTATGCAGGATATTCTGAAACTGAAAAACCTTTGCGACAGAACGGCGGATTTGTCAGATATGGATAACGTGGCGGCTCTGCTCAACCAATGGAGCGAAAACACAAGTTACTGCTGCTGCCCTATAGTAAAGACCATTTAAGCGTTGGACCCTCTTTATTACATTGTTTTCAGGCTGCCCGGAGCGGCTAATCAATTATCAATTCCGCAAGGCAGTCGATATCGCCCGCGCCTAGAATCAAAACCTGGTCGTCTTTTCGGACGGAGCAGGACAGATATTTTGCCAATTCCACAATGTTATCAAAATACTGCACATTGCCTTTATGCGCGGTATGCCTGTACAAATCCAGCGCGGTCATACCCTGTTCGGGCTGCTCTCTGGAACTGTAGCTTTTGACTATGTACAGCTCGTCGTAATGCTTAAAGCACTCCACAAACTCGTTTATCAAAGAGGACGTTCTGGAATATGTATGCGGCTGAAAGACGATTAATGTACGGGCTTTTTTGATTTTCTCCGCCGCGGCAAGCACCGCTTCGATTTCGCGCGGATGATGAGCGTAATCTATGTATACGTCTCCCCCGTTGACCTGCCCCATTTTCTGAAATCGCCTTTTAACGCCGCAAAAACCGGACAGCGTTTCTTCTATGACTGCTTTTTCTATACCCAAAATGCGGGCGGCTGCGGCGGCGGCAAGCGCGTTGTATATGTTAAATTCTCCTATTATATTAAGAAAAATCTCAAAAATCTCCCGATTGTCATAACTGACCTTAAAACTGAAATATCCTTTCTTGTACTCCTTTATTTCACTGGCTCTGAAAAGGTTTTTTTCCTCCAGCCCGTAAGTAATAATATCGCTCCTGCCAATCAGGTTTTTCCGGTAATAGTCGCAATCCCCGCATACTATCTTTTTGCCTTGCGGCTTCGTTTTATTAAGAAAGGCGTTAAAGGTTTCGTGCACTTCCGCGAGATCCCTATACGTATCGGGGTGGTCATATTCCGCGTTTAAGACTATGCTCATGTACGGAGAAAGGCTCAACAGACTTTTTTTATACTCGCACGCCTCTGTCAAAAAGTATTCCCTGCCCGCGATATACATATTGCCGATACCCTCTTTCGCATATCCGCCGATATGCGCAGTAAAGCTTTTCCCCGCTCTTTTCAACAAATGCGCAATCATTGCCGTGACCGTGGTTTTGCCGTGCGTGCCCGCTACCGCAATGCATTTATCATAATAGCTTGCCACCTCTCCCAAAAACACAAACCTTTCCGCTGCGGGTATATTTAAGGAATATGCGCAGGACAGTTCCGCGTCATCCCGGGGTACGGCGGAAGAATATACCACCAGCCCCGCATCCTCCAGCTTTTTGGGGTCGCTCCCGATATAGGCGTCTATCCCGCACTCCGTAAGCTCCACCAAAGCGGGGGAATAATTGGCGTCCGAGCCGCTTACCTTTTTGCCCAGCGCGCACATAAGTTTGGCGAGCGCGCTCATGCTTATCCCGCCTATTCCGATAAAATGAATTCTGTCGATTTTGTCGATTATATGCATATTAATATAAATATGCCATAAGCGCGTAATATTGTTATCTTTGCAAGTTTTTGTAAATATAACAGTTATTATGGTGCTTTTTTATAAAAATAACAAAATAGGTCTTGAAATGGCGCTTTTAATGTTGTATAATACGTATTAACAGGTTGCATGCATTATACAAGGAGCAAATTTTATGAATATTACAGATGTTAGAGTTAAAGTACTCAAAAATACCGAAGGAAAACTGAAGGCTGTATCCAGCATAATTATTGACGACGAGTTCGCTATTCACGACATCAAGGTGATAGAAGGGACGGACGGCTGCTTTATAGTGATGCCTTCCCGCAAAACTCCTTCCGGCGAATACAGAGACATAGCCCATCCCATTAAAACCCCTGTGAGAGAACAAATAAGAGATTTGATACTGGCGGAATACGAAAAAGCATTAAACGAATAAGTCTGCAAGCGACCTGCTCTTATTCTTTAATTAATTGTAGTTCATTTTTCATTCCTTTTCTTGCAAAAAATGTGATGGTCAGTCACATTTTTGCATTTTTGGGGAAAAATAAGCCGCCAGACCTTAAATATCAATTGATTTCTCCGATATAAATAATGCGCGGATTTATTTGGCAAAAAACAATTATTAGGCTATACTATAAAAAACATATTTTTCAAAAGAGGTGAATTATGTTGTACGATGTTGCGGTATTAGGCGGAGGCCCCGGCGGTCTTACATCCGCTCTCTACGCACTGCGGGGCGGGCTGAAGACTGTGCTTATCGAAGGCGCTGGCATTGGCGGCTTGAGCCTGCTGACCGCGGAAATAGAAAACTATCCGGGTCTGGACAGAATCTCCGGATACGAATTGTGTGAAAAAATCAAAAGCCAGGTGGAGCGTTTCGGCGGAGAGTTTTTATATGACAACGTCAGGAGCATGGATCTGAAAAGCGAATTGAAAACCCTGGATACCGAATACAGCGGCAGCATACAGGCAAGAGTGGTTATATTGGCAATAGGCACACACCCCAGAGGGCTAAGCCTGGAAAACGAGGCAGAGCTGATAGGGAGCGGCATTTCCTTTTGCGCTACCTGCGACGGCAACTTTTACAAGAACAAGACGGTAGCCGTGGTGGGAGGCGGCAATACCGCTCTTACCGAGGCCATGTACCTTAGCAGGATTGCGAAAAAGGTATACCTGATCCATCGCAGGGACACTTACAGGGCGGACAGAATACTCTCGGACAGGCTTGCCAAAACGGACGTGGAGCCCATTTTATCCGCGCAGGTGACACGCTACCTCGGCAATCCGCTTCATGGGCTTATCCTGTCCACACCGGAAGGCGAAAGGGAGATAGCGGTGGACGGATTGTTTATAGCCGCGGGAACCATTCCCAATACCTCTCTGGTGCAAGGGCAGGTTGACTGCGACGAAAGAGGCTACATTATTACGGACGATAACATGAAAACCAGCCTTGATAAAGTTTACGCGGTTGGGGACGTGCGGCAAAAGCATCTGCGTCAGATAATTACCGCCTGCGCGGACGGCGCAATAGCCGGAGAACAGGCGACTTTGGTATTATTATGAAGCAACATTTACTTTTGTTTTACTTTTTACCCCTGAAAACCACTTGTGGGAGACGCAATGTTTATGCTATTATATAGACAAGCTCAATAGCTCATAATTTTCCCCCTTATCATATTGCATAGAGACCGCTGTTTTGGCGGTCTTTATGCATTTTGCGAATTTTTTATGTATATTCATAAGGCGTTTCTAATATTATCTAATAGTATTTTATAAGTATTTAATCCGGAGGCGCCCAATGAAAAAATTTGCTTTTGTTCTATTGCTTTGCACTGTTTTGCTTCTCTTTGTTGCATGCAAGGATACGACACCCCCGCCGCCCGAAAATATCAGCCGATATTATCTTGAAATCAAACTTAATGAGGATGAGAAGCAGGCGGACGTATCCCAAAGGATAGAATATGTCAATTCCTCCCCGGATACTTTGAGTGAACTGTATTTGCACCTGTACGCCAACAATTACCGCGAGAGCGCGCTTAACGCCGCTTTCGATTCCCCGCCGGCCCGTTACGGCGGGATTGATATCCTTTCCTTTCAGATAGAGGGCAAGGATACTCCCTTTTGCTATCTGCACGACTCCGCGCTGATTAAGGTAAACCTGCCTACCCCTCTTCCGCCCAAGGGAAAAGTAAGTCTGACAATCAAATATACCCTGGATATACCGCAGGCGCCCCTAAGGTTCGGAACATTTGACAGAAGTGTCAATCTGGGCAATTTTTATCCTGTAATGGCGGTTTACGAAAAGGGGGAATGGCGGCTGGACTCCTATACCAGGATAGGAGACCCCTTTTACTCGGAAGTCGCCGATTATAAGGTGGATGTGATTTGCTTAAGGTCGTATGTTGTCGCTTCCTCCGGCAGTATTATGGGAGAGGAGTACGACAACAGGTATAAAACGGTAAGGCTGGAGCAAAAGAGCGTAAGGGATTTTGCGCTGTTTTTGAGCAAAGACTATTTGGTTAAGTCAAAAAATGTGCTGAACACTACGGTCAATTATTATTACTATCTGGATACCGACCCCGAAGAGAGTTTGAATACCGCGGCGCGCGCGTTGGAAATTTTCAGCGGGCTGTTCGGCGAATACCCCTATCCCGAATACAATGTGGCGGAGGCGGCATTTTTCCATGGAGGCATGGAATACCCAGCCCTCAGCGTAATCAACGCCACAAAACAAGATAAGCAGGATGTGATAATCCACGAAACCGCGCACCAATGGTTTTCCTGCCTTATAGGCACGGACAGCATAAGAGAGGCTTATATCGACGAAGGGCTTGCCACCTTTTGCACGCTGCTGTATTACAAATTAAACGGAGATGAGGAGCGTTACGCTCACGAATTGAAAAACCTGCGCAACGCATACGTGGGCTTTACCATGATTGAGCAAGCCATAAATCCCTCTTATGAAGCTAAAATGACAAAAACTCTGTATGAATATAAGTCCATGTACGAATATGAAATAATATGTTACAGCAAAAGCGCGATAATGTTTTCCGCCTTATATGAGGCGATGGGAGAGGAGGCGTTTTTTAAGGGAATGAAAAGATTTTATGTTAATAATTGCTACCGCCTGTCCTGTTTCGAACAGTTGATGTCCGCGTTGAGCAGCAAGCGTTTTGACAGCGGAAAAATTATGTTCCCCTTTATCAACGGGGATGTGGTAATCACTACGCTTGCGGTATAAATACCCTTTTTTTGCCCAAAATAGTTGTAAACGATAGTAAGGAGGTTTCACTATGGAGGACAAAAAAAAGAACGCCAAAGGCTGCAAAAATCAATACAGATGCTTAAATTGCGGAGCGATTAATTACGCTTATGAAAACGAGATGCCCGAGCGTTGTATGAAATGCGATTGCGACGCTTTTACGGAAATGCGGTAGTATAAAACATATCAATCAACATAAAAAGGGGCTGTCAGGTACAGCCCCTTTGCATTATTTAATCTTTGCCGCCTCGGGCGCGCAATGAGTGTGTATAGCGGAAAGCGCCCGGAACGCCTCCGCCCTGCCGCACAACCTCTTTAAGCCGTATTTTATGGTACGTAGATTAAGATACAGGCATATCCCGAAAAATATCCTTTGCGTGTCGTTTTCTATGGGGAATTGAGATTTGTACTCGTGCAAAGCCTTTATCCTTTGCGCATGCGTGTCTTTTACGCATACGTAGGAATTGGGTTTATCCGTATAATAATAGGCTATCGCCTTAGGTGAGCAGGACTTAGAGCCTAAATCCTTCATCAGGGGGGCGCTCATACACGAAATAAAAGCGTAAGACGCCGCTCTGCCCGTCTTGACGTGGTCGGGGTGGCACTCGTTAATAAGCTGATAATCGGGGCAGAACACCACATCGGGCTTAAGCTCCCCGAACAGCAGCGCAAGCTCTTTGGAAAGCTCCTCGGTCTGGTAAGCTCCTCCGTCGGAAAAAGGCAAAAAGATAATATCCTTTACGCCCAGTATTTCAGCGGCCCGCCTCTGCTCTTCCTGCCTTGTTTTGACCAACCCTTCCCTGTCTGTGTCCGCGTCCTCGGAGCCGTAGCGGCCGTCGGTGGCTATTATAAAGGTCACTTTCTTGCCCATCTTGACCAGCTTTGCCGCCGTTGCCCCCGCCCCTATCTCTATATCGTCGGGATGCGGACCCACAAATACGTAATTATCATAGTTAGTCAGTTTGGGTACGGGCGCGATTTTTTTCATTAACCAAACAAATAATCCCATTTTAATGCCTCAATACTTTTTTAATATACCATAATTATACAACAGTAAAATGCGGTTTTCAAGGCAAAATTATTTTTTTATGTATCCGCCGTGCAATACCTTGACGTCGCTTACGGTAATCATGCTGCGGGGGGCGATTTTGTTTACCAGACGCACGATCTTGGTTATGCGTTTGCGGCGCAGGTGAATCAGCAGCACTTTGTTGGCTCCGCTGCGCCCTTCGCCGTCCAATACCGTTACCGCCACGTTGTTTGCCCTAAGCTCGGTAAGCAATTCGTCCAGGCAGCATAAGTCGTTGACGATAAGCTGAATTGTGCTGAGCCCTAAAGCTATAAAGTTTTCCAGCCAGGAGCCTATCCAGTTGCCCAGCGCGAAGGCCAGGGCAAAAACGACAATTTTCAAGGGATAAGACTGGAAGCCCGCAAGCACCGTCCCCGTAATCATAATCCATATCAAAATTTCAAAAAACGCAATAATTGACGCCTTTGTCCTCTCGCCTCTGTTGATCAGCACTATCCTTAACGTGGCGACGGTGACCTCAATTATTTTACCGAAAAAAATCACAAAATATAAACCTACGCTGTTTCCCGTAAAAAAATCCATATTATCCGCCTTTTTTATATTGTTTACAACATTATAAGGATAAAGGGCGCATTAGTCAATCACTTTAACGCCTTACGCTATTTGCCTTGCCGCATTTGCCCTTCTTATCACTCTTTTGAAACGTATATCGTAATCGGGGTCAATTCTTGCGGAAATATTAATCAAATGGTCGCTGATGCGCTTAAAATCGTTGAGTATGGAAAAGAACAGCGCGTCCGAGCCGATAAAGCACCGCTCTTCGCTCAGCCTCTTTATATGCCGGGCGATATAACTCTCCTTTATTTCTTCTATTGTTTTGCCTTTTTCCGCTATCGCGGCAAGGTCAAGTTCCTTTTTGTATACAAAAGCGGAGAAGGTAAGAGAAAGCATTTCTTCCACCTTTTCCGCGATTTCGCTTATCTCTTTTTTGGCTTCTTGGGAAAAAGTGATATTTTCATTGAGCATATTTTCCGTATAGTTGCTAAGGTTTATTGAATGGTCGCCTATCCTCTCGATATCGTTGATTATATGAAAAAGCTTGGCAATAAAATCTTCGTCCCTGTCGGTCACGTTAAGCGAACTGATTTTTACCATGAAACCGGAAATGGCATGGTTGAGAAAATCTATATGCTCCTCTCTTTTTTCGATGTCCTCCCTATTTTGATTGTTCCCCTCAATCAGTCCCTCCACGCTCAGCTTAAAGTTTGTCTCCGCATGCTTTTGCATTTCCATTATTTCCTTAACTACCTGGGTAATTGCCAGCGAAGGGGTGCTTAATATGCGCTCGTCCAGATAGCGCAGCCTTTTTTCCCCTTCTTCCTTTTTGCCTTTGGGTACCGCCAGTTCCGCCAGTTTTACCAGCAAATTGATAAAAGGCAGCAGCAGAAAGGTGATTAAAACGTTGAAGACAATGTGAAACAACGCGATTGCTCCGGCGTAATTGGAGCGCGCAAGCGAAAGAAAAAGGTTTTCCACTCCGCCGCGCGTTAACGCAATCAAAGGCAAAAATATCAAAACGCCTATAAAATTGAATACCAGATGTATAAAAGCGGTGCGTTTGGTGTTAATCCCGCCCCCTATCGACGCGATAAGCGCGGTTATGCAGGTGCCTGTGTTCGCGCCCATCATTAAATAAAATGCGACGGCAAGGCTGATTGCGCTGCCCCCTTTAAGGGATACCAGAGTCACCACAATGCCGGTCATCGCGGAACTGCTTTGTATTGCGGCGGTGAGGAGCATGCCCGCCAGAACCACCAGCAAAGGATTGCTGAATCTGACAAGGAATGCCTTAAACGCCGCCGACTCGCTTAAAAAGGACATGCCCCCGCTCATTATCTCCAGCCCCACAAAAATCAGCCCTGCGCCCGAAATAAACCAGCCGATTGCCCGCAGCCTTTCGCGTTTGGCAAACAGCACCATCAAAGCGCCCGCTACCGTAAAAGCGGCAAAAAGATTGCTTATCGCAAATGTTTTCAAAAATATCAGTACTGCGGTAACCGTAGTGCCTATATTGGCGCCCATAATAACGCTTGTAGCCTGAAACAGGCTCATAAGTCCGGCGTTGACAAACCCTAGCACCATTACCGTAGTGGCGGAACTGCTTTGTATAAGCGCGGTCACGCCCGCGCCTACCCCCACTCCCACCAGCCTGTTTTGAGATATTTTTGCAAACAGCTTGCGTATGCGCCCTCCGGCGCTCCGCTCCAGCCCCTGACTTAATATCTTCATCGCGAACAGAAACACGCCCACGCCTGAAAGAAACTGCAATATTTTTATAAGGATATTCATATACTTTTCCCGTTAAGATCAATCCGCATTATTTATTAGAATGTGAAAAATGTGGGGAAAATATATTGATATAAGCAAAATCGCAAAAGAATTTATCTGCTCATTAAGGTTTTTATCAGCCTGAAAGCCTTTGCCGCTACTATAAGCGCAAAGGCGAACAAGCCGAACAAAAGGGCATCGGACGAAAACGGGCGCTTGTTTTCGGTCGCTTGCTCCGCTGCCGGGGCGTCCCTCTCTTCCTTTACGCCCTCCGCCGTACTTTCCGTAATGTTTCCGGTAAAATCTATATAGGCGCGGGTAAAGTCATATTGTGAAATAACTCCCTTATTGGTCTGAGTCTTGCTGTCCCTGTTCATGGACCAAAAGGAAAGCATGCCGATATCCTTGGCGATTGCCCAATCGTACATAAATCCCGCCCACTCCGCAGTAAAAACGGGATAGCGCGCTCTGGTAGCCTATGGATATGGTTGTGCCTATTCTGGCGTACGCCTGCTTATCGCTAAGCGGCATGCCCGTTTTGGCAAGGTAGCGCGCCTGCAACTGCGCCTTAGCTGCTTCCCCCGCCCTTATCGCGCCTTCGCCGTAAGACTCTCCCTTTTTGAGAGTGCCTGTATCGTAGCACATTGTCATAAGGTTGAGTATCTCTATATCCACGCCCTGCTCAAGGTAGGCGTCCAGCACCCCCAGTCCCGCCTTAGACAAGCCCGAAGGGGAAGCGGGAAGGGTAAGCGTAAGCTGAATGCCCGTAATTTCCTGCGCCTGCTTTATTGCCTTTGCGTTGGCGACGTTTTGCGCTTTGTTGAGGCCCCCTCCCTCTATATCCAAATCAAGCCTTGTCAATCCAAAGCCGTAAATGATGTCCAGATATGTATTCTTTAAGATTTCCGCGTCCTGCATACGCTGAAAAAAGTTGGAGCCCTCTATGCCGCCGCCTATGGAAACGGCGATATCTCCGCCCGCTTCCCTTATGCCTGTTATGGAGTTCTTTATGCCTTTGTACTGGCTGTGGGGGCTGCCTTGGGAAAGCTCGGGGTATCCGCCGAAGCACCATGGCAGCATCTTGCCGTAGGCGCTTTCTTTGTAATCCCCGTTTTTATCGTAGGCTATAAAGCCCAAATTGTAATACAAAACCCCTGTATCCCGATAAACCTTAGCCAGATCCAGAGCGCCGCCGCTGGTATACGCCGCATCACTCACCCACGCGGTGATATCGACAAAGGGAGCAAAAACGCGCTCCGGCCATACCCTGCCCGCGCCCACGCCGAAAGTTGAGAGGCGCGTTTCCTCTTCTGTCGCAGGCGGATTTGCGCCTTTAGCCTGCGCCGCGCTCCACCGGCCTGCAGGAAAGGTTAATGCAAGGATTATTAAAACCGTTAAAATTATCTTATGTACCTTCATTTTTGCCTCGGAAAAATTATAGCGGAAAAATACGTTTATTTAAAGAAAACGGAAGCAAAAACGCCAAATACCATATATTGCCTTGCTATTATTTTCCTATACGAAAAAACCGCCCCGGTATTCGGAGCGGTTTTTCTTTAATTACCCTAAAAGCAATTGCTATCTTTTTGACATATAGCACTCTTTGCAGTAAACAGGCTTGTCAGAGGAAGGCACAAAGGGTACTTTGGCTTCCTTGCCGCATGACGCGCAAACCGTGGTATACATTTCTTTCTTAAAAGAGCGCGCTCCGCTTCTTTGCTTTTTTGCGGCCGCTCTGCATTCGGGGCACTTTTTAGGCTCGTTTGCAAGCCCTTTTTCTCTATAAAAATTCTGTTCGTTTTCTGTGAAAACAAAGTTATGTCCGCATTGAACACATGTGATAGTTTTGTCTGCCATTGATATTTGATATCTCCTTGTAAATTTTTTTGTATTTGTATTGTCAAAGGTTTATTACCTTTCGGGCGGAAGGCCGTTGCCTTATGCCCTTGCGCTGATTGCTATCCGAACTGTCCCTGATTAAAATCCTCCTATTTTATTTGACAACAAATACATTTACAAAAAGATATTCTTGTCAGTCTTAGACATCATTGCAGACATGCTGCAATTTATCAACCTTTAAAACTCTTAAAGTCCACGCTTTCGCCGTTGTGCAGTCTGGAGTATTCCGCCGCCATAGCCATTTTGTGGCTGAAGTAGGTGACATCCACTGTGGTAAGGTCTTTAAGAATGGTGGGCTTACCCTCAAGCATATTGACAAAATCCTTGACTATGCCCACATCGCCGCCCAGATGGAAGGGGAAGGGTATAATTTTTGCCCTGACCTTTTTGACTCCGTCCCTGAAAATCTTGAGCGTAAGTTTGTTGCGGCTGTCTTTGCAGATTATCTCTCCGCGGGTACCCATAATATGAGTATTGCGGAAACAGCCTTTTGTAAACGCGGATACGGTAAGAGTGGCGACTCTGTCGCCCGAAAAACGCATATTGACTACCTGATGGTCGCATACGTTATTGTCCGAACGGTACACGCATCTGCCGTAGCCGCCCGTCCTCAGCGCCTCGTATTTATCCTCTTTGGTGGGGTTGTCCTTGTTGGTAAGCGTACGTCCGCGGAATCTTAAAAAAGTGGCTCTGTACAGCGGGTCGGTGAGATACAGCCTTTCCGCGTCAAAGGGGCAGCGCTCTTTTGCTTTGCATCCGTCCAGACAGCGCGCGGTACTGCCCTCGGGGGCGTTTTCTTCCTTAAAGTGCTTGAGGAAGCCGAAAGAGCTTATGGTTTCGCATCCGCCGCCCATGTACCAATGGATAAGGTCCATATCGTGGCAGGTTTTTGCCATAATCATGGGGGAAGTGGTGTTGGAATCCCTCCAGTTGCCTCTTACATAGCTGTGAGCGTAATGGTAATAGCCGATATTTTCGGTATGATTGATGCCCACTACCTCTCCTATAACGCCGGAATCAATGATTTGCTTTATCTTGTTATAATATTCCGAATAGCGCAAAACGTGGCACACCAGCATTCTTACGCCTTTCTCCTCCACTCTGCGTACCAAATCCGCGCATTCCTCCACCGAAGGGGAGAGCGGCTTTTCGCAAAGGATATGATAACCAAGCTCAATTGCCTTTACCGCGTGAGCGTAATGGTCGCGGTCCTGCGTACAAATAAAAATAGCGTCCGCAAGTTTGCCCGCCGCAAAAAATTCCTCATCGCTGGTAAAGCATTTATCCGCGTCTACCTTAAACTTTTTCGCGCATTGGGCAAGCCTGTCCGGCAGTATATCGCACAGGGCGACGACTTTCGCTCTGTTCTTGCAAAATAGTTTGGCAATGGTCATATACCCGTTGCCTCTGCTGCCCAATCCTAATACCGCGATATTAATCATATGTTCACCTCGAACTCTATTACTCGCACTCTATTATATACTCTTTAATTATCAATTACAAGTTTATTACCGGTGTTCACCTTTATTTGCCTAAGTATTTTCTCATAAGGCCTGCCCTGTCCTTATAAGGAGGGTACCTTAACGAAAAATCAAGGGCGTAAGATTTGGTCATTACCATTTTTGTGTGCGAAAGGGCATCAAAGCCGCTTTTGCCGTGATAGGCTCCCATACCGCTCTCCCCCACGCCGCCGAAATGCGAATTGAAGTTGCCGGCATGGAGCAGCACGTCATTGATACACCCTCCGCCGAAAGAAAATTTGCGGATAATCTCTTTCGCCAGAGTTTTATCTTTGGAAAAAAGGTAGAACGCCAGAGATTGGGGAAAACGGGAAATTATCTCATAGGCTTGCTCTATATCCTTATAAGCGATAATGGGCAATATGGGACCGAAAATTTCTTCCTGCATCGGGGCGTCGGCGGGGGTTGCGCTCAAAACGGTAGGCTCAATTTTCAAGCGTTTCTTATCAGTCCTGCCGCCGTACGCTATATTGACATCCTTTAACAGCTCTGTCAGTCTGTCAAAATGCTTTTCATTGATAATCCTGCCGTAATCGGGGCTGTCAAGCGGCTCCTGCCCGTACATAAGACGGATATTCTCTATCACTTTTTGCACAAAAGCGTCCTTTACCTCTTCCTCCACCAGAATATAGTCGGGCGCAATGCAGGTCTGACCGCAATTTACCCATTTTCCCCACGCTATCCTGCGGGCGGCTACCTCAAGGTTGGCGGTTTTATCCACAATGCAGGGATTTTTCCCGCCCAGCTCAAGGGTAACCGGGGTAAGGTGCTTTGCCGCGGCTTCCATTACGATTCTGCCTACTTTTCCGCTGCCGGTAAAGAAAATATAATCGAACTTATGCTCTATTAAAGCGGTGTTGACCGCCGA
>JBMNTS010000014.1:0-33916 GCA_050945855.1 Christensenellales bacterium | reverse complement strand
ATAAGTTCTACGCTTAAGAAAATTAAATCATCGTATACGATAGGTGTACATAAACATCCCCTTGCCTTTACCATTCTCGGAGTATTCGCAATCAATCTTGTTGTTTTGGTAGTTTCCGCTTTTATAGCCAATTCCGTAGACGACACCTATAACGGAGTGGTGGACGCTTTCGCGAGGGGCAGCATTAAGTGGCTTATCACTCCCAATTCCATACTTAACATTGACAATCCCAAGACTATGTTTTTGGCAAGCGTGGTCGTGGTGCTCAGCATGGTGCTCTTTTCTGGAGTGGTGATAGCTATGACCACAAATTCCCTTAAAGAGTATTTTTCAAAAAAATCCAACGCTGAAGGCAAGCTTTTTTTGCAGGACCACATTATTATTTTCAACTGGAACAGCAAGGTGCCTCAGATGGTGGAGGATTTGGTCTACGCCGGCGAAAACACTACCGTGCTTATTTATTCCGCCAAAGACAAGGATTTTATCAAGTCCCAGATTAACAACGTCTTAAATGCCGGCAAAAATCAAAATATATTCAAAGTCAACGTTATCGTCAAAAGCGGCAATCCCATATTAAAGAGCGGATTGCAGGATATCTCCATCGAGAACGCGAAAAGCATTATCATAATGGCAAGGGAAGACTTGCAATTCGACAATAACGGGGAAATCAGCAACTGCGATTTGTTTACCATTAAGACACTGATTAACGTAGGGGGCATGAGGCTTAACAGCGAATGCGCCATTATTGTAGAGGTGGCCGAAACGGAGACTGTGCAAATCATAAAAGATATGGCCTGCAACGTATCCACCCTTACGGACAACCGTATTCTTCCTGTCGCTTTCAATCAGAGGCTGGGTCTTTTTATCTCCCAATTCATTCTTAATCCCGGACTGGAAAAGGTTTTTGTGGAATTGTTTTCTTTCTTGGGAGCGGAGATTTATCCCGTTAAAAAAATGTCCATAGAAAACGCGCTGCTCACACTGGATAAAGCCATACCCCTGATGGAGAGCGAGAGCCACCTTTACGTATTAAGCGAAAACAAGCCGGACGCTTTAAGTACGGCGCAATTCAATTTCGCCGACAGAGAGATAAAAATAAAGCGGATTGATAACAAGGACCAATTTACCGTCATCCTTATTGGCATCAACAGCAAATACCGCTATATCTTAGACGCTCTCAATAAATATAAAGACAATATTTTTGCCAATATGGAAGTGCTTTCTTACGAAAAGATAGACGAAGATTTTCTCAACCTGATAGGAAATAGCGACAAGAAAACCATCATAATGATATTGAGTGACGAAAGCGCGGGTATAGAAAGCTATGACTCCAACGTGTACCACGCGGTTATCAAACTTCAGCAATACCTTGTCAAAAAACCTAATCTTCAGGTTATCGTCGAACTGCTTGACCCTGTAAATCACAACATCATAGCCGATTTCAACGTGGATAATACCATTGTCAGCAACAGGCTTGTGGGATTGCTGATAGCCCAGCTTGCTCTTAATAAGGAAAATTATGATTTTTATGAAAACCTTATGACCTTCAAGCCGGGAGATAAGGAAGATTTTGAAATAAAGATAGATTACGTATACGATTTGCTGTACAAAGAGGACCTTTCCTTTGCCTCGCGGGGAGAGCTTGTCAGCGCATTTTATTATAGCTCGGGCAAGAGAATTTTGCCTTTGGGTATGGTCAAAGAAGGGAAAATCGAGTATTTTTGTTCGCTTCCCGTTGCTCAGCCGATAAACTTTGCATATAATGATAAACTAATTTATATTCAATACTAGGAGATTGTAATGGTAAACCTTGAAAAGCATCTAAAAATGAGTACCTCGGGTAAGGCGGAGATTGCCAACAAAATTGAGGGCGAAGGCTACAGATTAACGCTGCTTACAGAGTGTTTAATCAGGGTGGAAGTCAACGCTCAGGACGTTTTTTTGGACGATGCGACCCAGGCTATTATAAACAGGGCGTTGCCGAAGGTTATATTTGAAAAAGAAGAAAACGGCAAATTAATGTTAATTAAGACCGCTAAGGCAACCTTTGAGTTTAATACGCAATCCTTAAAACTGCAAAACGTATATTTCGGGGATAAAAAGGTGCCTTGCTCCAATCGCGGCAATCTTAAAGGCACTTACCGCACTTTGGATATGTGCTTTTCCGACTGGACGAAGCTGTTGGGCAACGGACTGGTCTCCACGACGGGTGTTGCGGTCTATGATGATTCCGAGGGACTGATAATCAATCAAGAGGGCGAAATTGAGCCGCGCAGGGTAAAAGGCGAGGACTATTACGTTTTCGCTTACGGCAAAGATTATTACGGCGCCATTAAAGATTTTTACAGGATTTCCGGTCAGATGCCGCTTATCCCCAGATTTGCTCTGGGCAATTGGTGGAGTCGCTACCATGCGTATACGGATAAGGAATATCTTGACCTGATGGATAAGTTTATCGAAAAGGATATACCTATCACCGTCGCTACAATTGATATGGATTGGCATTGGGTAAACATAAAGAAAAAATTCGGGTTCACGCAGGGCAAAAGGCGTTTTTTGGTGCAGGGCTCGGGCTGGACGGGCTATTCCTGGAATACCGAATTATTCCCCAATCATAAGGACTTTTTGGTGCAGCTGCACAAGCGCAATCTGATGGTTACCCTTAACCTTCATCCCAGAGACGGTTTGCGTTGGTTTGAGGATGATTACGGGAGAATGGCAGCGGCGATGGACATAGACCCCGGCAGCAAGAAGCCCGTGGAATTTGATATTACCGATAATAAATTTATCAACAACTATTTTTCCATAATGCATCACGGACATGAGCAAAACGGAGTAAATTTCTGGTGGATAGATTGGCAGCAAGGCACCAAAAGCAAGCTGAAGGGTCTGGACCCGTTGTGGGCGCTCAACCACTTTCACTTTTTGGATAATGGGAGAGAAGGCAGACGGCCGCTTATTCTTTCCAGATACGCGGGCATCGGCTCTCACAGATATCCTTTGGGTTTCAGCGGCGATACCGCCTGCAACTGGAAAGTTCTCAAATTTATTCCTTATTTTACTTCTACCGCCACAAATGTGGGTTATAGCTGGTGGTCTCACGATATAGGCGGTCATCATTTTGGCAGAAGAGATGACGAATTGTATATCAGATGGGTGCAGTTCGGCGTGTTTTCTCCTATTTTGCGCCTGCACTCCACCGCCAATGAACTGATGGGCAAAGAGCCGTGGAAGCAAGGCTTCAGCGCGAATATTATCGCTACCGAATTGTTAAGGCTGCGCCACAGGCTGATTCCTTATATCTATACTCTCAATTACGCCACTCATGCCCAAGGCGAGGCGCTTATTAAACCGATGTATTATAATTATCCGGAGGAAAAATTTGCATATTTGCGTAAATACCGCAATCAGTATATGTTCGGAAAAGATTTGCTTGTCGCTCCCATCGTTACCAAAACATGCGGAAAAACCGGATTGGCCGCGGTAAAGGCGTATATCCCACGCGGCAGATGGACGGATATCTTTACAGGTCAGATTTACGATAGCAACGGGGATATTGAGCTTGTAAGAGATATAGCGAGTATGCCCGTATTGGCGCGTGAAGGGACAATTATTCCCCTGTCCGACGATAAGGGCAATTCCACAGCCAATCCAGAAAACCTTACCGTATGGGCTTACAGAGGCAACAATGCCTTTGATTTATACGAAGATAACGGCTCGGATATGTCCTATCTTAACGGAGCATATGCCACCACCCGTTTTGAGATAGCCGAGGATAAAGAGTCCGGCAAGGTGGAATTTGTTATCCGCCCCGTTGAGGGAGATAAGAGCGTTACCCGCGCAAAGCGCACTTATAAAATTATGTTCAGAGATATCGCTGACGCCGCGGTCAGCGTCAGGATTGGGGGCAAACTTACCGAGAAGGCAAAAATCACCAAAGCAGATTGCGTATGCGTAGCTATAGAAAACCTAGATACGTCCAGACAACTGGAAATCAGCTTAGAGAACACAGTTTATGCGAAAAATCAGGATTACAGAGAATACGCAATCACGCTTTTAAGCAAATGGCAGGGCAAAACAATACGTAAGAGCGCGCTTTTCCAGCCCATCAGAATAGCAAAGAAAAAGGGCGCGAGAAAGGCCTCATATTTATTGGCCGTTAATTCTTCGGGTATTCCGAAAACAATTAAAAAAGCAATTAACGAGCAGGCTGCGATAGATAACAACTAATTCACCGCTATAGCCTTAATCGCTAAGGTAAAAATGGAGAGAACATTAAAAAAACTACTTAAAAAAATCAACAAGCTGTTATTTGAAGATTTTGTAGATACCGATTCAGATAGCAACAGGCGTATTATGCTCACTTATATTGTCGCCATTACGGGCGCAATTCTTTTGGGCTTATACGCGTTTTTTAATATATTGATAAAAAACTATGTCACTTTTGCCATCGATTTGCTGTGCGCGCTTGCTTTTTTATTTGTATTTTTAAGACTGCCCAAGGCCGGGAATTATAAGAAATACAGCTTGATTTTATTGACCTCGATGGCGCTTACGCTGCTTGCGCTGTTTGCTTTTTCCAAGGGCGATTCCATTGTCACTCTTGTCTGGTATCCCCTCTTTCCTTTCTTCTCTATAATGATATTGGGACGCAGGAGAGGTCTTAATTTTTCCGTCGGCTTGCTTGCGGCCTTGCTCGTGATTTATTTAACAATCTTTGTGATGGATGTAACCACTCTTTCACCTAATGTCGCGTTTGCCTTAGCCACATCATATTTCGTTACCATGCTGTTGGTTTATTATTCGGATATGCTAAGGCATAACGTCACCAAAAGGTTGGTCAAAAGCAATCTGGAGCTTAAGAGCGCGCAAAACAAATTAATCAAGCTTAACAAGCTGGATCAATTAAGCGGCGTATATAACAGGAATTATCTGGAAGAGTTTTACGGGGACAGCGACAAGTATAACAGCCGCAGGCGAATCTGCATGCTCATGATGGATATAGACAATTTTAAGGCTTACAACGATACTTACGGGCATATAAACGGGGACAAGGTAATAAGCGCGGTCGCCAATGTAATAAAGAATTCCTGCCGGGAGGACGACATCATTATCAGATACGGCGGGGAAGAGTTTCTGGCTATTTTATACGGGCGAACGTTGGAGGAAGCGGAGTATATCGCCAACCTGATAATAGAAGGCGTCAGAAACCTGGAAATAGAGCATAAGCTTTCGTATACGGGCTATGTCACCATGAGCATGGGCCTCTGCGGCAGCAATTCGAACGCCCCCATAGACAAGCGGGAAATGATTAAAGAGGCGGACGGGGCATTGTATGAGGCCAAGAATATAGGTAAAAACTGTTGCGTCATAAGAAATTATGACGAACATCTTAATAAGGATGAAGCAAAAAAATATTCAAAAGGAGAGTTATGAAGCATAAAATCATTATAGATTTGGGTGATTTGGGAAAAATCAAGGCTAAGCTTTTTCCTAAATATGCGCCTGAAACTGTGAAAAACTTTGAATGGCTGGTAGAAACGGGTTTTTATAACGGTCTGGGATTTCATAGGGTTATACGTGGTTTTATGATACAGGGCGGCTGCCCTAAAGGAGACGGCACGGGCGGCACCGGAGTAACCATCAAGGGCGAATTTGCCTCCAACGGTCATCCCAATCCCCTTTCGCATAAAAGAGGCGTGCTATCCATGGCGCGCTCAGCGGGTAAAAACAGCGCGAGCAGCCAGTTTTTTATAATGCATAAGGATAACACGTCGCTTGACGGACATTACGCGGCTTTCGGCAAAGTCACCTCTGGTATGAAAGTGGTAGACTATATTGCCGTCCTGACCCCCGCAAAAAAGGGAAGCGGCGCTGTGGAAAAGCAAAATCAGCCTATAATACAATCAATTAAATTAAAATAATCAAAAGGGCAATCTTTTAAAGAGTAAAAGCACAATGACGCCTACCGCGTAGCCTGACAACGCTCCCGCTAAAACAAAGTAAGGCAAATAGGAAAAGACCAAAGCCGAGGATACCATAATTGCCGCCACTCCAAGCTGGCAAAGGTTGTGGCAAACCGCGCCTGCCGCGCTTATCGCGCACAGGCTGTTTTTATTTGCTTTTACCAGTAAAGTTATCAGCGTAAGGCTGATTAGCGACGAGGGCAGGGAATATGCGATTATTATGGGATTCCCCAAAAATATTCCGGTAAAAACCGATTTGATTACGGCAAGCAAATACGCTTCCTTTACACCTAATTTAAACAGAGCGTAAACAATCACGATATTGGCAAAGCCTATCCTCACATAAGGCAAAAAGGGCAGAATAGGGGGGAGCAGGCTCTCTATTATGCCGATAATCAGGGTAAGAGCGGACAGAATTATCAGAGAGGACAGACGCTTTGTGTTCATCTCTCTCCTCCCGTATAGGCGTCAATTTCGCTTTCCCCTTTGATAATAACGGTAAGCCTGTTGGGAGTACAGATAATATATTGGTTGGCCTTGCTTATAGCCTTGTGCTTAACGCAATCTTTTCCCGGACAGTCAGCTTCTTTGACAAAAACTGAATTATCCTTTATCACCACCATGTTATAGCCTTGTTTGCTCTCTATTAAGATTTCCTTATCGGCGCTAAGCTCGTATGCTCCGTACAGCTTGCCGTCCGAATAAACCTCGACATAAGCGCCTTCTCCCGAAGGCGAAAAAGCAAAAACGCAAAGGGCGGCAATCAGCATAATCGCATATATAATCAGATCATATCCGCTAAATAAGTTTTGCTTAAAACTATTCCGCAGGGGTGTATTCATCATTTATCAAATCAAACTCAAAATCGCCGAAAACCGAAAAAGTTTTATTCGCATAAATTATTACCCCTTTGCAACCATATTTTTCCGCTATGCGCTCGGCTTCGTCCAAAGGCAGTATCATAAAAGCGGTGGAAAGCACATCGGTAAGCAGTCCGTCCGCGGCAACAACGGTAACGCTAATGGGCGGATTCTCCTGTCCGTACCCTGACGGATATCCGTCTTTTCCGATAATATGGTGATAATGTATGCCGTCATAAACATAATAGCGCTCGTAATCGCCGCTTGTTGACACCTTAAGTCCGTCGCCTAAAGTAAAGACCCCGAAAGGCATATTATCAGATCTGGGCGATTGAATCCCAATCCTTTTTGGGTCGCCTTTTACCGCTATTGTGCCGCCGATAGCCAAAAAACCGTTATTTCTTATCTTTGATACCGCAAGATCCGCGGCATACCCTTTGGTAATTCCCCCCAGGTCCAGTTGTGCGTGTTCATGGATTTTGGTTACGCTCTGAGTGTCCTCGTCCAGCACGAAAAAGTCAAAATCACAATAGGCAAGGGTTTGTTCAATTTCCGCGGCGGAAGGTATGCGGTCAGCCAGTCCCGTATATCCCATTGGGTCGAAATGCCACAGCCTGACGAGGGGAAAGAGCGCGGGATTGAACGCGCCTTGCGTTTCAGCGTATAATTCCTTTGCTCGCTTGAGCAGGAAAAAAGTAGCCGGCGCTACCGAAATAGGGACATTTTTATAGGAATTGTTTATGCGAAAGATATCGCTCTCGTCGGATATTGTGCTTGTCTGCTTTTCCAATCCTTTAAGCTCATCCATGATAGCTGATATTGTAGGTTCGGGAGAGGGCTCATAGAGGTAAATGGAAACGCTGGTGCCGAAGACAAAGCCGAAATGTTCTTTTCTTACGGCGCAGCCCGAAAGACCTCCGGCAAGCACAATTGCCGAAAGGAGAAAGACGAATATCTTTTTCAGCTTTGCAAAATGATTAGATGCTATCAGGTCTTTTCTCTCCCACAAAACAAGTGCCAAGGGCGCCCGGACCACAGTGAGTGGTAATGACGGGGCCGATTTTCTGCATTATTATTTTGGCTTTGGGCAGCGCTTCGGCTATTTTGGATTTGACGAATTCCGCGCCTTCTTCATTACCCGTTTCCATTACATAGATAGGATAGCTTTCCACATCCCGCGCGTCGGCTATTGTTTGATTGGCTATGGTCAGCCACGCCTTCTTTGTGCCGTTGACCTTTTCGTATACGTTGAGTTTTCCCGCTTTATCCAGCTTGATAATGGGCTTGATTTTCAGTAAACTGCCGAAAAAGGCCTGTCCCGCGGACAGTCTGCCTCCCCTCTTTAAAAAGTTCAGGTCATCGACATAAATATAAGAATTTACTCTTTGATGGAACTTTTCCAAAAATTCCACAATTTGCTCGTTAGTTGCGCCTGCGTTGAACATCTTGGCTGCCTCTATTACGGATATTCCCGCGGACATCGTGATGCCCTTTGTATTAAAGCGGGTAAATTTGGCTTTGGGAAACTCCGCCGACAACTCTTTTACAGCAATGTCCATTGATTCAAAGGTGCCGCTCATTGCCGAGGAAAAGCTGACATATAAAATATCCTCTCCTTTTTCAAAAAAAGGACGGAAATATTCTTTGTAGTCTTCCGCGTTCAAAGCGGCGGTAGTGGGCATATAGCCTTCCTTAATAAGACCTAAAAACCATTTGCTGTCATACTTTTCGCCTAAGTCGTAATAATATTGCTCATCCTTTATGATATATGGCATTCTAATGTAATTTTCAAGTTTGAGTTCGCGGGCTACTGTATAAAAAACCTCGGAATTGGAATCGAAAAAAAATGTTGACATATTTTCACCTCGCTTTTAGAGTAACAAAATGAATTTGTTATGTATGCATTGATTATAATGCAAAAAACGGAAAAATGCAACTTTTGCAAACATTCTTTATTTCAAAGATTATCATAATACCAAAAACGATAACTATTATTAATTTACATTATCTGCTATTTATAGTAAAATAACAGCATAGGCAGATATGAAAAAAGTTGTTTCCGTGGAAAATATGCGCAAAAGCGATGAGCACGCAATAAAATCGGGTACTCCCGGCAAAGATTTGATGTATAGGGCGGGATATGCCGCCTACAAGAGCGCGGAGTATAAAGAGCCTGTTGCCATAGTGTGCGGTACGGGCAACAACGCGGGCGACGGCTATGTTTTGGCGTATCTGTTAAAGGATCGGGCAAAAAAATGCAAAATATTTTTACTTGCGGATAAATTTTCCTCCGACGGCAGATTTTTTTATGAAAAATGTATTGAAAAAGGCGTAGAAACCGAGTTGTGCGATTCCGATACTGACTTCAGTTCCTTTAATACTGTTGTGGATTGTATTTTCGGCACAGGGTTTAAGGGAGAGCCGCGGGGATTGGCGCGGGATATAATAGAAAAAATAAACGCTTCTTCCGCTTACGTGATTTCATTGGATATTAACAGCGGACTTAACGGCGATAATGGTTTGGGCGATATTTGCGTACGCTCCGACCTTACCGTTTCGATAGGGGATTTCAAGAGCGGGCATTTTTTGGGCAGGGCAAAAGATGTAATTAAATCTAAAATTGACTGCGATATAGGAATAGAATTGCAGGAGCCTACTTTTTGGCTGCTTGAAAAAGAGGATATTCGGCATTTATTTGCGCGAGCAAATTATTCCAACAAGGGGGATTACGGATACGTAGCGCTAATCGGCGGAAGTTTTGAGTACAGCGGAGCCGCAAAGCTTGCCAACCTTGCCTGCAGCGCGCTGAGAGCGGGGGCGGGTGTGGCAAAACTTGCCGTTCCGTGTTCTTTAAGGCAAGCGGTGTTGCCATATTTATTGGACAGCACTTTATTTTTATTAAGCGATGACAACGGCAGCATTGTATTTGACAAAGAGGAAACGGACAAGCTTTTACACAAGACCGAAGCGGTTGCTATAGGTATGGGTTTGGGGCGTTCCGCTCATATTCGCAATTTGCTTACTTATGTATTATCCGAATACAACGGCAGGGTAATAATAGACGCGGACGGCCTTAACGCTTTGGCGGCAATGGATAAAGATATACTTTCTGCCTCAAAAGCCCGGGTTATCCTTACCCCCCATCTTAAAGAGTTTGAAAGACTGAGCGGCGCAACCCGCGAGGAAATAAACTGTAACCCGATAAAATCGGCTATGGATTTCGCCCAAAAATATAATATTATTCTGTTATTAAAGGGTCCTACCACTGTTATTACGGACGGCACGACGGTTTATCTTACCGACAGAGGCGCGCCCGGTATGGCGACCGGAGGCAGCGGAGACGTGCTGTCCGGCATTTTGGCAGGCATTTGCGGATACGTTGCGGATAATGATTTGTTATTGGGCGTTGCCGCGGCGGCGTATATCAACGGTCTGGCAGGCGAGCTTGCGCAAGCGGAAAAAAACGAGGTAAGCATGCTCGCAAGCGATACGGCCGGCTGTATCGGCAAAGCGATAAGCGTTATTTTAGACAAGGAATAAAAATATTAAATCAATGTGAGGATATTTTATGAAATACGAAAAACTCTTTTCCCCTATGAATATCGGTAAAATGCAAGTAAAAAACCGCATAGTTATGGCGCCTATGCTGATGGGGCTGGGTGACTTTGACGGCAAGCCCACCCAAATGCTTGTGGATTACTATGAAGAGCGCGCCAAAGGGGGAGCGGGACTTATAGTAACAGAGGTAACCAGAGTCAACGATTGGCACGGCGCTACCGCTTTCGCGCAGCTTGCCATGAGTCACGACCACCATATAGAGCCGATGCGAAAGTTTGCGGAAAGGATACATAGTCACGGGGCAAAACTTGCAGTTCAGCTTCATCATCCGGGCAGGCAAAATTTGGGGCTGTTGATAGGCACGGTGCCCCTGCTTAAACCTTTCGCAAAGTATAAGCCGGTCAAAAAAATGATATATAAAATGACTCCGCTTTTCAAAAAGCTGATGGAAAGAGACTTGGTGCCTAAGGTATACGCCCCTTCGGTGGTGGAGCGCAGCAAGTTCGCGGAAAGCAAAATGCGCGCGCTGACCAACAAACAGATAAAATCGCTGATCAACGATTTTGTGCTGGCCGCCGAACGCTGTTATAAAGCGGGAGTGGACGCGGTTATGCTGCATGCCGCGCACGGCTACCTTATTCAGCAGTTTTTAAGCCCGTTTACCAACAGGCGGCAGGACGAATACGGCGGCAGTCCGGAAAACAGGATGAGGTTTTTGCTGGAGATAATAGCGGGCATTCGCCGGCGTTGCGGGGACTATCCCATTATAGTAAGGCTTACCGCGGACGAATGCTACTGCTATATAGGCGAGCAGGGCAAAGGGTACGACCTGAAAGAAGGGATTGAAATGGCGAAAATTCTGGAGAATGCTGGCGTGGACGCGCTGGATATTTCCTCCGCCGCTTACGATACTTTCAATTATTGGCTGGAACCCACTTCCTTTACGCCGGGCTGGCGCGCTTATATGGCGCAAGAGGTAAAAAAGGCGGTGAGCATTCCTGTTATCGCCGCCAACCTTATAAGGAGTCCTGAGCAGGCGGAAAGGCAACTGCAGGAGGGCGTGCAGGATTTTATTTCGCTGGGGCGGCCGCATTTGGCGGACCCGCATTGGGCAAATAAAGTAAAAGAAGGCAGAGCGGAAGATATAAAACGCTGCATTTGCTGTTTATACTGCATTCAAAGCATGCAGGAAAACGCCTTTGTGGGCACGCACGGGCTATGCGCCGTTAACCCATGGATAGGCAGGGAAGGAGAGTTAAATGATTTGCCCGCGGACGGTCAAGGAAAAGTGGTGGCTGTCGTGGGCGCAGGAGTGGCCGGACTGACCGCTGCGGAAATTTTAGGCAGACGTGGCTTTAAGCCTGTTGTGTTTGAAAAAAGCGGAAAAGCGGGAGGACAAATTCTCCTTGCCGTCTCCACGCCTAAAAAGGATAAACTGATGTGGAGCGTGAATGACCTTGTCACAGCGGCACAAAAAGCAGGCGCGCAAATAAGATACAATACCGCCGCAACCCCCGAAACGCTGAAAGAGCTTAATCCTTACGCGGTAATTATCGCTACCGGCGGCGTAGCGTTGCGCCCCAGATCAATCGAGGGTGTGGATTTGCCTTCCGTTTATACGGTAACGGATATTCTTGACGGCAGCGTTAAGCTGAAAGACAAAAAGGTTGCGGTTATCGGCTCGGGAATGACGGGTCTGGAAACCTCCGTCTTGTTAAAAGAGCAAGGCAACAAGGTTACCATTATCGAAATGGCGGAAGAGGTTGCCCCCGGCACATGGTTCCAGCATACGGACGACGTATTGCCCAAACTCAAAGATGCGGAAATAGTTACAGGGCATAAACTGATTAAAATTACCGATACAGGAATAGTCGTGGAAAACACCCAAACCGGAGAGCAAAAGCAAATCCCCGAGGACAATGTGGTCTTATCGCTGGGCGTGCGCCCCGAAAAGTCGCTTTACGATGCGGTAAGCGGAGTGTTTGACAAAGTATACCTTATCGGAGACGCCGCAAAAGTAGGCCGTATCGCAAACGCCACCCAAGACGCGTTGCAGGCTGCTTTGAGTATAAAATAAACATAAACGTAAGGATTATACGTCGTGAAAACAAATACATAACAAATGCTCTTATTCCGTTGTCAAGTGAGGTTATCGCAAAGGCGCAATGAGTTTAAATCAATGATAGCGGCTTCACAACCAATGGCGGCATGATGTACCGCTTGCCAACAAGCGGCATTATGTGTATCTTGCTCCTTACAGTCGCAAGATACGTAAAAACACGCCTTCCGGCGTGTTT
Source organism: Christensenellales bacterium (assembly GCA_050945855.1). Taxonomy (GTDB): domain Bacteria; phylum Bacillota; class Clostridia; order Christensenellales; family DTU072; genus CAYSNP01. The sequence continues at coordinate 21,235 of JBMNTS010000014.1, read as the reverse complement.
TTGGTGCGGTCGATGGGACTTGAACCCATACGGTGTCCCATACGCCCCTCAAACGTACGCGTCTGCCTGTTCCGCCACGACCGCACAAGTATTGCTTTGCTTGTTATATATTACATTATCCGCTTTGCTATGTCAACTCAAAAAGCGCATTTTAACAGTATTAACTTTTCGGTTTTACCGTGCAATTTACGTCAATTATATGCTTGCTTTGCTTTCTTTGCAAATATTTGTCAACGGGGATTGCGTATTTGCCGGTAAAACAGCCTATGCAAAAGTCCAGTTTGGAGTTTGGGGCGAGATTGTTAAGCTCCTCTTTAGGCAAAAAGCACAGCGAATCCGCGCCGATTTTTTGCCGCAGGATTTCCACCGCGTCTTGCTTTGTTTCGTCATAAGTCAATTCCTTGGAATTGGAAATATCGGTGCCGAAGTGGCACGGGTGAGAAAAGGGCGGACTGCTTATACGCACGTGGACTTCCTTTGCGCCCGCGTCCCTTAGTATTTTAATTATGCGCATCATTGTGGTGCCTCTGACAATGGAATCGTCGATAACCACAACGCACTTACCCGCAATGGTGTGCTTTAACACGTTAAGTTTGATGGCTACGCTGTCCGCGCGCATATCCTGACCCGGTTTAATAAAAGTTCTGCTGATGTAACGGTTTTTAATCAAGCCGTAGCTGTAGGGGATTTTGCTTTCCTCGGCGTAGCCAATAGCGCTTACTATGCCGCTTTCGGGCGCGCCGATGACTATGTCCGCTTCAACAGGAAACCTCTTTGCCAAAATCTTGCCGCCGTTTTTGCGCGCCTCATACACGCTGACCCCGTCTATAACGCTGTCCGGACGGGCAAAATATATATGCTCAAATATGCACAGCGCGCTCTTGACAGTGCAATGTTCGGTAAGCGAATATAACGAAGCAGGGGAGATTACCACAATTTCGCCGGGCTGGACATCCCTTACAAAATCGGCCTGAACGGCATCCAGCGCGCAGCTTTCGGAGGAGAAAATATAACTGTCGTCAATCTTGCCGATACACAACGGTCTTATGCCGTAAGGGTCGCGCACCGCTATAAGCTTGCGCGGGCTCATTACGATTAAGGAATAAGAGCCCAAAAGCCTGGGCATTACTTTGGAGACAGCCTCCTCTATGCTTGCGCTCTTCGTCCTTTCTTTGGCTATCAGAAAGGCAATAACTTCGCTGTCGTTTGTGGATTGGAATATTGCGCCCTCATCCATTAGCTCGCGGCGTAATTGCTCCGCATTGGCGATATTGCCGTTATGCGCAATGGTCAGCGTGCCTTTAACGTAATTGGCGCATAATGGCTGGGCGTTTTCTCTGGTGTTGTTATCAAAATTGGAATAGCGTACGTGTCCCACCGCAATGGAGCCGCGCATTTCGTCCAAGATGTGCGCGTTAAAAACGTCGCTTACCAGTCCCACGTCTTTTACGCAGGTGATTTTATTATTATTGTTTATGGCGATTCCGCAGCTCTCCTGCCCTCTGTGCTGTAGCGCGTAAAGTCCGTAATATACCAATTTTGCGGCATTTAGCTCATTTTTGCAATAAATTCCGAAGATTCCGCAAGCTTCCTTAATGCTTTCCGCCATAACCGCTCCTTTGCATGTTAATAATAAAAGTATACATCAAAAATATCAGGAAAGTCAAACCGATAATGCGCTTGTCGTAACAAATAACGCCTGTTTTTGTTGGTCCGTACCACAGAAAAACACTTGACTATTAATTTATCTTAATGTAAAATTGTAAAAGTTGCATTGGGGTATCGCCAAGCGGTAAGGCTCGGGACTCTGACTCCCGCATCGGTGGTTCGAATCCATCTACCCCAGCCAAAATATTGCCATGCTGTAAAGCATTAGGCAAAGAGCAAGTGAAAGAGCTTGCTTTTTTTGTGCCCAATGGATAAACAATATATCATATTCTTTCAAAAAAATACAATATACTACTTGCTTAAATTGTTTATTGTGCTATACTAATTTAAAAGGAGTTGCGTATGAAAGATTTGATGGGCAAAGACTATCTTTTGGACTCCGATTTTGGTACGCTGTCCGCACTGTCTTGCTTGCCCCGCTCGTTAGGTATGCTTATCGATTTCCGCAGCTTTTTGTAATTATGAAGATAAACGAATACAACAAACGCCAAGTGATGCAAAACGAAGGGTATGAGATTTTTCACTACAGTACGCAAAACCATTGCAATGTGGAATTGCATCACCACGATTTTTACGAGTTGTACTACTTTATATCCGGCAGGGTGACTTATGATATAGATTGCCGCTTTTTTGAGCTTAACCCCGGGGATATAGTGTTGATTTCGCCGGGACAGCTTCATAAGCCTATCTTTTTATGCGACAATGAAAAATATGAGCGCATAGTGCTTTGGATATCCAAAAAGATGATGGAAAGCCTTTCTACCGCGGACACCGATTTATCATTATGCTTCAGATTGGCTAACCAAAACCAAAGGAACAGAATCCCAAATAACGGTGACGTTACCCTGCAAGTAAGGTCTTACCTTGACAATCTGCTGACCTGCTGCGATAAATCCCTCTTTGGCTGGGATATATTGGCGGAGGTAAATATTAAGTCTATCCTGATTCAGCTCGCAAGATATTTGGATTGCTGCGTTCAGCACATCGGGGAAGATACCAAAAGGTCGCCTTTAATGGAAAGCGCGCTTAAATATATCAACGACAATCTTTCCCATGATTTAAGACTGCAAAGTATCGCGGACGGATTGAGCGTGAATAAATATTATCTTGCGCATGAGTTTAAAAAGCAATTAGGTATCAATATCGGCAGGTATATCACGCTTAAAAGGCTTTCGCTGGCAAAAGAGTTGTTGCTTAGCGGAGAATCTGTGCAAAGTATCGGAGGCGCATGCGGTTACTACAATATTTCCAACTTTTTCAGAGTCTTTAAAGAAGAATTCGGTATGACCCCGAAAGAGTATTATAAAATGATGAAATAAAGGAGAAAAAATGAAGCTTGTATTCAGATGGTACGGAGAACAGGATAAAGTTACCTTAGAAAATATCCGCCAGATACCCGTAGTGGACGGCATCGTTTCCGCCGTGTATGACACTCCGGTCGGTACCGCGTGGAGCGAGGAGAGTATCAACGCCATAGCCCAAAGTGCCAAAGCGCATTCCCTGAGCTTTGAGGTTGTGGAAAGCGTGCCCGTAAGCGAGGATATAAAACTGGGCTCGGGTAAGGCTAAGGAGCATATAGAAGCGTACAAAACCAATATTATCAGACTCGCGAAAGCGGGAGTTAAGGTGATTTGCTACAACTTTATGCCCGTTTTCGATTGGTTGAGAAGCGACCTTAATAAGGTTATGGATGACAAAAGCTACGCGCTGTACTATGACGAAAGGGAAGTGCTTGCGCTTAATCCCATGCAAAGCGATTTAAGCCTGCCGGGCTGGGACGCAAGCTACACCCAAAAGGAATTAAGGGACGTTCTGGCAAAATATAAAGGTTTTACAAAAGCAGATTTGTGGGCAAACTTAAAGAAATTCCTGGATGAAATTATACCCGTTTGCGACAGCTGCGGCGTAAAAATGGCCATACATCCCGACGACCCGCCGTGGGATATTTTCGGTCTGCCCCGTATTATTACGGATATGTCAAGCTATGAAAGGCTGTTTTCGCTCAATGCCTCTCCCGCTAACGGAATTACGTTCTGCGCGGGCTCTTTGGGCGCCGCGATCACCAATGATTTACCGTCAATGGCGGAAAAATTAAAGGGGCGCATACATTTTGCGCATCTCAGAAACATTAAGATTGTGGGTGAAGGCTGTTTTTCCGAAACCGCCCACCCTTCCTCTTGCGGCAGTCTTGATATGTACGCCATTATGAAAGCTCTTTACAAATCAGGCTTTGACGGATATATCAGACCAGACCACGGCAGAATGATTTGGGGCGAAAAAGGCAGACCCGGCTACGGACTTTACGACAGAGCGTTGGGTGTAATGTATCTGGCGGGTATCTGGGAAGCTTTGGAGAAAGGAGAAATAAAATGAGTTACAAATTTGACTTAACGGGAAAAACTGCGGTAATCACGGGCGCGGCGGGCGTGTTATGCTCATCCTTTGCCAAAGCACTTGCGGGGTGCGGCGCGAAAATCGCTTTACTGGATATTAACCTGCAAGGCGCGCAGGCGGTAGCCGACGAAATCGCGAAGAATGGAGGATGCGCCGCCGCCTTTACGGCAGACGTGCTGAATAAGGCAAGTTTAGCTGAATGTAAAAGACAGGTTATTGAAAAATACGGCAAAATTGATATTCTTATCAACGGCGCGGGCGGCAACCATCCGGGCGCGACGACTTCCTCCGAAGTTTGGCAGGCGGACGATGCTTCGGGAAAAACATTTTTTGATTTGGACGAAAAAGGGGTGCGCTTTATCTTTGACTTGAACTTTTTGGGCGCGTTTTTGACCACTCAGGTATTCGGCGAGCAGGTAGGAGAGGGCGGCGTAATCATTAATGTTTCCAGTATGAACGCCTTTCGCCCCCTTACAAAAATCCCCGCTTACAGCGCGGCAAAAGCGTCAATCAGCAATTTTACCCAATGGCTTGCGGTGCATTTTGCTCCCCGCGGGGTTAGGGTCAACGCGCTTGCTCCCGGCTTTTTTTCTTCCGCGCAAAACAAGCAATTATTATTTAATCAGGACGGCACGCTGACAGAGCGCAGTAAAAAAATACTGTCGCATACTCCTATGAACAGATTCGGAGTGCCTGAGGATTTATTCGGCTCTTTATTGTATTTGACGGATAACGCGGCTTCCGGCTTTGTTACCGGCGTTGTGCTTCCCGTAGACGGCGGATTCAGTGCGTATTCGGGGGTATAGTATGGTCAAAACGGGAGTAATCGGCATCGGCAGAATGGGCAGCGTACACGCTTTCAATATCCGCCATAAGCTTGCGGGAAGCCTTAGATTGACAGCGGTTTGCGATATCGACGAGAAAAAGCTGGAAAAATACAAGAACGGCGATATTGCCGCCTTTACCGATTATAAAGAAATGATAGAGAAGTGTAACCTTGACGCCGTGATAATTGCCACACCGCATTATTCACACGCCAAAATCGCAAAATACGCCATTGAGCACGGAGTGCATACTCTGGTGGAAAAACCTCTGGCAGCGGATATAGAGGACGCGTATTCCGCAGTATCCGCAAGCGAAAAGGTAAAGGATACCGTATTTGCGATAATGTTCAACCAAAGGACAAACAATATATATAAAAAGGCCAAACGGATTATAGACAGCGGTCAGATTGGCAAAATCAAGCGCGCCAACTGGATAATTACCAACTGGTACCGTTCGCAATCATATTACAATCAGTCGGGATGGCGCGCGTCTTGGTCGGGCGAAGGCGGCGGTGTGCTGATTAATCAATGCGTGCATCAGCTTGACCTGCTGCAATGGCTGCTCGGTATGCCCAAATATGTGAGCGCAAAATGCAAAACGGTGGGCAGAGATATCAAAACGGAAAACGACGTGACGGCAATTTTGGAATACGAGCAAGGCTTTGAGGCGGTATTTATAGCCAGCACGCACGATTTGCCGGGCACAAACAGACTGGAGATCAGCGGAGAAGGCGGCAGATTGATTATAGAAAAATCCGAATTGATTTTCGATAAACTCAAGGTGAGCGAACCAGAAGTAAGCAGGCGGGCTAAGGGCGGACTATATGGGACAACTAAGATAAGCAGGAAAAAATACGGTTACGGCCTGATAAAAAGGATTGTGGACACCATATTGGGGCAGCAGCGTAACGTGCTTGCCAATTTTGCCGCGGTTATCGAAAAGGGGGAGCCTTGCGTTGCCAAAGGCAGCGAAGGGCTGGCGTCGCTTATGCTTATTAACGGCATATATCTTTCCGACTGGCTGCAAAAGAAAATTGAGTTGCCTATTGACGGCAAATTATATTCCCGGCAATTAGAATTGCATAAGGAGAAAAAATGAACAAGAGCGAATTTTTTTACAAGTTGAAAAACGACGGCTTAATAGCGGTAATCAGAGGAACGGACGAGGCGGAAGCTCTGAAATGCGCGGAGGCTTGCTATAAGGGCGGTATAAGGTTTATCGAAATCACCTTTACCTTACCTAAAGCGCACGTAATTCTGGCTAAGGTCAGTCAGGAATACAAAGGAACGGATGCCATAGTAGGGGCGGGCACGGTGCTGGACACTCATACCTCAAGGGCGGCAATCCTTTCCGGAGCGCAGTTTGTAGTAGCGCCCACCTTGGATTTGGAAACGATAAAATGCTGCAACCGTTACGCAATCCCTGTTATCCCCGGCGTAGGGTCCGCCACAGAGGCGCTGAGAGCTTTGGAAGCGGGAGCGGAGGTGCTTAAACTTTTCCCCGGGAGCGTATTCAAGCCCGAAGGATTAAAGGCATTAAAAGGCCCGTTGCCCCAAGCGGAATTTATTCCTACCGGCGGAGTGGAGCTGGGTAACGTATCCGATTGGCTAAAGGCGGGCGCGTTCGCTTTGGGCGTGGGCGGCAATATAACCGCGGGCGCAAAAAGCGGAGATTATTTTTCGGTGGAGCAGGCGGCAAGGGCATTCAGGCATCAGATTGATATGTGTAAAGGTTAAAGGAGTAGGGCTTATGCATAAAATCGTAACAATGGGGGAGTTAATGCTGCGTTTGCAGCCCCCCGGATATAAAAGAATTGTTCAGGCGGACAGCTTTGACGCCACTTACGGCGGCGGGGAGGCAAACGTTGCGGTTTCGCTTGCGCAAATGGGAGAACACGCCGTGTATTGCACCAAATTGCCGGACAATCCCATAGGCAATGCGGCATTGAGCTTTTTAAGAAAGTACGGAGTGGATACAAGCAAAATTGTTTTCGGCACTCAAAGGATGGGTATCTACTTTATTGAAAAGGGGGCAAGTCAGCGCCCCAGCAAGGTGATATATGACAGGGCGGATTCCGCTTTTTGCAGTATTTCGGCTAAGGAACTGGATATCGGGGGAATTTTAGCGGGAGCAAGCTGGTTTCATTTTACAGGTATCACTCCCGCATTATCCCAAAACGCGCTTGATTGCCTTACCGCCATTCTTAAGGAATGCAAGACAAGAGCCATTACGGTAAGCTGCGACCTAAACTACCGCAATAAGCTGTGGAGCAAGGAAAAAGCCAAAGAGGTAATGAGCGGACTTATGGCATATACCGATGTGCTTATCGCAAACGAGGAAGACGTCGCCGACGTATTCGGCATATATCCCGAGGATACCGATATCGGCAAGGGGAAACTTAATGTAAAGGCGTATGGTGAGATTGCGGGTATCCTTATGCGGCGATTTGGGCTGCAAAAGGTGGCTTTTACGCTTAGAGAAAGCATTTCCGCAAGCGTAAACGGTTGGTCGGGATTACTGGTTTGCGGCGGAGAAGAGTATATTTCGAGAAGGTATGAAATCAATATTGTGGACAGAGTAGGCGGAGGGGACAGCTTTGGGGCAGGCTTGATTTACGCCTTGCTCAACGGCAGGGACAATCAGGCGGCAATAGAGTTTGCGGTAGCTGCAAGCTGTCTTAAGCATACCATCGAGGGAGACGTGAATTTGGTTTCCGTCAAGGAAATAGAGTATTTAATAAACAGCGGCGGCTCGGGCAGAGTGCAGCGTTAAAAGGAGGCAGATATGATTAAAGCGACAATTTCAGGTTTTTATGACGAGGTGTCTTTTGATTTAAACACGCAAATCAGCGTAATTAAGGAATTGGGGGAAGCTTATCTTTGCCCCCGGCAAATCGGCAAGAAAACAATTACGCAATACACACTGGAGGAATTTAAGGAAAAAGTCTATCCCGCACTTGCGGAAAACAACATCAGGTTTTCTTCCATAGGCTCTTCACTGGGCAAGATTAACATAGACGACGAGCAAGCCTACCAAACACAACTGGCTCAACTTAAGGAGTTGGTGGGGATATGTCAATTGATGAATTGCGAATATATCCGCATATTTTCCTTTTTCGGCTGCCTTGCGGAGCCTGACAAATATGCGGATAAGGTAATAAAAAAGCTGCAAGGCTTTCTTGACGTGGTAAAAGGGACGGGCATCACGCTGCTGCACGAAAACGAAAAAGCGATTTTCGGCGACGTGCCCGAAAGAGTGCTCAAAATATACGATGCCCTCAAAGACAGCGGCCTTAAACTTATATTTGACGCGTCCAACTTTGTTCAGTGCGGCGTTGACCCGCTGGAGGCGTATCATGCGCTTAAAGACTATGTGATATACTACCATATAAAAGATTGCGACACGGCTTCGGGGGTAGAAGTGCCGCTGGGTACGGGCGACGGCAGATACGCGGAGATTTTTGCCGATCTGGCAAAGAGGGGATATCAAGGGTTTATGACCCTGGAGCCGCATACCATGAAATACGCTTTACTGAAAATACCCGTACATTTAATCAGTCTCCTTAAGTTTTCTAAGACGATAAACAAGATCGCGAAGGCGTATTCCAAAATAGATGCCGATTTAGGCAAAAAGCGTTTTGAGCGGGTAGGCAGAAAAGAGGTATTTTTAATCCAGTATAACAACCTTATGAATTTAATAGAAGAGGTAAATAAATAATGAAGAAAAAAATCAGTTACGGTATAATCGGCATAGGCAAAATGGGCAGCGTTCACGCCAGAAAACTGAAGTTCGGGATTATCCGCAATTCCGTTTTGGGCGCGGTATGCGACAACGACCCCAAGCGTATAGAATGGGCGCGCGCAGCGCTTAAGGATACTCCTGTATTTGACAATTACAAGCAACTCATAGACAGCGGACTGGTTGACGCTGTGATAATCGCCACTCCGCACTATCTGCACCCGCCTATCGCTACCTACGCGATTTTCAAGGGCGTGCATACGATAATCGAAAAACCCGCCGGCGTTTTTACCAAAGACGTAAGGGAATTGAACAAATTCGCGGAGAAGCATCCCAATGTCTCTTTCGGCATTATGTATAATCAAAGGACCAACAAGCTTTACCGCAAAGCCAAAGAGATAATGGAAAGCGGCGAAATGGGAGAGCTTAAAAGAGCGAACTGGATTATCACCAACTGGTATCGCCCGCAGGCATATTACGATCAGGGCGGCTGGCGCGGCACGTGGTCTGGCGAGGGCGGCGGAGTGCTGATTAATCAATGCCCGCATCAGTTGGATTTATTTCAATGGCTGGTGGGTATGCCCAAAAAGGTGCGCGGATATGTAAAAGAAGCGGTATTGCGGGATATCAATGTGGAAAACGATGTTACCGCCTATTTTGAATACGAAAACGGCGCAAGCGGCTTGTTTGTGACTTCCACCCACGATTCCCCGGGTACCAACAGGCTGGAGATCAGCTCCAACGGCGGAAAGATAATAATAGACAATAACAGGCTGGAGTATTACAAACTTGCTCAGGGAGAACAGGAGTTCAACGCTCAAAATAAGAAGTTTATGCCCAAAATCCCTTATAAAAAGAAAGTCATACGCATAAGCAAAATCGCAAGTTTGCTGGAATACGTGTTCGGTCAGCATACCAAAATTATACAAAACTTCAGCGCGCATATTCTCTGTAATGAGCCGCTTATCGCTCCAGGAAAAGACGGTATTGACGGATTAACCATATCCAATGCCATCCACTTGTCCGGTTGGCTTAATAAGGAAATAGAATTGCCCTTGGATGAGGACTTATTCATAAAGCAGCTTGAACTGAAGAAAAAGAGTGACAAGGAGCAAATCAAGCTGGAGTACTGATAACGTAAAGAGCGCCCACCCCCGGCATATAATGTATGTTGGAGGTGGTATGATGAACGCTTTCGCGCAATGCTTTACAACGCCCGCAATTACCGCAATCGTCTATATGATAATTGAGGTATATAAATCGGTTATTCAGGAAAATGAAAAATACCGCAGAATCATACCCCTAATAGCATTATTTTCAGGTATGGTTCTCGGTATTTTGGCTTTTTTGGTCTCGCCCGAAATTATGCCTTCGGGCAATATACTGGGCGCGATTTTTATCGGCGGCTGCAACGGGCTTGCGGCTACGGGAGCCAATCAGGTTTATAAACAGCTAAAGAAACAATAAGGTTCAGTTTTATGACCCAATGCTTATAATGCTTCAGGTCAGTTTATTTTTAATACCTTATCCTTTATTTCCTGATAATTTGCTTTTTGCTCCGTAGTAAGCGCCGCAATAAACTTTTCTTCGCTGTACACGCGCTCTTCCGTATTGTCCTCCAAAAATCCGTTTGTCAGCTCGGATAAGGAATTCCCGCTCAGATTTTTAAGGTTATGACGCACTTCCAGCAACTGTGAAATCATTTGCGACCTGCGGGCGGTCAGCTTAATTTTACCGGAAAAGAGATACGCCGAACTCATAAATATAATGATAGGCACAATAATAACCAGTCTGATGCCCCATACCGCGCTTTGCGGCTGTGTGAAGTTGGTTACAAGTCCGGTCAGCGGGTCCGTTTCCGGCTTGATAAAACCCGTCCACTCCAAAATTATTCCGCTAAGCCCAATAGCGATGGCAGAAGTGCTTTTTCTGATAAAGGTCATCAATCCGGAAAAATAACCGGTAGGGCGTTCGTTTAGCTGCAATTCGCCCGCGTCCACAACATCGGGGAACATTATCCAAGGCATCATTTGAGAGCCGCTCAGACCTATGCCTATCAGCACGCAAGCAGGAAAAATTAAAAATTCCGGCAGTCTGAAATAGGGTATAATGAGGCAAAGGAATATCGCGCCAAAAATATATAAGGGTATACCCGCCCTGAACAGAACAGGCTTGCTGACCCCGTTCTTTAACAGTTTTGAATAGAAAGGCACGGTAACCGCATAAGAGGCCATAATTAAAACAACGTATATAAAGGAATCCAATTCATAATCAATTCCGAAATCCGCAAAATATACAATGTTGGTGATTATTATATCCATGCACGAATAAGAAAATAAAAAGGCAAGCACCAAATAAAGGAAGGGTTTTACGGATAGCGGCCGCAAAAACGCCTTAACGGAAAAAGCGGTTTTCTCAACCGGGTCGGGCACTCTGGACTTGCATTTTACGGCGCATAAGATTACGGGCACGGCATAGAAAATGCCGAATGCGAAAATGATTACCAAGGAAAAAGCGGTTAATGTCAACTGCTTTTTATTTAACGCCTCTATAAGCACCATAGGCACTAACCCGCTGATCATGGAAGATACCATGGAAAAGATTAGGCGGATGGTATTGACCTTGGTTTTTTCCATATAATCCGCGCTGATTTCGGTGGAAAGAGAGGTATACGGTACCAGAATAACGGTGGATACCGTATTGTAAAACAACATGGCGAAAAGATAAAGCGCGAATTTTACCGCAACGCTTTGTATGCCGTAAAGCGGCATAAACAGCAGGGCAAAAGCGACGGTAAGTAAAAATCCGCCCGCAAAGATATACGGACGTCTGCGCCCCCATTTGCTTCTGGTATTGTCCGATATCACTCCCATCATAGGGTCGTTGACGGCGTCCCAGATACGAGCGAGCATAATAATTATGCCGGCAAGAGCGGGACCTAAACCGTTGTTTACCAGAAAAACAAGGTATATTGCGGTAATCATCGCGCCCGCGCCGCCGCCGTAAATATCGCCCGCCGCGAAAAACAGTTTTTCTTTAAGCGGCACTTTTTGGCTAATGTCTGTTTGCTTATCCGCGCTTTTGTTCATCTCCGTCTCCGTTTTGTTTGATATAATCGGTAATTGCCTTGAAAGTATCGCAAAATTTGCTTGCTTTATTGTATAAAACGGCAATTCTATCTTGAGTAAAAACTGCTTCCTTCACGTTTTTGCCGGAAAAAAGGCAAATCCAGTTATCGTCGGGTACGCATAGCTTTCTTGGTTGGCTCTCTTCCGAGAAAGAGGGCGCAACAAAAAGGTCATTGCCCAGCATATAGCAAAAATCGTCCGTATACGAAATTTCTTCATTGGGATAATGGTAAAAAACCGGGCGCATTGCGGGCATACCCATAGCCGCTTCATTGTCAATGATATGTATAAGATAAGGTGTCAGCAATTTATGTATATTGGAATATAGGGCGGTTGCCGCGATAACTTCCTTGTCAGAATCAAATTGCACGTTGTCCAATGGACGGGGGGTTGCGTGCGAACGCATAAGCGGGGAAAAGGCGCTCATCTGCAGCCAGCGTATCCATAATCCTTTATCCCTTACCAGTCTGCCGAAGGTAATAAATCCCGCAATGTCGCTGTGACACAGCGGCACGCCGCTGATGCCTAAGGAAAGCGTAGCGGGTATTACGCTTGCCATACCCACATCGGGGGAGTAATCGGTATGCTGGTCGCCGTTCCATAAGACAGGGGAGCAGCCCGCAATGCCCGAATATCCCGAACGCGAAAAGAAAAATACGTCCTTTTTGCCGCTCTCGGCAATTGCCTCACGGTTGCAGCGCGCCCATAACACAGGCCAAAGATTATGCATGCTGCGGGCGTCTTTGCCGTACAGCACGCAATCATGCGGCAGATATTCCCCGAAATCGGCCATCCAGCCTTTAATGCCTATATCTATAAAGTTTTCACGGATAATCTTTTTAGTGTATTCAAAGGCTTCCGGATTGGTAAGGTCTATCATGCCCGCCTTAAATGTTGTGGTTTTGATATGATATACTTTACCCTTTTTGTTTAAAATCAAAAATCCTCTGCTTTTAAAATCATTATACATCGGCGCGTCTTTAAGCAGATACGGATTGATATACGCCAAAAATCTGATACCCTCTTTCTCCAATTCCTTAATTTTGCCGGGCAAATCGGGGTAAAGCGTTTTATCGTATTCCCAATTCCAATATACTTGCCTTCCCGCTACAGTCTGCTTATAGCCGCTCCAGTTTTCGCACCATATCCCGGCAACGGCAATGCCTGAGTGTTTTGCGGCAATCGCCCTTTCAACGGCTTCCGTCAAATCGCCCTTAATGCCTAAAATCATACCGTTATGTACCCAATGGGGCAGGTATTGCGCCGGAGGCAGCAAGGCATTGATACCTTTGGATAAATCAATGTAATCCTTGCCCGTAATAAAGTAGATGTTCTCGGGCATTTGCTCAAAGGTAACGGCGTTTGCGTCCGCCGCTCTGAAATCAAAAACGCCGTAATCCGCGCTGTCAACCCAAACCGAATACATTTTATCCGAAGTATAAACGGGGATAGGGCAATAGGTTTTTATATCCTTGAACTCCGCTTTTGCCTTAATTCCGATTTTTTGCAAAACCGGATACGCCTTGGCAAGAATTTGCGCTAGTCCGATATGTTCGCTGACTATATTTTCCACTACCTCGCCTTTGAGGTTTAATTTCAGGAAGCGTTCCCCCAGCCCGAACAGTTTTTCCCCTTTGTCGGAGGCAAAGTTGAATTTAGCCTTATAACCCTCGGAATATTCTATCGGGGTAATTTTTAATGTATTTTCAATTGGGGTAAATTCAAGAGTCAAATACTTGTCGTCATTGGAAAATTTGAAAATCGCTTTATCGTTATTGAATTCAACATCCGGTTTTGCAAGGGCTATACTTTCTTTTGTTCTGGTGACTGTCTTTTGGCTGCCTCGCCGTCCGGAATAAGAATATTCAATCTTAAGTAAATCAATAAACGGAGCCTTTTCATTATGGCAAAAAACTTTTTTGCCCTTAAATGTAAGGACTCCGTCCTCTTTATTAAAATACATTGCTTTCTCCAATATCCGGTTGTACCTTAATAATATAGCATAATTATTGCCTTGTCAATACGGAAAGAGTATAAGATATTGGCGTAATCCTAAGCGTTCAGCATTCGCAGACTATTTCCGCTCCTTTATCGGCGTGCAGCGGAATAGCTTTGCCTTTGGCGATTTCTATACCGTCAAAATACAGTTTATAGTTATTGGTTTTGCGATATTTTATAGTGTATTTCGCGTCTTTATATCTGTATATTACCTCGCAATCCGCCAGTGCGTCGGGCAAAAGCGGGTCTACTATCAACTCTTCCCCTCTGCGCTTCAGCCCCAAAAACTCTTCGGTCAGCAGTCGGTATGCCCAGGCGGCGCTGCCCGTATACCAGCTCCAGCCCATTCTGCCTTTATTATCTTTGCCGGCGTAAACGTCGCCGCTTAAGACATACGGCTCCCCAAGATATTTATTAGCCCAGAATGGGTTACGGTTCTTTTCTATGGGATTAATCATCTGGAACAATTCAAAGGCTTCGTTTTGCCTGTTAAGCCGCGCCAGGGCTATCAGGTACCAGATAGCGGCGTGGGTATACTGCCCCCCGTTTTCCCTAACTCCTTCGGGATATGAGGAAATATATCCGATATAATGCTGCTTGTTAAGCGGCGGATCAAGCAACTTGATAACGCCGCCTTCGCGGTCAACCAGATACATGCCCGCGGCATCTATTGCCGATTTTGCCCTTTCTTCGGAGGCGATGCCGCTAAGCTGGGCGTAGCTTTGGACGGCAAGGTCAATCTTAAATTCATCCGATTTCATAGTCCCGTACCATTTGCCGCTGTCCGAATAAGCGCGCATATAATGCTCTCCTTCAAACGCGTGCGCCTCTATTGCTTTCTGCAGCTTTGCCGCAATATTTACCAGTTCTATGCGCGTGGAATCTTTGCAAAGCTCCTTGAATTTCATAATGGTTTCATACGCGAACATGGTCAGCAGCACGCTTTCGCCCTTTCCCTTTTCGCCTATATAATCCATTCCGTCGTTCCAGTCGCCGGAGCCCATTTGCAGCAAATTATGTTCCCCGAATTTCAGGCTGTGCCTGATAGCCTGCAGACAATGCTCGTGCAGTGTAAAACTTTCGGCGGTGTAGGGAGGGTTTTCAAATCTGTCCTGTTCATTGGGCTCCAGTACGGGCGAAGAGAGGTATGGTACTTTCTCCTGCAATATGGAATAATCCTGCGTAGCTTCGGTATATACCGCCACGGCGTAGGGCAAAAACAGTTTATCGTCGCTTATCCGGGTGCGCACGCCGAATTTTTCATGGTGCCACCAATGCATCACATCGCCTTCGCTGTATTGGTGAGCGGCGTGATAGAGTATTTGCTCCCTGCACCTTTGGGGGGCGGAATGGATGAGCGCAAGCGCGTCCTGCAACTGGTCTCTGAAACCCGTCGCGCCTCCTATTTGATAATATCCGCTCTTTGCGTTCATTCTGCTTGATATCACCTGATACAATAAATAGTTATTAATTAGCAGATTTGCCGAAGTAATTTTACTTATTAATTCTATATTAGACAGATTTTTATAATACTGGCGTACTTCTTCCTTTTTATATTCGATTTTTTCCTCGCAAAGTGTGGCAAGCGCGTCCGCGCTGTCAGACATAGCGATATAAAACTTATTTTGGGACAGCGGTCTGTCAATGCTGATATAAAGATTGGATAAATCAAGGTTTTCGTTGGAGCTTACGGAAATGTTTTTGCCTATCGCCTTAATGAAAACAGCCTGCGAATTATATAGATTTTTTGCTTTGAGAATACCGTTTTCAAATTGCCGATAAATGAATGTCGGCTCATGCCTCCAGCCCAAAGCGCAATCCAAAAAGTAGGCGAAACATAAATTATCCATATTTTTTTGGTTCGCGCTTACTTCCGCGATTCTGATGCTGCCTTCTTCGATAATATAAAATTCGCAATCAATGCTCAATTCGTCAAAGCGGGAGGAAAACAGAGTGATGCCCATACCATGGGTTACTCTGCAATTGGGACCGCTGCGGTTTAGTCTGTAATTGACGTCGGAACATAAGTGCAGTTGTTCATAAGCATAATCTTTTATGGGGTCGTTTTCAAAGCGAATGACCTTATTTTCTCTGCTGTTACCGAAAAACGCAAAACCGCCTCCGTTTTCGGTTATTACAAAACCGCCTTGCTTTCCCGCCACGATATTGGAATAAGGCAATTCGGGCAAACGCGTGTTATCCACAAGGTAGTTGCCTTCAGTATCAAAGCCGCCGTTTCCGGACTCCAACAGCATATTTTCCTTTAAATCAAACTGATAAGCGGGAGGGATACCTTCCTGTACTCCCGTATTGTCGGGGAAGGAGAATTCTCCGAACGCGAGACTCTCGTTTAAGGAAATAAACGCAAATTCTTTGATAAAGCTGTTTTCTTCCGCGGCATTAATCAGCTTGTAATCGGAAATAAAGTTTCGTTTTAATTGCTCCTCTATATGGGCTTTGTTCTTGTCGTCGCCCGTATCTTCATAGACAATAAGCAGTCTTGTCCTTATGCCGAATAATCTTAAACTGTTTATAATTGAGCACAGCGAAAGGAGCAGGGGCGTATCCTCAATGCTTTGCAGCCTGAAAAAGAGAGTCTTTTTGTAATCGGTAATTTCCGCAAACTCTTTGTGCAAATCGTTTTCGCAAACAAAAGCCAGCGTTTCCTGCGAGTAAGGCTTGTACAAAAAAGGTGCCGCAAGCGCCCCCGCCTGTCTGTGCAGAATGAATTGTGTGGATTTTTCCAGCGCGTATTCGTAAAAATCGGAGGGCAGCAGTTCAATAAGATTTAGCAGGTTATCCATATTTTCGTCTACGATTTTTATTATTTCGCAGCGGTAGCCGCTGTTTCCGCGCTTGATAAATTTGCCGCTAAATCCGACGCAAGGCTCCAATACGTCCCCTTCGGAATTGAACTTGATATTTTTATTGAGAATAAAATCGGGGGTGCGTTCGTCCTTATTGCGCCCTATATAGTTAAAGCGGTTGGTCTCGATTTCCAGGTCTTTTAGTCCCCTGATAATATAAGCCGCGTAAATATCCCCTTTCTTTCGTCTTGCCTTGCGGCGCACAAAGACAATATTCCTTTGCTTGTCTATTTCGGTGCTGATAAACATATTGCAGAAAGTCTGATGCGATTCGTGCTCGTCCTGCCTGCTTATCGCCAATTCCTCAAAGAAGTACACGGTAGGATTGTTATTGTCCGAATTGAAAGTCAGCCTGCGTACCTCTGCGTTGAAATCGTCGTCCACCGCTATGTCAAGCGTCACTTTTTCCTTGGTATTGGCATAATTGACGCTATCGCTGTTTGCCGTAAAGGTATGATTGGCTTTGTCCTGCCTGAGCGGATAATAAGTGGGGGAAAACAGCCTGTTATTATGCTTTATATAAAACATACCCCCGTATACCGACTTATAGTCACCCCTGAATTTATTAATAAGGATATCCTGATACTTAACAAAACTGTTGCCGTTGCTGTCATAAAAGCCGGTAACGGTTCCGTTGGACAGCCCCCCGCTGTAAACCCTGTCTTTAAGCTCGCAATAGGTATCGCTGAATTTCGCGCTGTCCCGCTGTGCCTGGATTTTTTTGTCTTTTTGCTTGCGCCGGTATACTTTTTCGCTGGTACGTTCGGACAGCAGGATTTTAACCCCCTCGATTTTCGCGTTTCTAAGCATGAGCTTTTCTATCGCGCCGCCGGCAAGGAAATTGGCGAGAGAAGCTATTATCATACCCTGATGATGCGTCATATAAGAAAATATTATTTGCTTTTTGCTTGTAAAGTCCAAAGATTCATAAAAACCGTATTCGCCGTACACGCCGTTTTTTTGCAGTTTTTTGAGATTCTTTATTACGCTTGATGACTTGATATATAATGACAAAAAGCTGCTGTAGGGCGATATAACGATATGGTTTTTGTCTATATCCAGAGCCAGTTCGTTAATCCCGAAAGCGCGGTACTGGTATTTCAGATGTTCGTCAAACTTATAGTATCCGCTTTCGCTCATTCCCCACATATTTTTTCTGCGCACTTTCTTCTGCGCCTTGACCGCGTTGGCGCAGGTGCGCGACAGCAGGGAAAAATCGGGAGGCTTTAAAAATATGGAGGGCATAAGATATTCAAACGCCGTGCCGCTCCAGGAATAAAGTGTGTTGCCGCCGATAGGGGTGTAATCTCTGGTAAGCTCTCTGTAATGGGTGACCGGTCCGCCGTAAGCCATATACACCAAGCTCAGCAGACGGGATTCCGATGCCAGCAGGTCGTATGCGCCCTCATAACGGTTTTCCGTTGCGTTATAACCTAAGTAAAAAAGATTGGCTCTTTCGTCAAAAAGACTGCGCAAATCGGTATTTTCTATTATCAGCTGCGCCCTTTTTGCCAAAAGCGGCTGATTATGCTCCCTTAAAAATTCCGCCGCTATAATAAGGCAGGCTATCAGATTGCCGCTGTCTACGCTGGATACGAATTTTTGCGCCACCTCTCCCGTTTTGGTGTAATACCAATTATACAGATTGCCCTTCCATTTATGCAGTCGCTCAATCTTGTGCACGGTTTTTTCTATGTTCGCCAATATGTTTTCCAAACTGTTAAGCTCAAGGTAATAAGCGCAGATTTCCGCAAGCAAACCGTATCCGATATTGGTGGGAGAAGTGGTATCCGAAGCTCCTTTGTATGGTTTAAGCTGAAAATTGTCCGCAATCAAATCCATGTTGTTGTTCATAAACGTAAAGTAATTATACGTTCTGAGCGCGTAATTGCGCAGCAGCTTCTTATCCTTCTCTTTCAAAGGCTTTTCTTTGGGTTGCAATCCCAACATATAAACCAAAGGCAGCCACAAATAAGTAAGCAAGGCAAAAATGCCAATAGGCAATATATTTATCCCTGTCAGGGCAAAAGCCGCAACGATTGCCGGCATCAGTATCATAGAGGGGGCGGTAAGAGCTGCGAATTTATTAAAGCCGGATGCTTTTTGCGAGGAATAATACGTTTTCCATTCCAACAGATTGCCTTTCTTTATCATTTTTATTACTGTAGCCGCCAATGTTCGGATGCCGTGAAATGCCTCAAATGGCAACAGCATTAAGTATTCTGCGGTAAGATATGCGGAGGACGCAATTCCGGCAAAAATATATCTGAACCTGATATTATCTCTAATTCTTCTTAAGTTAATCAGCCAATCAATGACCATAGACGAAGCGGCAACGATAAGGGCAAGTACCCAAAGAGAAGGGTGGATAAAAAATAATATCAGAATCGCCAGGATGCAGGCGGGATTGATAATGCTTATTACGTTTTTTATTATGATAAACTTATAAAAAGGGCTGATTTCGGATTTATATATGTTATTATCGTCATTTTTCCATTTGGTAAGCACAAAGGGCAGCAGTTCGATGTCCCCTCTTGTCCACCTGGTCCTCCGCTCCTTTTCAGAAACAAAATTTTTAGGCGCGTTTTCATAAATAAAGGAAGTGCTTGCGGGAGATAGAATCGCGCCTTCTATTATATCGTGGCTAAGTATTTTGTTTGAGGGAAAAATGCCTTCCAGCTTGTTGTAAAACTCCTTTAAGCGGTATATTCCCTTGCCGCAAAAGATATCTTTCTTAAACAAATTGAAATACAAGGAACTGTAATTAGGGTACGCCTCCACTCCGCTTTCGGCAAGAAAGCGTTTGGAATAGGGGGTTTTGACTGAATATAAATTGTATTTGCTGCGCACGGATATCAGATCGTATCTGCTGTTGCTGGGATGAGAAATAAGGTTGACAAGTTCCTTGGCGGTGCCGGGCAGCATTACGTTATCGTCGTCAAGCGCGATAACAAATTTGGGCGAAGGCGCGTTTCTGTTGGAAATATAGTAAAAATCCTTTGTATCCCCGTTGACCAAATAACGGTTAAGGGCCATAATCGCCCCTCTTTTTCTTTCCCAGCCGCAATACTTGTCGCCCACCTTGCAGCGCTTGCGCACAAAGATATTGTAGCCTTCCTCTCCTTCAAACTGCTTTAGCGCTTCAATAAGTGCGGAATCGTCCGCGTCCGTTTCCTGCTTGCTGCTCTTGAAATCTATAAGCAGAGATGCCTGAATATTTTTATCGTTGTTGCTTTCTTTTACCGACCGTAAATGGTGAATGGCATCCTCAAGCTGTCCTTTGTCCGCTATAAACTGTGATATTACTATAAGAGTATTGCATTCGTTGGGTATTGCGGTATAATTCATGCTTGGTATATGCGCGGGACGTACCGCCGAGATAAGTACGGAGTTCAGCAGCTTTTCTATTATAAAGAAAAAAGGCACGAGGCTTAATACGCCCACAAGCACGCTGCGGTAATACCAGCCCGCAAGAGCGGAAGCGATAAAAGCAATCAGGTTCAGCGCAAGGATGTACGCGCGTTCGGCGCGGCAGCGGGAGACGGCTTTTAATTTGACTATCTGATTGGTTTTGATAAAGGCTGCAAGCCTGCCGGCGTGACATGCCAGCACGTCTCCGAAAAAAATATCGTTATGCCTGGCAAGTTCCATAACCTTATTCGCGGTCAGCAATTCGCTTACATTAAGCCTGAAACTCAACCTTTCTATTATGTTAAGATAGCTCTTTTTTGTCTCCAAAGACATATTGGCGTATTGGTCGTCCTTATTTAAGACCTTGGAAATATTAAGATGATTGATTAAAACGTCTTCGTTAAAAAGACTGTTGATGTGCATTAAAGACTTAAACAGGCTTTTGGCCATTTTTGTGCTTTCCAATGTGGACAGGCTGTAATTGTAATCAATGCTCTTGGACTCCACCCCCATTTTCAGCAATTCGGAATGCGCCTCCCCGCTGAAACGCGGATTTTTAAGGGCGTAATGCGCGTATACGTCGCTGTTAAGGAATTCTGCCTTAAAGTATCGCCTGTTTGCCAGTCTTTGCATTTTGTTATGATGTATAATGCGCTCGCTCAATATATAAATCTGCTCGATTAGGGCATAGGTTATCGCTTTCTTTAAAGACATTACCTCGCTAAGAAGCAGCGACGTTTCGTTATTAATCATTTTAATGGCGGATACAATCCTGTCCTGCGTAAGCGCCTCGCTGCTGTTGGCAACGATATACCGCGCAAATTCCAGTATTCTTATTTTTTGGTCCGAACCGGGCAGGCGGTTAAAATTTCTGTTGTTGTGGTCGGCCATAAACCTGCGCACAAGATAATAATTTTCGTAAAGCCAGCGCTCGTATTCAAAAAGAGGGCGGTTATTATTGTTCTTTTGACTGATGCTCTTGATTGCCTTATTTATTTTGCGGCTGAGGGCGTATATGTTTACCCCTTTTGCGTTGGAAAGCGTTCGCAGTTGCCTTGCTTTTGCTCTGATGCCTGAAAAAAAGTCCTCGTCAGAGAGCGTGCGCATTTGCAGATTTTCTATTTTTTTTCGCTTATCTATCATCAATATTAAAATAAAGGCTAAGATAATCAAAGCCAAAAGCAAATAAAAGTATTCCATTATTCT
>JBMNTS010000013.1:0-34959 GCA_050945855.1 Christensenellales bacterium | reverse complement strand
TTTTGCATAAGCTCAAGCAATTCCTTGCTTGCGTTCGCGGCAATAATGCCGCCCCCGAAATAAATCAAAGGACGCTTGACGCCGTTGATAAATTCCGCCATTTTCGCAAGCGCGTCCGCGGAAGGCTGTTTGGGCTTTTGCACCTTCATGGGGATAAGTTTTTCTTCACTGAACTCGTACGTGGCAATCTGCACGTCTTTCGGAATATCTATGAGCACCGCGCCCTTTCTGCCGCTGTTGGCGATGCTGAAAGCCTCCGCTACGATTTCGGGCAATTTCTCCACGCTGGGAACTATATAATTGTATTTGGTGATAGGCATGGTTACGCCGGTGATATCCACTTCCTGAAAACTGTCCCGCCCCAACATGGACAAGGGCACGTTGCCGGTAATTGCCACCAGCGGCACGCTGTCCATATTGGCGGTGGCTATGCCGGTAACCAGATTGGTAGCGCCCGGACCGCTGGTAGACATTACAACGCCGGTTTTTCCCGTAGCCCGCGCGTAGCCGTCCGCAGCGTGTGACGCGCCCTGCTCGTGGCTGGTAAGGATATGTCTTATTGTGCCGTCCTGGTGCAACGCGTCATAAATATTGATTGCGAAACCGCCCGGAAACCCAAAGATGGTGTCTACGCCTTGCTTTTTAAGACATTTGATCAACAATTCGGCGCCGGTAATCTGCATAGACCCCTCCTTTGCTATTCATAAAATTTGATTATGTTAACAGAAATTTTAACATATCCTTAATACCTAGTCAAGCAAAAAGCCGCCGGGCAGGATTTTTTATACAAAATTGCATAATCGGTTTAACGGAAAGTAATTGTAAATTTTTGCTATTAATGGTATAGTTATATAAAGGCAGTGCAAAAAAATGAAAGATGTGGGTTATGTAAATCTTAAGGAATTGCTGGCGCGCAGCGATTTTCAAAAGATGCAGGACGAGATAGCCTCCGCTACGGGGATAGCTATGATTACCGTGGACTATACGGGCTCGCCCATCACCCTGCATAGCCAATGCTCGGAATTTTGCAGGATTGTCCGCAAAGATTCCAGATTCGCAAGACTGTGCGAAAAGTGCGATTCCCGCGGGGGAGTGGAAGCGGCAAGGCTGCAACGGCCTTATATTTACCTGTGCCACATGGGAATAGTGGACTTTGCCATACCCATTATTATCAATGGCTTGTATTTGGGCGCGGTGATGGCGGGTCAGGTGTTGGCCGGCGATATGAGCGGCGCCGAGGAAAAGCTGGAGAGGATAGTGACGGAGAACAGTTTTCCCGCATTATCCGGGGCATTGATGCGCTCCTATGAAAAACTACCCGTACTCGCTTATGAAAAAATCAACTCATTAAGCAAAATCATCTCTTATTTCTGCAACTCATTTATCAGGGAAAGCATAGAGAAGTTTGATTACCCCGAAGGCGGTCAGGAAAAAAAGCAGGAAATTAAGCATTCGGGGGAAAGGGCGGTTATCGCGCCCGCCATTGAGTATATTAAAAACAACTACAAAAACAAAATTTCGCTTAACCTTCTTGCCGAATTATGCCGAATATCCCCCACTTATCTTTCCCGCCTTTTTAAAAAGGAAACGGGGTATAAATATGCCGTTTATGTCAATATGATGAGGATAGGTCACGCCAAGAGGCTGCTTGCTTCCACCAACAAATCCGTTTCGGACATATCGCAGGAGCTGGGTTTTGAGGATACAGGCTATTTTACCAAGGTTTTTAAGAAGCTGGAAGGCTGCACACCCTCCCGTTTCCGCGCGGAATGTCCCGTATTCCCTTATTTTGACCCTTTGACATAGCGCAAAAAAATACTGCAAAAAAATACAATTTATGTTCAAGTTTATACATTGAAAAGCAATTTTAAATGTTATATAATGGAAAATGCAAATAAAAAATTTTAAAAAAGGAGAATTTTTATGTTAAAAGCTTTTATTTCACCATCAAAATATATTCAAAGCGAAGGCGCGCTCTACGAGCTGGGCAGCTATGTCAAGCTTTACGGCACTTCCGCGCTGCTGATTGCTCATAAGGATGACGCGGCAAGGGTGAAGGCTCAATTGGACGCTACCGCAAGCAAGTACGGCGTTAAGTTTGTTACTTCCGATTTCGGCGGAGAATGCTCCCGTCAGGAAATAGCAAGGTTATCCGAAGTCGCCTCGAAGGCGGACTGCGACTGCGTCATCGGCTTAGGCGGCGGCAAAGCTATCGATACCGCAAAATGCGTTGCCAACAATAATAAGCCGGTTATTATTTGCCCCACGATAGCGGCGACGGACGCCCCCACCTCTTCTTCCGCGGTTGTTTACACTCCGGAAGGCGCGTTTGAGGATTATGCTTATTTTATCAGCAATCCCAACATAGTTTTGGTTGATACCGCGGTTATCGCAAAGGCTCCCGTCAGATTTTTGGTATCCGGTATGGGCGATGCTCTCAGCACTTATTTTGAGGCCCGTTCCTGCCAAAGGGCTTTTGCCCGCGTTAACGCGAGCGGTCACGGCAGACCCAAGGCAGTTGGCACAAAGAGCGCGATGGCAATGGCTACCCTTTGCTATGAGACTCTGCTTGAGGACGGCGTAAAGGCAATGCTTGCCTGCGAGGCAAAAGTTGTTACCCCCGCTTTGGAGAATATTGTTGAAACCAACATCCTGCTTTCCGGCATAGGATTTGAGAGCGGCGGTCTTGCCGCGGCGCACGCTATCCACAACGGTCTTACCGTTCTGGAGGAAACGCACAAGTTCTATCACGGCGAAAAGGTTGCTTTCGGCACATTGGTGCATTTGGTGCTGGAAAACGCGGATATGGCCGAGATTCAGGAAGTTATTGACTTCTGTCTCTCCGTAGGTCTGCCCGTATGCCTTGCCGACTTAGGCGTACAAGACATAGGTGACAGGCTTGCTCAGGTAGCCGCCAATGCCACCATCCCCGAAGAATCCGTTCATAATATGCCTTTCCCGGTAACGGCTGATATGGTTGCGGCAGCGATACTTGCCGCCGACAAACTGGGCTCCGAAGCAAAGTGCGGCTGCTGCTGCTAATATTTCGTAAGGAGTAAAAAATGAAAAAGATAATCAATACGCCCGAAACATTTGTGGTGCAGATGTGCAAAGGCATTGCCAAAGCGCATCCCGAACTGCAATTTGTGGAAAAGTATAAGGTATTAAAGAAAAAAGACATCAACAAGAACAAAGTTACCTTAATCAGCGGAGGAGGCAGCGGACATGAGCCCGCTCACGGAGGCTTTATAGGCAAAGGTATGCTTGACGCCGCAGTTTGCGGAGATATTTTTGCCTCTCCTTCCACTATTCAGGTATATAACGCCATTTTACAGACAGAATCCTCTAAGGGCACCTTGTTAATAGTCAAGAACTACAGCGGCGACTGTATGAATTTTGACGGCGCGGCGGAAATGGCCAGGGAAGACGACGACATAACCGTGGAAAGCGTTTACGTCAACGACGACATAGCCGTTAAAGACAGCCTCTACACGGTAGGCAGGCGCGGCGTTGCCGGCACCGTTTTCGTGCATAAGATTGCGGGCGCGGCGGCGGAGCAGGGCAAAGAGCTTGCCGAGGTAAAGGCAATCGCCCAAAAGGCTATAGACAACGTTCGTTCTTTGGGATTTGCTCTTACCTCCTGCACGGTTCCCGCCAAAGGCACTCCCACCTTTGCCATAGGCGCCGATGAGATGGAGTTTGGCGTGGGTATCCACGGCGAGCCGGGTATCGCGAGGGAAAAGATTTCCTCCGCGGACGCGCTTGCCGAGCGCATAGTGGGCGCTATAGCGGAAGACCTCAAGCTTAAGTCGGATGACGAAGTGGCGTTGCTGATTAACGGTTTCGGAGGCACCCCCCTGCAGGAATTGTATCTGTTTAACAACAGCGTAAGCGAAGAAATTTCCAAGCGCGGCATTAAGATTTACAAAACCGTAGTGGGCAACTTTATGACCTCCATAGATATGGCCGGCGCCAGCGTATCCATGCTCAAATTGGACAGCGAGCTGAAAGATTTGCTGGATTATCCCGCTAATACGCCCGCTTTCAAATGCTAATATATAAAGGACATAAACTATGAACAAACTTACAACCGCTGATGTAATTACCGCCATAGAAGTTATGGCTGATACGGCAATAGAAAACGAAGTGCCTTTCTGCGAATTGGATTCCGCCGCGGGCGACGGGGATTTCGGTATGTCGCTTGCCAAGGGATTCAAGCAACTGAAAGCGGAATGGAATGATTTGGAAAAGGATAATATCGGCGCATTCCTGCGTTCCGCGGGCATGATTATACTGGAAAACTGCGGCGGCGCGTCGGGTCCCATCTGGGGTTCGGCGTTTCGCGGCGCGGCAAAGGTCGCGGGCGAAATAACCGAAGCCGGAGTGGCGGAGCTTGCGGAAATGTTTCAGGCAGCCGTCAAGGCTATCCAAAAAACGGGCGAACGCTCTTTCGGCAGAGGCGCGGTAGTCGGCGACAAAACGCTTATTGACGCTCTTGTACCGCTTGCGGACAGCCTGAGCGCGAGCGCGGAGAGCGGAGAGGCCCTGCTTCCCGCGATAAGGAAGGCCGCGCAGGCCGCAGTAGCGGGAGCGGAAGCCACAAAAGACTTTTCCGCTAAAATGGGCAGAGCGGCTAACGTGGGAGAGCGCAGCTTAAGCTATCCGGACGCGGGCGCTTTCGCCGTAGGTCTTATCTTTACAAAGATTGCGGACAAGCTGGGCGCGTAGAATCTGATTTTTAAAGGTTTATACCTTTAAATATGAAAAAGGGACTGATTTCCTTTGGGAAAACGGTCCCTTTGGCATTTATACGGTATTTTATTATGCTAAAACATTCTGCGCGCCGAAACGTATCTTGAGCTCCATACGCCGGAAAGCGTGTCCACTTTTACGCCGCCCGCGCCGTGAGTATGTAATATTTTGCCCTCTCCCAGATATATCGCCACGTGCCCGATGTGTTCTATCCCCGAAATGGTTGCCCTTGCGGGGGTAGTCATAAAGATAAGATCCCCTCTTTGCAGCGCTTCCCTTGCCACGCTTTGCCCGTGCAGGCTTTGACTGCGGGAATCGCCCTGCAGCTTAACGCCCGCCCCTGCGTAAAAGGCGTATTGAACAAAAGAGGAACAGTCAAAAGTCTTACCCGTAAACGCTGGGTTGGGCGCGCCGCTGTATAGCAGCACTCTTGTCGCCCCGTATTGGTAAGGCACCGCAAGCTTTGCCATACCCGCCGCGATAATGCTTTCGATTTTTTGCTCACGCCCTTCAGGCGCGCTCTGTGCGCCGTCAAGCAGCATTGTATACGCGCTGTTTGCGCTGACGTAGGCTTTTTTACCTTTGTAAATTATGTAATACCAGTTTTGATTTGCCCGCTCTATGTACTCCGTTTTTTCGCCCGCCTTCAAGGTGCCCACAATGTTATTGCCCGAACTGTCCGGCGTAAGCCTTACGTTGACGTTGACCAGAGCCTGAACAAACAGGGTTTCCTCTTCCTCTTCTTCTTCTTTTGGGGAATCGTCCGAGTCGCTGCCCTCGGAAATATCATTGAAAAGCCCCGCATTGCTGTCGCTTTCCTGCGGTGAATAAATAAAATCGTCGCAAGCGGATAAAGTAAGGATTAAACCGAAAGCGATAATCAGGATAATGCCTATTTTTTTCATTTGTAAAACCTCCTTGTATAAAAATGTTACAAGGGGGTTTATTGATTAGTCAAGCAATCATGGTCGAAAGGTACTGGTAATTATTTCCCCGTCTTAAAGATAGCCTTGCAAACTGTTTTTATCAGCCTTGCGGGCAGGATTTTACAAAAAATGTAAGCCAAATTATTCTTCACGCCTGCGGATATCAGTAGCGGAGGATACTTTTTTGTGGCGGATTTGTATACCCTTAGGGCAACTTTTTCCGCGCTCATTCCGTTTTGCTCTATATAAGCCAGCCATTTGACTGCAGCGGCAAAGTCTTTATTTTCATTGTGATATACTTTTCGCGCAAAAGTAAAGGGCGTTGCTACCCCGCCCGGCAGCACACTGCAAATAGCAATACCTTTTTTGTCAAGTTCGGTAGCTAAAGCTACTGTAAGCGTATTTAATGCCGCTTTGGAGGCACAGTAATAGGGGTCATAAGGGATAACTGCCGCGCCCGCAAGCGAGCTTATCAGCACAATTCTGCCCTTTCCTTTTGGCATCAGCTCCATACTTTTTTTAACGGCGTATATCGCGCCGAACACATTTACCTCAAAAAGGTATCGGTAATCTTTTTCCATTACATCTTCTATCGGTGCCGCCATACTAAAGCCGGAGCAGTATATCATTATATCAATATTGCAGTATTCCCGCTCTATTCGGGAAAAGGCATTGTCGATATCGGCGCTGCTTGAAGTATCCGCGGTAATATCTTTTATCCTTTCGTCCGCAGTATTGCGCCTGGAGCAATTTATCACAGTGCAACCTTTATCCAGAAATAATCTTGCCGAGGCAAGACCTATCCCGCTTGACGCTCCGAATATTAAAACAATTTTGCCCATACCTTAGTAGTTTATCATTTTTCGCCTTTAATACCGATTAAAAATGGCTGGTAAAATGGAGTTAGCTATTGAAAAAAGGCGGGAATTGATATATACTGTATTAAGTATAATTTTTATTACGGAGCAGGAGATTATGTATAGAAACGAATATCCCCGGCCGCATTTTGTAAGAGAGGATTGGCTTTGCCTTAACGGGCAATGGGAATTTGAAATTGAAAAGAAGTCCGGCGGCGATTATCTTAGCAAGGAACAATATTCCGACACAATCAACGTGCCATTTTGTCCGGAAAGCAAATTATCCGGCATAGAGCACAGGGGTTTTATCCGGAGCGTGTGGTATCGCAGAAGCTTTTCGGTCACAAAAAAGCAGTTGCAGGGCAGGGTTATTCTGCATTTCGGCGCAGTGGATTATCAGGCGGCAGTATACGTCAACGGCGAGATTGCGGGAGAACATAAGGGCGGTTACGTTTCTTTTTCTTTTGATATAACGGATAAATTGAAAGAGGGAGAAAACGTGCTGGTACTAAACGCCAAAGACAATACCAGAAGCCGCGCCATACCTTCGGGCAAGCAATCCACGCATAAGGACAGCATTTTTTGCGTTTACACCCGCACTACGGGTATATGGCAGAGCGTATGGCTGGAGTACGTCAATCGCAGCTACATATCCTCCTGCAAAATTGACGCCGATTGCGACACTTCCCTTGCGAGCGTATCCTTTAAGACGGTAGGCTGCGCGGGCAAGAAGGCCGTTATCAATATTTCTTATAACGGAAAGAATTGCGGAGCCGCCCAATGCGATATAGAAAAGGATAATTTTACTCTTAAAGCCAAGGTAGAGGGAGAACTGCAACTTTGGCAGCCGCTGGAGGGCAGACTTTACGATATCGAGTTGCTTATCAAGGATGGTGAAAAGGTACTGGATAGGGTAGCTACCTATACGGGTTTCAGGAAGGTAGAGTTAAAGGACAACCGTTTTTATATCAACGGCAAACCCGTATTCCTGCGCCAGGTGCTGGACCAGGGCTTTTATCCGGACGGCGTAATTACCGCCCCTAAAGCGGAGGATTTGCTTAAGGATATAAATATCGGCATAAAATTCGGATTCAACGGAGCGCGCCCGCACGAAAAGGTGTTTGAGGAGCGCTACCTTTATTACGCGGACAAGGCGGGCTACCTTATTTGGGGAGAATATCCCAACTGGGGGTCGTATATGTTCGGCAAGGGCGGCAAAGCCCTTAAAAACTTTTTGTCCGAATGGGAAGAGGTAGTCGAGCGCGATTACAATCACCCCAGCATTATAGGCTGGTGTCCGCTTAACGAGACTTACGGGCTGTTCGCTTACGCATCCGCGCACGCTTCTGTGGCGATATACGATAAGACCAAGCAATTGGACTCGGGCAGGATAGTTATCGGCTCCTCCGGCGGCTTCCATTACAAGACGGATATCTGCGACATACATTCCTACAATCACAACCCCGAAAGCATTGTGCCCGTCGCGCTGAAGAGGAACAACGGCACCGCTTTCGGCATTCTTTCCAAGTTTGTAACTATATTTAACAAACGTCTTCTCACCCCGCAGCAGCTAAAGGAGTATCCGCTGTATCTTAGCGAGTTCGGCGGTCTTACTTATCTTGCGGAAGGCAAAACCTGGGGATATCATAAAGCGATAAAAACGGAAGAGGAATTTTTGCGCATCTACGAGCAAATGGTGAATAACATTATGGAATGCGAGGAAATCTGCGGCTTTTGTTATACTCAACTCACGGACGTGGAGCAGGAACAAAACGGACTGGTCAAATATAACAGGGCGGATAAATTTTCCAAAGAGGCTATTGAAAAAATAGCGGCGATAAATAAACAAAAGGCAAAAGCAGAAGAATAAAAGGAGCAAAAATAGTGACAAGAGAATTAAAGACCTACACGAAAAAAGAACGCAATATGTACCTTATCGGACTCTACGGTCAAAATGTTATTTACAACATTATCGGCGTGGGCTTGATGGTGTACTTTACCGATGCCATTAAAGTGCCCGGCTATATCGTGGGCACGATAATGTTTATCGCCCGCTTATGGGATGCCATCAACGATTACATTATGGGCGCCATAGTGGACAAGACAAACACACGCTGGGGCAAGTGCCGTCCGTATCTCATATTTATGCCCATACCCATTTTCTTTATTACGGTGCTTTGCTTCGCCTCCCCCACCTCTTACGCCCAAAACCCGACGGCTACCGTTGCCTGGTGCACGGCCACTTACATAATGTGGGGCATGATGTATACGATAAGCGATATTCCGCTTTGGGGGATTACCGCGCGTATGACCGAAGTGGAGCAGGACAGGACAAATCTGGTGTCTTTGGCCCGTCTTATGGGAGGCGCGGGCGCGGTCATTCCCTTGGTCGGCATGGTGGCGCTTGCCAAAGGGCTTGTGGGCAAGCCTTTGTTCAACTATACCATCGATTTGAGATTGGGCTTTTTGATTACCGCCTTGATTATGACTCTTTGGGGAACGGTTACTTTCCAACTCGCCGGCATAGGAGTAAGAGAGCATGTTTCGGTGGAAGTCAACAAAGACCGTACAATGCTCTCCAACCTTAAAATGGTATTCAAGAATCCCCCTTATATGCGCGTTATTTTGTCCGGAATTATTTCCAGCACAAAAACAATGATAACGGTTACTTCGGTATACCTGCTTCAATGGTACTTCGCCAACGGCGACCCCGCCAAGATAGCCACATATACCATAACTATAGGCGGAGTGGTGCTTTTGGGCGGCTTTGCAAGCATTGCCGCGGTGCCTTTCCTAACCAAGAAGTTTGAGAAAAAGACTCTTTACAATTGGTCGCACATAATTTGCATACCCCCATTGCTGGCGGCCTACGCCCTGTATCTAACCCTGCCCGAAATCGTGGGCACTCCCTATGAATATGTAATTATGCTCCTGCTGTTTATCGCGGGCGTAGCCACCGGCGCGCCTATGGTATTGCAAACGGACATGATTGGTGACAGCGTCAATTATTTGGAGTTGCAGACGGGTGAGCGCGCCGAAGGCGTAAGCTTTGCGGGTCAGACTTTTTTGGCAAAGTTCAACACCGCGGTGGCTACCCTGTTGGGCGGCTTTGTGTTGGGTATTGTCAACTATACAGACCATGTGGACGGCATGCAGGCCGTGGCGGATGCGGGCGGCATCGTAAGGGCGGAATTCCCCACTATTATGAACGCGCTTTGGATGATTACCATTATACTGCCCGCAATCGGCTGTCTGCTTGCCATTTTCCCTATGATCAAATATCCGCTTACCCGCGCGATAAATAAAGAAGTGGCGGAAAAGCTGGTTATAATGAGAGAAAAGAAAAATCAAGAAGAAAACCCGTTGGAGTTTGAAATGTGGTAACTATGAAAATAGCTCCCCAATTTGAGAAAATCCCCGCCGCCGATATCGCCCCTAAAGGGTGGTATAGGGATATACTCCTGTTGCAGGCGCAAGGCCTCACGGGAGCGGCTGATAAGATTTTTCCCGATTTGTCGGCCGACAGCGCATGGCTTGCCGGCAAGGGAGAAGCGTGGGAGCGCGGGCCGTATTATTTTGACGGTCTTGCGCCCTTGTCTTTTTTGACAAAGGATGACAAGCTGAGTAAAAAGCGCAAGCAATGGCTGGAAGCCATACTGCGCTCTCAAAGGGAAAACGGCGACTTCGGACCGGAGAGAAATCCGGACTGGTGGCCCAGAATGGTGGTAATAAAAACGCTTGCCCGTTACAACGAAAGCGAGCCGGATGAGCGCATTATTCCCTTTATGCTTAAATATTTGCGCTTTCAATATGAGAATATAGATAAGCACCCGCCGTATTTTTGGGCAAAAGCCAGGGCACTGGAAGCGTTTGAGGGTATCGAGTACGTATACCGCAAAACGGGAGAGGCGTTTTTGCCGAAGCTTATAGGCAAGCTGTCCTCGTATATGTACGACTGGACGGCAATCTTTAAGGATTACCCTTACAAAAAGCCGATGACCGCTTATGCGAGCAAAGCGTTGTTCAAAACAGGCAAATTTTTGTTGGAGCCGCTGGATAAGATAAGCAAGGCGTCGCAAAAGATAAAAAAGCCGCCCACCAAAGAGCGGGCGGAAAGGTTTAACAATAGAAAACTTGTAAAAACGATAATGCTAACGCACGGCGTCAATTTGAGTATGGCGTTAAAATATCCCGCCGCAATCGCTATGACGACGGGGGACAAAGAGCTTTTTGCCCTGCCTAAAGCGGCTTACTTTCAACTTATGTCTTTGCACGGCACCGCTGCCGGGCTTTTTACTTCGGACGAGCATGTAATGGGGAGCAATCCCTCCCAAGGCATTGAGCTGTGCACGGTGGCGGAAGCGATGTATTCCTTTCAGGAACTGTTGCGCATAACAGGCGACGTATTTTACGCGGACATATCGGAGTTTTTATTTTATAACGCTCTGCCCGCCACGTTCACCGACGATATGTGCGCGCACCAGTATGTTCAGCAGGTCAACCAGATAAGGGCGGACAAACGCCCAAGGCAATTTTTTGATACCGACGGCGAAGCTAATATTTTCGGTATTGAGCCTAATTACGGGTGCTGTATGGCAAACCTGCACCAAGGCTTTACCAAAATTGCGGAATGCTTTGCGTTGCGGCAGCCCGGTAGCATAACTTTTATGGTTTACGCCCCTTTTGAGCTTAACGGCAAGGGCGTGAATATAGAAGCCGCGGGCGATTACCCCTTTGGCGACAGTATGCGATATGTTATCAAGGCGGATACGGATATTTCCCTCAGATTTCGCATACCCGACTATACCCAAGTGTCTTTTTTGCTTAACGGCAAGCCCGTT
Organism: Christensenellales bacterium; assembly: GCA_050945855.1. Lineage (GTDB taxonomy): Bacteria > Bacillota > Clostridia > Christensenellales > DTU072 > CAYSNP01. The sequence goes on along the minus strand of JBMNTS010000013.1, from coordinate 23,583 downwards.
CAGCCTGATATCAGGGATAAATTTGCCTTGATTAAAGGCGGATTTAAGGCGGGGGATGTTATTTCTCTGGAGTTTGACCAAAAAATAGCCGTAATTGACAATCCCGACGGCAGTATAAGCATAAGGCGGGGCTCCCTGCTTCTGGCTATGCCGCTCATTGGCAAAGAAATATTTGTTAGAGGGGAAAGACCTTTTCATTATCGCGGTTATGTGTCCGATGAGGATTGGCGCGCCGCGCCTCTGCTTACAAACGGAAAGCCCGTAATTACAAGTATGAAGCTTAACGGGATTGACTCCAAGCCTTTCAACACTTTGCGCCCGGCGCTGGAAGTTACAGCGCAAGGGGTGAGCGTGGATTGGAAGGAGAGGAGCGGAAGCGCGGACAGCGTGCCCGAATATCCCGTAGCGGGCAAGGAAAGGGAAATAAAGTTGGTGCCCTATGGCGGGGCCAAACTCAGAATAGCGCAATTTCCGCGCGTAGAAAAATAAGCGAGGTGGAACTTATGCAGATACAATTAAACGGAACGTGGCAACTCAGGAATACAAAAAAGCAGAGCTGCATACCCGCTGAAGTGCCGGGGGATATTTTCCTCGCGCATTTGCAAAACCGCCTTATTCCCGACCCTTATTACGGCACAAACGAAAAAAAGGCTTATAAACTTGCGGAAAATGATTTTGAGTATTTCAGAAAATTTACGGTATCCAAAGAGTTTTTGAAAAACGATACTATCACTTTGGTGGCGGAACAAATTGACACTATAGCACAGGTATATATTAACAATGTTTTAGTCGCCGAACCCGTAAACGCCCACACCCTGCACAGGATTGAAGTTAAAAAATACCTGAAAGAAGGGGAAAACAGCATAAAAATCGTGTTATTCTCCCCCATAAAGTATATAGAACAATGCAATTCGCTGGACCGTATGCCGCCGAGGTTCGGGCAGACGGAAGGCGTAGCGCATATCCGTAAACCTCAATGCCATTTCGGTTGGGACTGGGGGATTAATCTGCCCATTATGGGCATTACACGGGATATATATCTGGAAGCGCACTCCAAGGCGCGCATTGCCAATATTAATACCCGGCAAATTCATCACAAAAGGGAAAACGGAAATACCGCGGTAGAGCTTAAAATAGACGCGGAAGTGATAAAGCTTGTCAAGTCAGAGGATTTTTCCGTAGAAATTAAAGTAATTCAGCCGGACGGCAAAATCCTTAAATCCTCGGGAGCGGATACCCTGTGCGATTTTCTGATAGAATCCCCCGAACTTTGGTGGACGCGCGAGCTGAGCGGAAAAGACTCTCAGCCTCTCTATGAGATTCAGGCGTCGGTGTATTGTAAAGGCGAGCTATGCGATACGATGAGCAAGAAAATAGGGTTAAGGACGATAGAACTGCTTCATGAAGCGGATAAATACGGCACCAATTTTCAGTTTGTATTAAACGGCGTTCCCCTGTTTATTAAAGGCGCCAATTTTATTCCTCCCGACGCCATGATTACCAGAGGGCAGGACAAGCTTGCTTTTTACATAGATTCAATGCTCAACGCCAATATGAATATGGTCAGGATTTGGGGCGGCGGCTATTACCAGACGGACGCTTTTTATGATTATTGCGACCGCAAAGGCTTGCTGGTATGGCAGGATTTTTGCTTCGCTTGTATGCCGTATCCTTTTTATAATCAGGCATTTTTAAACAATGTGCTGGAAGAGGTGGCATCAAACGTTGCTCGCTTAAAGCATCACGCCAGCCTTGCGGTATGGTGCGGCAACAACGAGATAGAACAGGTTACTCCCGCGTGGCGGTACAGGCTGAAGCTGGTAGAGTGGACGAAAAAATTCTTTTACAATATCCTGCCCGCGGAAATCGGAAAATCGGATAAAGCCACCCCTTATATACCCGGATCGCCTACCTCCTTCGAATTTATGAAAAACGTTTCTAACGAGAACTACGGCAGTAAGCACATCTGGAGCGTATGGCACGGGCTTAAGCCCATATCTCATTACCGCAACCTGTATCCGCGCTTTGCCCCGGAATTCGGCATGCAGTCTTTGCCGAGCATGGATATGATACAAAGCTTTGCGCGCAAGGAGGATTATTCCTTAAGCTCCGAGGTAATGAAAAGTCATCAGAAATGCATCGACGGCAATGACCGGATGCTTTATTATCTGGCGGGCGAATACAGATTACCCAACAGCTTTGAACACCTGCCTTACCTTACCGGACTTACGCAGGCGTGCGCAATCAAGCAGGCCACGGAGCACATGCGGATAAACAGGGGGCGCTGCAACGGCACGATTTACTGGCAGCTAAACGATTGCTGGGGAGTGTCAAGCTGGGCAAGCATAGATTATTCGGGCAAATATAAGCCCTTGCAATACCGTGCTAAAAAGATATTCGCTCCTCTTACGGTTTGTCTGTACAAGAACAAAGACAAGGTGGATATTTACCTTATCAATGATTTGACAACGGAGCAAAACGTCAGGATAGAATACGGCATTAAGGATTTTTCCGCCAACGATATACTTAAAACGCAGACTTCTGAGCTTTGCGCCGGTATTTTATCGGTAAGCAAAATAAACAGCGTTGACACCGCTTTCCTTTCACGGGAGCAAAAGCGCGCTTGCGTATTCTACGCCCGCCTTTACGGCGGCGAACAATTAATCGCGGAAAAAACTCTTTGCCTGGTAAAAGACAAGCGTTTGGCGCTGAAAGAACAGAATATCGCTTACAATGTGGCGCAATCGGAGGACAATGTATACGTAACTGTCAAAGCTAACGGCTTTTTAAGGCAGGTAGGCGTGGATATACCCGGGCAATACTCACCCTTTGACGATAATTATTTTGACCTGCTGCCCGGCGAAAGCAAGACTATTCGCGCCAAAATGGATAAAGGGTGCGACCTGAGCAGAATAAAAATATTATGCCTTAATAACATAATGGACACAAAATCGCTCACTGCCGGCTTTTTGCTTGCGGCTAGGGTGCGCCTAAAGCCCGTCAATTTGCTTAATTCAATGCTTTACCTGTTCAATAACAAATAAAAAAAGCCCTCGAGGGCTTTTTAATCATAGGAATTAAGATACTTGTCCGTTATTCGGCTTTGGCTTCCGCCAGTTCCTTTTTAAGGTCGGAGAGCGCCTTGCTTACTTTGGCGACCTTTCTTGCGGCGTTGTTTTTCTTATAGATGCCGTCGCTCTTTGCGCGGTCAATTATGCTTACGGTTTCGGGAAGAAGCTTTTCCGCGCCCTCTACGTCGGCTACGGCAATCAGGGCAAAATATTTTTTCAACGCGTTCTTAACGCGCGTCTTTTTGGCTTTATTTCTCTCATTGGCTTTTTGATTGGTAATTAAGCGCTTTTTCTGTGATTTAATGTTAGGCATTCCACCTCTCCTTATTCAATATCTTTTTACGCTTGCTTATTCTATCACATATAATCGTCATTTGCAATTAAAATAATCATATTTTGAAATAATTTGGCAATAAAACCTTTGTATGAGATTGGAATATAATCAGCTTTTTGCCGAGCAGGCGACCCTGGAGTCGTTAAAAGGGGTAAGGAGCGAGAAAAAAATATCCTGCGGGAGGGTGCTGGAAGAAAAAATCACCCTTCCGCCCAGCGAGGAATGCAACAAAAACGATATTTACTTTAACCTGAAAATTACCGAAAGCCTGTATTTCAAGCAGGATTTAAAGGATATTTTATCCGATGCGCTGGCTAATTGCCTAAAAAGCATTTTAGCTGCTTACTCTTATAATACCGGCGATCTGGTTATGGTAATAGGGCTGGGCAATCAGGGTATGATAGCGGATTCCTTAGGCGCAAAAACGCTGTCCGGGCTAAACATTACCGCTCACCTTATAAGAAAGCAGATGATGAGCGAAACGGGCAATCTTTGCGCGCTGGGCAGCAGCGTAAGCGGGGTTACGGGTATCGAGTCATACGATATTATAAGGGGCGTGGTGGACAGACTGCACCCCAAAATTATCATTGCTGTGGACACCTTATCCTGCAGCGATATAGAGAAATTTCAAAAGATTATACAAATCAACAACACGGGGATAGAGCCGGGCGGCGGGATAAACAACCCTAAGAAAAAGCTGTCTTTTTCCACGCTTAAAATACCCGTTATAGCGATAGGCGTCCCCCTGGTTATTTACGCCAAGGACATATTGAGAGCGTACCTTTCGGACAACAAGGATTTTTTCCCCGGCAGGGGAGCGAGCGCGCAGCTCAATTCTCTGGTAGTTACCAGCAAGGAAATAGATATAGTCGTGGAGGACTTTGCCAAAGTCATAGCCAAAGCAATCAACAGATGCTGTTCCAAAAATTAGTATATATCCACAAAGCCTAAGAATATATTAGACTATGCGGATAGCTTTACTGGATTCCGGCATTGGCGGGTTGGGCATTCTTTCCGTATGCCTGAATGTCTTTCCGGATTGTAAAATTGACTACCTTGCGGATACTCTTTACGCCCCTTTCGGTACCCAAAACGCCGGAATACTGTATAACAGGTTGAATGACGACATAGCCTTTTTGCGTAGCCGCAAGGCGGATTTAATCATTCTTGCCTGCAACACCGCATCCGCGCTGCTGGCGGACGAAAAAAAGGACGGGCATATTCTGGGTATAGAGCCCGATGTAAAAAGGGCGCTGGCGGAAGCAAGGGGGCAAATTTTGGTTTTTTCCACTCCGATTACCGCCGCCTCCGCTCTTTTGCAAAACACGGCAAAAAGGGAAGCCAGGGTTAAGATAATCGCGGATAAATACCTTGCCCCCTTAATCGAGTGTTACGCCCCCGATTTTGCAAGGGTTATGCCTTATTTTATCCGTTTGGCAAGCAGGGAGGGCGAATGCGGAGGGATAGTTTTAGGCTGCACCCATTATCTTTTTTTGCAAGAGCACATTCGCAAAACTTTTCCCGGCGTCAAAATATTTAATTATGAAAAGACCTTGACAGGTCAGCTATTGAAATTAAAAAACAAATTCTCCCCTCTGCCTTCCGCGGATAAAGTTATTAATCTGATGTTTACGGGCAATACTATTAACCTTGCGGGCGTAAATATCGCTTACGGGATTGCGCCGCGGCATAAAATATTTAGCTCATCAATAAAAATTACCTTAACCTGATGGTTTTTCTTGTAAAAAACTCAAGTTTATATTATAATGGTTAGAGTTTTATCATTAGGAGGAATTATATGCCTGATTTTTATAAAGAAAAAATAAGGAATATCGCGCTCATAGGGCATAGCGGCGAGGGCAAAACTTCTTTGTTGGAGGCTATTTTAAACTATACCAAAGCCACTACCCGTCTGGGCAGAATTGAAGACGGAAATACGGTCAGCGACCACACCGCGGAAGAAATAGACAGAAAGATGTCTATTAATCTGACTATGGCGTATGTCAATTACAAGGACTATAAATATAACTTTTTAGATGTTCCCGGTTTTTTCGATTTTGAAGGCGAAATGATAAGCGCGCTCAGCGTAGCGGATTTTGCGATTATAGCGACCTCAGCCTCCGGCGCATTTACGGTAGGCACAGAGAAATCTCTGGAATATTGTGTGGAAAACAAAATCCCCGTACTTATTTACGTGGGCGGTATAGATAAGGAAAACTCCAATTACTTTACTACCGTGGAAGCCATAAAAGCCAAATATTCCATGGTAGAACCCATAGAGTTCCCAATTGCAAACGGAAATATCATGGAAGGCTTTGTAAGCGTGCTGGAAAACTGCGCTTATGACAGGGCTTACAATAAAACGGATATTCCCGCCGACCTTAAGGATAAGGCGCAGGAGGCAAAGGACTTTATAGTAGAGTACGCGGCGGAATCTTCGGACGAATTGCTGGAAAAATTCTTCGGCGGCGAGGAGCTTTCCCCCGAAGAGATTAAGGCGGGCTGCAAAGCGCGCATTAAGGCGGGCGAATTTATCCCCGTAGTGGCAGGCGTAAACGTAGGCGATTACTATCTTGCCAACTTGTTGGAGAATATCGCGGATATTATGCCCGGTCCTGCGGATAAGGAGATTACGGCGACGACTCCTAACGGAGAGAGCGTCAGCGTACCCTGCGACGAAACCGCAAAATTTTCCGGCGATGTTTTCAAAACTATCGTTGACCCCTTTGTGGGCAAACTTCTGATGTTTAAGGTAAGAAGCGGCAAGATTTCGGTAGGCGACACCATTTATAATTCCACCCGTAAAGAAAACGAAAGGGTTACCGCCCTTTACATTCTGCGCGGAAAGAAGCAGGACAACGTCGACACCCTTTACGCGGGGGACATCGGCGCGCTTGCCAAACTCAATTATACCTCTTTCGGGGATTCGCTTACCACCGAGGACAATAAGATGCTCTTTAAGCCCATTGTGTTCCCCGAGCTTACCATGCAGCTTGCGGTCCGCGCGGCGGACGGCAAGAGTGACGAAAAGGTTATCTCCGGTCTGCAAAGGCTGGCGGAGGAAGACCCCACCATCACCATTGAAAAACACAGGGAAACCGGGGATATGTTGCTTACCGGCATAGGCGAAAGCCAGCTAAATATTATCTGCCAGAAGCTAAAGAATAAATTTAAGGTGGAAGCGGTGCTGTCCAATCCGCGCATACCTTACCGTGAAACGATAAGGAAAACGGTGGAGCAGCAAGGCAAGCACAAAAAGCAGTCGGGCGGACACGGCCAATACGGCGACGTCCATATCCGCTTTGAACCCAAACCCGAAGTGGACTTTGAGTTTGACGACGAAATCGTGGGCGGCGTCGTTCCCAAGCAATACATTCCCGCGGTAGAAAAGGGATTGAGGGAAAGCATAATGAAAGGCGTGCTGGCAGGCTACCCCGTAGTAGGGCTAAAGGCGGTATTATACTTCGGCAGCTACCACGATGTGGACAGTTCGGAATTGGCGTTCAAGCTTGCTGCCTCGATAGCGTATAAGGAAGGTCTTGTCAAAGCCTCTCCCGTTCTGCTTGAGCCTATCTACACCATCAGGGTAAAAGTGCCCGAAGAATATATGGGCGACGTTATGGGCGACCTCAACAAGCGCAGGGGCAGGATAATGGGTATGGAATCCCACGGCGGCAAGGCGTACGTCAACGCGGAAGTGCCGCAGGCGGAAATTTTCCGTTACAGCACGGAGTTGCGCTCCATGACCACCGGATTGGGTACCTTTACCAAAGCTTTCGCGCGTTATGAGGAAGTGCCCGGCAACCTTGTGGATAAAATAATCAAAGAAAGCAAGGAAAGGGAAAATCAGTAATTTTGATTCACACAAAAAGCGGCCCTGCGAGGCCGCTTTTTTAATGGTAATAATTTTATTCCCATTCAATGGTTGCCGGGGGTTTGGAGGTGATATCGTATACTATCCGGTTTATGCCTCTGACTTCTTTGGTTATTCTGCCGCTTACCTTCTCCAGCAGTTCGTAGGGCAAATGCGCCCACTCGGCGCTCATTGCGTCCGTGGAATGAATTGCCCGCAGGGCAAGCGTGTAATCATAAGTCCTTGTTTCATTCTTGACACCCACGCTGCGCATGGGGGTAAGCACGGTAAAATACTGCCATATCTGCCTGTCCAGACCCGCTTTGGCTATTTCCTCGCGGAAAATATAATCCGCCTCGCGCAAGATATCCAATTTCTTTTTAGTGATGTTGCCTATAATCCTGATGCCCAGTCCGGGACCGGGGAAGGGCTGACGAAAAACTATCTTTTCGTCCAATCCTAAAGCAAGCCCGACCTTGCGCACCTCGTCCTTAAACAAATCTCTCAAAGGCTCAATGATTTCCTCAAAATCCACCACATCCGGCAGACCGCCCACATTGTGATGGGATTTTATGGTCGCGCCCGTACCCACGCCGCTTTCTATTACGTCGGGGTAAATTGTGCCTTGCACCAAAAAGTCCACTTTGCCTATCTTTTTTGCCTGCTGCTCAAAAACTCTGATAAAGGTTTCGCCTATTATTTTTCTTTTCCTTTCGGGATTGGTCACGCCTTTAAGTTTTTCCAAAAAGAGAGCGGAGGCGTCAATAGCGATAAGATTCATTTCAAGGTTGTCCCTGAATATCCTTATAGTATCGTTTATCTCGCCTTTGCGCATAAGCCCGTGGTCTACCAAAACGCAAATCAGGTTATCGCCTATCGCCTTATGCAGAAGGGTGGCGCATACCGCGCTGTCCACGCCGCCGGAAAGAGCGCAAAGCACTCTTTTACCCGCTGCCTTATTCTTAAGGCTTTCCACCATTTCCCGCACAAAGCCCTCAATGCTCCATTCCCCTTTTGCGCGGCAGGTATTATACAGAAAATCTTTTAAAAAAGAGGTATCTTCGTTAATGCTTTGGTAACTCTGCACTCCGCTGGCCAGACGCATAACGGGCAAGTTAAGCCCGACGTTTTGTGCGCTGTCCGCAATTATTACGCCCAAAGGAGCGCTTTGCGCAAGCTTTTCTTTTGAGGTATCCAAAGGGAGCAGTTCGGAGAAAACGCCCAGTTCCCTGCACTTTCTTGCGATGAGTTGACAATATTTGTTACCCGTTCCTAATACGATTACTTTTTCTTTCATAAACGGTTACTTTTCCTTGGTAGAATAGTTGGGAGCTTCTTTTGTAATAAAGATATCGTGGGGATGAGATTCGGTCAGCGAAGCGGAGGTAATCTTAATAAATTCCGCTTGTGTCCTTAAGCTCTCGATATCCTTTTTGCCGCAATAACCCATGCCCGAACGCAATCCGCCCACAAGCTGGAAAATCATATCGGAGAGCGGTCCGCGGTAGGGCACTCTGCCTTCCACGCCTTCGGGGACAAGTTTTTGCGCTTCCTCCTGGAAATATCTGTCCCTGCTGCCCGCCTGCATCGCGCTGATTGAGCCCATGCCCCTGTAAGTCTTAAAGCTTCTGCCCTGGAAAATTTCCATTTCGCCGGGAGACTCCTTAGTGCCGGCAAGCAGGCTGCCTATCATGACCGCGCTTGCGCCCGCGCCGATGGCTTTTACCAGATCTCCGCTGTATTTGATGCCGCCGTCCGCTATAACCCGCTTTCCGTGCTTGTCCGCTTCCTCCGCGCAATCCAGTATAGCGGAAATCTGCGGCACGCCGATACCCGCTATAACTCTGGTGGTGCATATAGAGCCGGGGCCTATACCCACCTTTACCACGTCCGCGCCCGCCTTGACAAGATCCCTTGTAGCCTGGGCTGTGGCGACGTTGCCCGCAATCAGCGTAATATCGGGGAAAGCGTTTTTAATCTGGGCTACCCTGCTTATCACGTTTTCGTTATGCCCGTGCGCCGTATCCACGCAGATTACGTCCACCTTCGCGTCCACTAACGCTCTTACCCTGTCCAAACAATTTTTTCCCGTGCCTACCGCCGCTCCCGCAAGCAGTCTGCCGTTGCTGTCGCGGGCGGAGTTGGGATATTGTATTGCCTTTTCTATATCCTTTATGGTAATAAGACCTTTAAGGTTGCCCTTTTCGTCCACTATGGGCAGCTTTTCGATTTTATGCTTGCGCAGTATTTCCTTTGCCTCGTCCAGCGTGGTGCCTTCGCGCGCGGTGATGAGGTTGGTTTTTGTCATTACGTTGCCGATAGGCTGGTCGTAGTTGGTTTCAAAACGCAAATCCCTGTTGGTCAGTATACCCACCAATACGCCGTCCACGGTAATTGGCACTCCGCTGATGCGGTACTTGTTCATCAGTGCCAGCGCGTCGGATATCAGATGCACGGGAGACAAAAAGAAAGGGTCCGTAATAACCCCGTGTTCGCTCCTTTTTACCTTATCCACGTGCGTAGCCTGTTCGTCTATGGAAAGATTCTTATGAATAATCCCCAGTCCTCCCTCACGCGCCATGGCGATAGCCATTTTGTATTCGGTAACGGTATCCATAGCGGCGGACAAAAGCGGAATGTTGAGTATGATCTTATCGTTTAATTTAGTTTTAAGGCAAACATCTTTGGGCTCAACCGCGCTTTTCTGGGGAACAAGCAACACGTCGTCAAAGGTAAACCCGTCTCTGATTATTTTTTGCATAATGGCTCCTTAATAAAATTTATTCTTGTAGAAAAGTAACATATTATTAATAAAAACAATTATAACTTATTTGATAAGTCTTTGTCAATTAACGGCGGCTGTCGGAGGTATACTCTTTATAGAATTTTAAACTATAATTAATATTGCAAAAAGTATATATTTTTGGTATAATTTTCCTATCAACAGGAAAGGAGAACAGAAACTTGGATATAAAGAAAATTATTAAAGAGTTGACTCTTGAAGAAAAGGCAGGTTTATGCTCGGGTTTAGGCTTTTGGCATACTACCCCGGTCTCCAGACTTAATATACCTTCGGTAATGATGACGGACGGTCCTCACGGGATAAGAAAAGAGCTTGCGGAGGGCATTGTGGGCAATTCCTTCGGCAATACCGCAAAGGCTACCTGCTTTCCTCCCGCGGTCACGGTAGCGTCCGCCTGGGACAGGGAGCTTGCCTATAAAATGGGCGACGCGATAGCCAGGGAGGCGATGGAGCAGGGCGTCACCACGGTACTGGGGCCCGGCGTCAATATTAAAAGGAATCCGCTTTGCGGCAGAAATTTTGAGTATTATTCCGAAGACCCGTATCTTGCGGGCGAAATGGCCTCCGCCTTTATAGACGGCTGCCAAGCCAACGGCATCGGCACTTCCATTAAGCACTATGCGGTAAACTCTCAAGAGTATAGGCGCATGTCAATCAGCAGCGAGGTGGACGAACGCGCCCTGCGCGAAATTTATCTTGCCGCTTTTGAAAAGGCGGTCAAACGCAGCCGTCCTTATACCATAATGGCGTCCTACAATAAGATTAACGGCGAATTCGCCTGCGAAAACAAGCACATCCTCTGGGACATTCTAAGGGAGGAATGGGGATATAAAGGCATAGTCATTTCCGATTGGGGCGCGGTCAGCGACAGAGTAAAAGGCGTTGCCGCGGGTTTGGACTTAGAGATGCCTTCCTCAGGCGGCATCAGAGACAAAGAGATTGTAAAAGCTGTGGAAGAGGGCAAGCTGTCCGAGGCGGATCTGAACGGCGCGGTGGAAAGGATACTGGAATACGTCTTTAAATGCGCCAAAAAGGCGGAGACGCTCTCCGGCTACAAAGCCGATTTCGGCTACTCTCACGCTCTTGCAAGAAAAATTGCCGCATCGGGCGCGGTGCTGTTGAAAAACGAGGGGATACTGCCTTTTTCCGCGGACGAGGATTTTGCCCTTATAGGCGCGCTTGCGGAGACCCCCAGGTACCAGGGCGCGGGCTCCAGCCAGATAAACGTCAACAATCTGGTTTCCTTGACCGATTACCTCAAAGAGCAGAATTGCAAATTCAGCTATGCCAAAGGCTACGGCCTAAAAGGCAGCGGATACGATTTACCCCTTTTCGAGGAGGCGGAAGCGCTTGCTAAGAGCAAGGAGAAAGTTGTGCTTGCGGTAGGTCTTACCCCCGAATACGAGGCGGAAGGATACGACAGGACACACCTTAACCTGCCCAAAGGTCAGACCGAACTTATCACAAGACTGTGCGCCGTCAATAAAAATATCGTTATAGTCCTTTCCGTGGGCAGCGCGATTGAGATGCCGTGGGCGGACAATAAATCTATCAGAGCGATACTTAATATGAATCTTACCGGGGAAGCGTACGGCGAAGCTGTGGCGGATATTATTTTCGGGCGTGAAAACCCCTGCGGCAAATTGAGCGAAACGTATCCGATGTCGTTAGACGATATTTTGTCTTACAAATACTTCGGTATGGGACCCCAAACAGTGGAATACAGAGAAAGCATCTTTGTGGGATACCGCTACTTTGACACAGCCAAGGTGCCGGTGCGCTACCCCTTCGGCTACGGCTTGTCCTATACTTCCTTCAAGTATTCGGATTTGAAATTGGATAAGGCGGTAATAGGCGATAAGGATAAGTTGAAGGTATCCTTTACCCTTGAAAACACCGGAAACAGAAAAGGCGCGGAGATAGCCCAGATTTACGTCAGGGACATCAAATCCACACATTTTGTGCCTTCCAAGGAATTAAAGGAATTTGTCAAAGCGGAACTTGAGCCGGGCGAGAAAAAAGAGATTACGATTGAGCTTTCCAAAGACGCCTTTAGTTTCTATAACACAAAGACCCGCTCCTTTGAGGTGGAGCCGGGAGAATTTGAAATTTTGGTAGGCGCTTCCAGCGCGGACATCAAAATGAAGAGCAAGGTAAAATACGAGTGCGCGAACGTCGAGATAGAAGACTTGCGGGATAAAGCTCCCAGCTATTACAATCTTAAAGGCGTCACCGCTATCCCCGACGGGGAATACTATGCGGTGCTGGGCAGGAAGCTGGCGCCTAACTACAAAAAGAAAAAGGGCGAGTTGGATCTGAACAGCACTTTGGGCGAAACGGACGTTTCTCTGGCGGGCAGACTGCTTACGGGCATGGTTAAGTTTGCCTCAAGGTTTGCCTTAGGCAAAGGCGCGGAGGAAGTGCAAAAAGCGCTTGTCGCCAATATGATGCTGGACCTTCCTTTAAGGAACATATACGCGATGACAGGCGGCCGCTTGTCCAAAAAGTCCACCGAGGGCTTGCTGTTGATGTTCAACGGTCACAGCTTCAGAGGTATCGGCAGATTTATAGCGGGCTTTTTCGGCAAACCCAAACGTAAGGAAAAAGTAATTGCAAAAATACAAAAGGCTGATAATAGCAAGTAACAATAAGTCAAAGGTAACAGAAATCAAGACGCTTTTGGCTCATCGGGCGGAGGAGATTGTTTCCCTTTGGGAGGCGAAAGTCGATGTCGAGATAGAAGAGAGCGGTTTGACTTTTCTGGAAAACGCCATAATAAAGGCTAAGACAATTTATGAAATTACCACCTGCCCTGTTATAGCGGACGACAGCGGGCTGGAAGTGTATGCCTTGGGCGGCATGCCCGGCGTATACTCCGCCCGTTACGCGGGCGAGCCTTGCGACGACGAAAAAAACAACAGGCTGCTTCTTTCCAACCTGCAGGATAAGGCGGACAGGCGGGCGCGCTTTGTAAGCGAGATTGTTCTCTATGAGGGCAAGGACAAGTTATATAACGCAAGGGGAGAATGCGAAGGCAGAATATTATCTTCTCCCGTGGGGAAAAACGGATTCGGCTATGACCCGCTCTTTTACAGTACGGAGTTAAAAAAGACATTCGGAGAGGCATCGGCAGAGGAAAAAAACAAGGTGAGCCACAGAGCCCGCGCTTTGGAAAAACTAGTTGAAATTTTGTGTCAAAAGAGGTAAATTTAGTTGACAAAGCCGCTTGCGTTGGCTATACTAATCTAGCGTTTTGTTAACGGAATACCGCTTTATGGGCAAAGCGCATATCGTGAACAATATTGTGTGCGGGTGTAGTTCAATGGTAGAACACCAGCCTTCCAAGCTGGTTGCGTGGGTCCGATTCCCATCACCCGCTCCACATTTAATAAAGGTATATCGGCGGTATGAGCCTGTAGCTCAGCTGGACAGAGCAACGGCCTTCTAAGCCGTGGGTCAGGGGTTCGAATCCCTTCAGGCTCGCCAATATGGTGGGTATAGCTCAGTTGGTTAGAGCGCCAGATTGTGGCTCTGGAGGCCGTGGGTTCGACTCCCACTACTCACCCCAAAATTACCGCTTGCCCTTCTAATGTAATGGGGTGTAGCCAAGTGGTAAGGCACGGGACTTTGACTCCCGCACGCGAAGGTTCAAATCCTCCCACCCCAGCCAGACCTGTTAGCTCAGGCGGTAGAGCACTTGACTTTTAATCAAGGTGTCCGGAGTTCGAATCTCCGACAGGTCACCAAAAAAACAAATAACAGCGTGCGACAGTGGCGGAATTGGCAGACGCGCTAGATTCAGGTTCTAGTGTCCTTACAGACGTGGGAGTTCGAGTCTCTTCTGTCGCACCATAACTGAAGGGAGTATGCGCTCTCAAACAAGCCGTAAGCGTTGCGCTGTATTTAATACATGCGACAGTGGCGGAATTGGCAGACGCGCCAGACTTAGGATCTGGTATCTTTTGATGTGGGAGTTCAAGTCTCTTCTGTCGCACCAATGCGGGAATGGCTCAGTGGTAGAGCGTCGCCTTGCCAAGGCGAATGTCGCGAGTTCGAATCTCGTTTCCCGCTCCAAATCAGTTGGATAAAGCCGCCCGAAACGGCGGCGTTACGTGCTTCCTTAGCTCAGTTGGTAGAGCAAATGACTCTTAATCATTGGGTCCGGGGTTCGAGTCCCCGAGGGAGTACCAGAAAAATAGCGAAAATGGGCACATTTTCGCTATTTTTTCTAATATGTTTTCGCAAGAAAACGCATCATAAATGCGCGATAGCGAATGACATCATTTATCATAAGCGAAGCGTCAGCATTTAGGTAAGAGGATATAATGTTGCAAACTAAAAAGCCGCCCCAAAAGGCGGCTTTTTAGACTATGATAAGCTATATCGGTTTAGTTTTTGACAACGTTGATTGTTCTGCCGTCGGCGTCTATGAAAGCGTTTACCCTTACAGAAAAGTCCAGGCTGCTGATGTTACTAGAGCCGGCAATAGAGCCGGTTCCTGTGCCCCATAGGTTTTGTTCATCCAGTCCGCTGATATCATAGACGTCCAGGATATGGGCCCCGGTTTTGCTGTCTATTCTCAGCATAAAGGTGTCATCGTGTATAAGGTCGTCTAAGACTACCTCGCCGGTGATAAGCTGCGGATCCTCGTTGCCGATATACAGGAACAAATCCACTTCGTTGCTTAAATCGTTCTTGATTGTATAGGTGATTCTTTTGTATTCGATATACTCGATTTCGATTGTGATTTGGTCGGTGTTGGTGTTGGCGATATAATCGTCAAGCTCGATTTTGTATTTATTATTATCGACGCCATAATCGTCAACCGGCATGGGAGTTACTGTTACATCTTCTCCGTTTGCTTTTACCCTCATATTGGTGGTGTCATATATTTTGGAGACATTAAAATAAATATACGGATTGTCGTCTCTGAAGAAATAATAGTAACCGTTTTCAATATAGAACGGCGTTTTCATCTCCGCCGGGCTCTCTCCACCGTCACCGTCCCACATAAATGTCGTATTGTTCACCCTTTCGTTGGGTTCGATCTTTATTTTGACAAGGTCGTCTTCGAGATCGCTCAAATCAACGCCGCTTACGGTAATCACGAATTCGCCGTAATTGGTATGCCCGCCCTCGTTAAAAGCGGATGGAGGCTTGCTCACAAAAGTAAACCATTCTTCTTCTTCCGCGGAGTTCGTCACATCTTCGCCATTGACATATACTCTCATTTGAGAGTAATCCACCGAGCCGTCCGTGATTTTTTCGATTATTCTGAACGACCATTCCGTGGATAAAACCAAGTAGTAATTAGCAGGCACTACCTCAATACCGTAGACCTCGTTTGATTCTATTTTGACATCGTAATACACCGGATTTCTGTTCAATACTACCGTATCGAAGTACAGGTTAAGGTCGCCTTCGACGGTAATTTCGAATTTATATAAGTTGTTTTCCTCTATGTCGACGCCGTTTTCCATAGCGGGGTAGATTCTCGACGCCTTTTCGGTATCAAGCACATATTCATATTGATCGTCGTCATTGTATACCCCTATAATGCCGGAAAAATCGGGTGTCGTGGAATACAGGCAGCCCCTCAAGTCGGCGGAATCAAAGCAATTTTTATATATTTCGCCTATCCAAAGCGTAAATGTTTCGCCGTATTCCAGGGTCAAGTCCATATCGTTGATTGCCGCTATGGCGTCGTCTATGCTGTAGTATTCCTCGTCGCCGTACTTGATAACTATATAGCTGTCGTCGTAGTCCTCGTATACAACTCCTGCGGTGTCGCCCTCGAATGCGGGATATTTGGCTTTATTAAATTTCACATTGAAGCGCGCCAGCTTTACGCCGGTTACGGTTATGGTATGCACTTTGTTGATGTTTTCGATTTTAAAAGAACGCTTTTCGCCGTCCGCGTCCGACGCGTCCGCAAGGACAACCGCGATACCGTTGTCTTTTACCTGGATGTCGGCCAGGGTGTAGCCCCTATGCGCCGAAATAAGAAATTCCAGCGTTTCGCCTTCTTCCACAATGTATTCTCCGGCGGTGACATCGCTCGAGAGCACTATCCCGTTTACGGAAAAGTCGTAGCCAATCTGTTCGCTTAGTTTGGGCACTTTGACGAGATGACTTGGCCCATCAGGCTGGTTGCAGGCCGCAAGAGCTGCTATAAGTAAAACAAATACAATAATAAAAGTAATTCGTTTCATGAAATCCTCCTTTGATTTACCAGAGTATAACATAATAAAGTAATTTAATCAATGTGTTTTAAAAAAAATGTTGTTCCGAAAATTCTGAAAATCAGTTGTCGCAATAGAAAAAAGCCGCCCTATCGGGCGGCATAAGCCTGAAACGGGCGGCCTTTTTCAAATTAAGTACAATCAGCAACAGCAGCCACAGCAGCAAAGTAAGATGATTATAGGTATTATGCAGCTGCAATTACCACAGCCGCCGCAGTGGGAGTCGCATCCGCATCCTCCGCCGCAGCCGCAGCAGCAAAGAAGGATAAGTATCCACAATATACAGGAGCAGCCGCCGCAACCGCAACAGCATCCTTTATTGTTGTCAAAGCATCCATCTTTGCAGGAATTACCACAAAAACCGTTCATATTAAAAACCTCCGAAAAAATTATAAGTATAAACTTATACTACACTTTATGAATACGCCGAAAAAAATGTTACAGGAGCTTATCAGCATGCCCGCCGTAAAGCCAATTTACTTGCAATGAATATAAAAAGAGGGTATAATTAATCAAAATGCAAAAGCTCTCCCTTTGTCAATACCGTTTGCCCCTTTGTTTTTTCAGTCGGCAGACGGACCCAAAGCATCGGAAGAGACCAAAAAGCAGGCTGAAACAGAACAATTAATGGCGGAGCGGAAAAGCGATACCGCCCTCCGCTTGACATTTGCTCAAGAGAAAGGAACGATAAAAGGAGCCGCCGATGCTTAAACTGATAGACACGCCGGTATATTATTATCAAGGGGAGTTGTACAAGGATGCCGACAGGCTGCCTATAGCCCCAAAAGAAGCGGAGGACGCGTGGAAAGGCACTATTGCCTACCGCATATTAAGCGCGCATAATAAAGAAAAAATCGATAAGAAAGGGCGGCTTAATATTAAGTTTGATATGCTTGCCTCTCACGATATTACTTACGTGGGCATAATTCAAACAGCCAGGGCAAGCGGACTTAAGAGTTTTCCCGTCCCTTATGTGCTTACCAACTGCCACAACAGCTTATGCGCCGTGGGCGGCACCATAAACAGCGACGACCACGCTTTCGGGCTTTCCGCGGCAATAAAATACGGCGGCATATATGTGCCCGCCCATCAGGCGGTCATACATTCATATATGCGGGAAATGGCTGCGGGCTGCGGAAAAATGATTTTAGGCAGCGATTCGCATACCAGATACGGCGCGCTCGGCACAATGGCAATAGGCGAAGGCGGCGGGGAAATAGCAAAACAGCTGCTGGAAAAAACTTACGATATCAATTATCCCGAAATAATCGCGGTAAAACTTACCGGCGCGCCCAAAAAGGGAGTAGGCCCTCAGGACGTGGCGCTGACCATTATAAAAGCGGTCTTTAAGCAAGGCTTTGTTAAAAACAAGGTTATGGAATTTATCGGCGAGGGCGTGGGCGCTATATCCGTGGATTTTCGCAACGGCATAGACGTAATGACCACGGAAACGACCTGTCTTTCTTCCGTTTGGACAACGGATGACGCGGTTAAGGATTACCTTGCTTTACATAACAGGGCGGAGGACTACGCCCACCTTGCGCCCGAAAAAATTGCCCGGTATGACGGGGCTATCGAATTGGATTTATCTAAGGTGGAGCCGTCTATTGCTCTTCCCTTTCATCCCAGCAACGTCTATACCATATCCGAATTCAAGCAAAACGCCCAAGACATCCTTGCCCTTTGCCGGGACGAAGGCAAAAGGCTTTTCGGCAATCCGGATATAAAGTTCAACCTTGCGGACAAGGTTAGAAATGGCAAGGTTATAATAGACCAGGCGATAATTGCGGGCTGCGCCGGGGGCATTTATGAAAATATCGCGGAAGCCGCGAATATCCTCCACGGCAAAAAGGTGGCATGCGGCCTTAATTTGAGCGTGTATCCGGGCAGTCAGAGCATTAACCTGGAACTTATCAAAAACGGCACCATCGCAAAACTTTTACAGGCGGGCGCCACGCTGAAAACCGCTTTTTGCGGACCTTGTTTCGGAGCGGGGGATATACCTCAAAACAACGGTCTTTCCATAAGACATACCACCCGCAATTTTGAAGCCAGAGAAGGCGCGAAGCCGGGAGAGGCGCAAATAGCTTATGTAGCCCTGATGGACGCCAGAAGCATTGCCGCCACCGCTCTCACCGGCGAATTGACCGCCGCCACCGAAATTGATTACGACAGCAAAATTCCGCCTTATTCTTTTGACGATTCGGTATACAGGGGCAGGGTTTACAACGGCTATGGCGCGCCCGTTTCCGAGCAGGAGTTGGTATTCGGACCCAACATCAAAGATTGGCCCAAGCTTCCCGCGCTGCCCGATAATCTGGTTATGGAGGTAGCCGCCGCGCTTTACGACCCCGTTACCACCACGGACGAGCTTATACCTTCGGGCGAAACGAGCAGTTACCGCTCCAACCCCTTAAAACTTGCGGAATTCGCGCTCAGCCGCAAAAGCCCGGATTATGTGGCAAGGGCAAAGGCGGCGCAGCAAAAAGAGCAAAAAAGGAGAGAAGGGCAGACCGACCCGGAAATCGAAAATGCGATACGGCTTGCCGGAGGATTTGCAGGGAGTTATGGCATAGGCAGCGTGATTTACGCGGTAAAGCCGGGAGACGGTTCCGCAAGGGAGCAGGCCGCGAGCAGCCAGAGAGTGCTGGGCGGTCAGGCGAATATAGCTAGGGAATACGCCACCAAAAGATACCGTTCCAACCTTATTAACTGGGGTATGCTCCCCTTTATTTACGAGGGAGAAGAGAAGCTGCAAAAAGGCGATATCGTTATAGTAAAGGACGCACCCTCCATGCTTGACACCCTTGTGGGCAAGGCAAGCGTGGTGCGCGGGGATACGGTGTTTACTATTGAGCTTAAAATCGACCCGCTCAATGAAAACGAAAAAGAAATATTAAGACAAGGTTGTCTGATAAACTATTACAAAAAGAGAGACTAGGAGAAGAAAAGTGATTTACGACGTCAAGTATGAAACAATGAACAGGGAAGAAATGCGCGCGCTGCAGCTGCAAAGGTTTAAACACATAGTGCGTTATGCCTATGACAACGTACCTTTTTATAAAAAGCTGTATGACGACGCGGGTTTTGACCCTGACAGCCTCAAGAGTCTGGACGACGTCAAAAGGATACCGTTTACGGTAAAATCAGACCTAAGAGACAACTATCCATACGGATTATGCGCCGTGCCCTTAAGCGATTTGGTAAGGGTGCACGCCTCCAGCGGCACCAGCGGCAACCCCACGGTGGTAACCTATACCAAAAAGGATTTGGATATGTGGTCGGATTGCTGCGCCAGGTTTTTGGCGGCGGCAGGGGCGACTTCCAAGGATATAGTGCAGATTTCTTTCGGATACGGCTTGTTTACCGGAGCTCTGGGACTGCATCAGGGCTGCGAAAAGCTGGGGATGCTGGTTATTCCCGCTTCCAGCGGCAACACCGAAAGACAGTTAAAGCTGCTTAAGGATTTGCAGGTCACCGCTTTGGTGGCTACTCCCAGTTACGCGCTGTATCTGGGCGAAATGATGACAAAATTAGGCTACAAAAGAGAAGAATTCAAGCTGCGTTTAGGCTTTTTCGGCTCCGAGGCGTCCAGCGAGGCGATGTTTACCGAGCTTAAGGAAAAACTTAACGTTTTCCCCACCGACAACTACGGGCTTTCGGAAATAATCGGTCCCGGCGTATCCGGAGAATGTACGGAAAAATGCGGTATGCACATCAGCGAAGACCATTTTTATCCCGAGCTTATCAATCCCGACACGCTGGAATATGTACCTGAGGGAGAATTGGGGGAACTGGTGCTGACCACACTTACCAAAGAGGGTATGCCCATTATCAGATACCGCACCAAGGATTTGACTTCTCTTAATTATTCCCCCTGCGCCTGCGGCAGAACTACCGTGCGCATGAGCAAATTAAGGGGACGCACGGACGATATGCTTATAATAAGAGGCGTAAACGTTTTCCCCTCTCAGATAGAGGGCGTATTGATGGAAATCCCCGAGGTGGGGGGTCAATACGAGATATACGTTACCAGGGAAAACCATCTTGACAAACTGGAAGTAAGAGTGGAGGTAGGCGACGGCGAATTGCTGACCGATTACAAAAACCTCAAAAAGCTTGAGGAGAAAATCAAACATAAGCTAAAGACGGTATTGCAGATAGAAGCTCAGGTTAAGCTGGTGGAGCCGCTTACGCTCAAAAGATTTGAGGGAAAGAGCAAAAGAGTGCACGATTTACGAAATATTATTTAACAAAGGATGCTAAGATGACACAAAAAGAATTAATGCTTGCTAATTTTGCCCTTGCCCGCGGCGCTTACGAGGCGGGAGTCAAGGTCGCCAGCGCGTATCCCGGCACGCCGAGTACGGAGATAACCGAAAGCATAGCGCAATATAAAGAAATATATTCGGAATGGTCGCCCAACGAAAAGGTGGCTCTGGAAGTAGCCGCGGGCGCGAGTATCGCGGGCGTCAGGGCTTTATGCTCAATGAAGCATGTGGGACTCAACGTTGCGGCGGACCCTCTTTTTACCGCGAGTTATACAGGAGTCAACGGCGGTCTTGTGCTGGCGGTGGCGGACGACCCCGGTATGCACTCTTCACAAAACGAGCAGGACAGCAGGTACTACGGCCTGAGCGCGCATGTGCCCGTATTGGAGCCCTGCAATGCGCAGGAGTGCAAGGATTTTACCGTACTGGCTTTTGATTTAAGCGAAAAATACGATACTCCGATAATTGTCAGATTAACCACAAGGGTAGCCCACTCTCAAAGCGAGGTTACGCTGCAAGAGCGTAGGGAGAAGGCTGACAAGGAGTACAAAAAAGACATCGCGAAATACGCTATGATGCCCGCGCAGGCAAAATTGCGCCATATAGAAGTGGAAAAGCGCATGAGCGCCCTTTTGCGCGATTGCAACGATTTGACGATAAACAAGATTGAGTATAACGACAGCAAGCTTGGCGTAATCTGCTCCGGAGCGGTATACAATTACGTAAAAGAGGTGTTGCCTTCGGCAAGTATTTTTAAGCTGGGCATGGTGCACCCTCTGCCGTACGGGCGCATTGCGGAATTTGCTTCCCGAGTAAGTGAGGTATTGGTAATAGAAGAACTGGAGCCATTTATCGAGAATTCGCTTAAGGCAAAAGGCATAGCGTGTCACGGAAAAGAGATTTTCGGCGTGCAAGGCGAAATCACCGCCGCCGTAATAAAGGAAAAGCTGCTTGATATTCCCCGCGCGAAAGCGGATACTTCTCTTCCCATGCGTCCCCCGGTTATGTGCCCGGGCTGTTCGCACAGAGGGGTATTTTACGTGCTAAATAAGCTAAAGCTGACGGTTACGGGCGACATAGGGTGCTACACTTTGGGCGCGCTCGCGCCTCTCAGCGCGCTGGATACCTGCGTGTGCATGGGCGCAAGCATAGGTATGGCGCACGGTTTTGACAAGGCAAAGCAGGGCGTAAGCAAAAAGACGGTCGCGGTAATCGGGGACAGCACTTTTGTGCACAGCGGCATAACCGGTTTAATCAATTCCGTCTACAACAAGGGCGCCTCTACCGTTATCATAATGGATAATTCCATTACGGGTATGACCGGTCACCAGCAGCATCCCGGCACGGGCGTAACCCTTAAAGGGGAGGCTACCCACAAACTTGACCTTGTTAAGCTATGTGAGGCGATAGGGGTAAAAAACATCCGCGTTGTGGACGCTTACGATATACTCTCACTGGAGAAAACCTTAAAGGAAGAGCTGGAAAAGGAGGAAGTATCCGTTATTATTGCGCAAAAGTCGTGCGTGCTTATCCGCAGGCAGAAGCTGCGCCCATATAAAATAATCGCGGAAAACTGCAGATATTGCAAAGCCTGTCTCAGGATTGGCTGTCCCGCCATAGAAAATCACAAAACCACGGTTAAAATAAATCGGGCGCTTTGCACGGGTTGCGGCGTATGCGCGCAGTTGTGCAAATTCGGCGCCATAGCAGCGGAGGATTCCAATGAATATTAATATATTAATAGTCGGCGTGGGCGGTCAGGGCACGGTGCTGGCAAGCCGCATACTGGGCAGCGCCGCCGCGCTCTCAAATAAAGATTGCAAGCTAAGCGAAGTCCATGGCATGAGCCAGAGAGGGGGCAGCGTTGTTACGCACGTAAGGATAGCGGACGAGGTAGCAAGCCCCATTATCGCGGAAGGCGAAGCGGACATAGTGCTGGCGTTTGAATTGCTGGAAGGGTACAGGTGGCGGCATTTTGTCAAAGAGGACGGCATAATTATTGTCAACACCCAGCGCATCTGGCCTATGCCGGTGATTACGGGCGCTATGGAATATCCCGAAGGCATAATAGAAAATATGCAAAGCGAAGGTAAAAAGGTGCTTGCGCTGGACGCTTACGCGCTGGCTTTAAGCGCGGGCACGGACAAGGCAATCAATACCGTTATGATAGGAGCGATGGGCAAATATCTCGGTTTGGATAAGGCTATTCTGTTGCGGGCAATAGAAAACAGCGTTAAACCCGCGTTTATCGAAGTAAATAAGCTTGCGTTCGAGGCAGGCTATAATGTAAACTAAAAAAAATCATAACAAAAAAAGGAGAAAGCTGCATAAAATCAAATAATAAGATGTGTTTGCAGTCAACGGCGCGATGAGATACTATAACGAAAAGATGGAATGTATGCCCTTAGCCGAGAAGAAAGAGCTTCAAAGCGAAAGGCTCAGAGAAGTAGTAAAAAGGGTTTACAATAATGTAGCCAGCTACAGGGTAAAGATGGAAGAGGCGGGGCTTCGTCCCGAGGATATCAAAAGCATAGACGATATACATAAACTCCCTTTTACCACCAAGCATGATTTGCGCTCAAATTATCCCTTCGGGATGTTTGCTACCAATAAAAAGAATATCATCCGTCTGCACGCTTCCAGCGGCACTACGGGCAAACTCACCGTGGTAGGATACACCAAAGCGGATATAGATATGTGGAGCGAGGTGTGTGCGCGCGCGTTGGTTTCCTGCGGCGCCACCGAAAAGAGCATAATACATATAGCTTACGGGTACGGACTCTTTACCGGCGGTCTGGGTATGCACTACGGCGGAGAGCTGTTAGGCGCGACGGTAGTCCCGGTATCCAGCGGCAACACCGCAAGGCAGATACAACTGTTGCACGATTTTGAAGCGGATATTATATGCTGCACTCCCTCCTACGCTACCTATCTTGCGGAAGAAATAGCGAAATCCGATTACAAAATAGAGGAGTTCAATATAAAGAACGGCATTTTCGGCGCGGAGCC
>JBMNTS010000012.1:0-37763 GCA_050945855.1 Christensenellales bacterium | reverse complement strand
ATCTTAGCTCGTACTTTCCTGCCAATACTTTTTAGGTCTATTGTCAAAGTGTTTTGAGTATTTTACACGTTTTTTGTTTTTTCCGACAAACAATAGCCCTGCTCACAAAATTATGTTTGCAGGGCTATCTTCCTTTAAACGAACTATTTAGCAAGCACATTAATTCTGCTGATTCTCTATTAACGTTTTTAATCAACTTACATCTGTATTGTTTTAGTTGCTATATTGTCGCAAAATGCTATATCGTGCTCTACAAAAACCATAGTCAAATCATACTCTAAAATTAAATTTTCTATTTGAACACGCGATAAGATGTCTATATAGTTGAGAGGTTCATCCCAAATATAAATATGGGCGCGTTCACAAAGGCTGCCTGCTATCAAAATTTTTTTCTTTTGTCCTGAACTAAAGTCGCTTATATCCTTTTCAAACTGCATCCGCGAAAAATCTAATTTGTGGAGAATGCTCATAAACAAGGTTTGGTCGATACCGCGTTTTTTTGCATATTCTCTTACAGTTCCATTTAAAAAACATATATCCTGCGGAACATAGGAGATTATAAGTCTACTGCCTATTTTCACTGTTCCTGTGTGCGGTATATTTTTGCCTAATAGTAATTTTAATATGGTGCTTTTGCCGCTTCCGTTTTTACCCAACAAAGCCACGCGCTCGCCTTGAGTAACCTCTAAATTAAAGCCGCTTAAAATTTCTTTGTCGCCATATGAAACGGATATATCATTAAGTGCCAGCAATTGATCTGAGTAAAATTTCAGTGGCTGCATTTTTAAGCCTTCCGCTATCTCTATGTTTTTTAACAATGCGGATTTTTCTTCTATAAAAGCGTTTTGTCGATTTTCTATAACTTTGCTCCGCTTCATCATTTTAGCAGCTTTATGTCCAACATAGCCTCTATCGGCTTTAAGTCCCGAACTTTGAATGCCATACTTGCCTTTTTCTGCTTTATTCGACCATGCTGCCGATTGTCTTGCCGCTTTTTTAAGCCGATCAATCTCCAATTTCAAGCGCTTGTTTTGCGCTATCTCAAATGCGTCCTGACGTTCTTTTTGTTCCGCCCATGTAGTATAATTTCCGCTCAAGACTTCTATATCATTTTTGTTTATTGATAAAATGTGGTCAACGCATTCATCAATGAAAAACCTGTCATGAGAAACTAAAATAAAACCCGTTTTGCTTTTTAGATATTCTGCCACCGTTTGTCTTGCTGCTGCATCCAAATGGCTGGTGGGTTCATCTATCAATAAAAAACTATTTTTTCGTAAAAATAGTCCGGCAAGCAGCACCTTTGTTTGCTCACCATTTGAAAGCGTGTTAA
The DNA here is from genome assembly GCA_050945855.1 of Christensenellales bacterium. Lineage (GTDB taxonomy): Bacteria > Bacillota > Clostridia > Christensenellales > DTU072 > CAYSNP01. Next base: position 36,430 of record JBMNTS010000012.1, on the reverse strand, counting down.
ATGGGCGGTGTAAAACATCATCGGCAACATCTAACTTTGAAATCTCTTTTTGTAGCTGCCACAATTGTACATCCGGCGCGATTGATTCTAATACATTAATAGTTAAGGCTGTAAGATCTTTAACCTCGATAGGAAAGTAATCAAAATTTGTGTTTGTGGAAATTGCACCACTGTATTCATGCTCGCCCATGAGCAGCTTTAAAAAAGTTGTTTTACCGCGCCCGTTTCTTCCGATGAACCCTAGCTTCCAGTTTGTATCTATTTGAAAACTCACATTTTCAAAAATATTATCATAACTTCCTTCGTATGAAAATGTTAAATTTGAAACATTTATTAAAGCCATATATTAACCTCCATAAAAAATGCCGCAAGAAAATTCTCGCGGCATTCATGGCATATATGGTCAAATGCATGATAAATAATTGTTTTAAATACGAAAATTATTCTTGCAAACACGAACAAGATAGTCCGTGCATAGTATGATTAACAAGAAAAATTCTCCATTTTAACCTCACAATATTTATTATATATATAATAATGCTTTTAATACTTCATGTCAACTAATATACCTTAATTTTTATGGTCATTAATCCATTTTAATAAATCTTCGTATTTCATTTCACCTTGTGCTAATGATAGACCTACTTTAATTATTTCATCGTTTGTCGCTTCAATCTTGATTCCATTAGCCTCTAAAAATGTAATCATTATATAGAGCCCTATTCGCTTATTTCCGTCCACAAAAGCATGATTAGTGACAAGGCCTATCCCAATCCGAGCGGCCTTTTCTTCCTTTGTCGGAAATAATTCTTTGCCATCAAATGTGCGGTAGGCACTTTCTAACGCAGCATCTAATAGCCCAAAATCCCTTACACCTGCGCTGCCACCTGTTTCTTGCGTTATAAGCTGATGAAGCAATAACACCTTATCTTTATCAAATTTTATCATTTCGCTAGTTCAATAAAAGCAGGCTTATATTTTTCTAAAACTCTTTTTGCTGCAATATCTATCTTTTCATCATCCGTCAAATCAAGCATAGGATTCGTAGCAATATCTACAATTACAAACTTTGGTTTATTGTTTTTAAATATTACTGCGCTGCCGTTTTTTTCTACAACTTTAGAAACCTTAGAAAAGTTTTGGTTAGCTTCTGTCATTGATACTATTTGGTTTGTTTTAATTGTCATAAATATCACCTCTGTATTATTATACTCAGTTTATAGGATAAAATCAACCTAATTTGCAAAGATTTATATAATTCCTTTTTGTTTCCCATCAAAAATGCAAAAATATTTTCTCAAAATTATCCCCTTTTTGTTCTCCATTTCCACCATCGGACGGCAAAACGGATAACAACGTTTTGCCGTTTTTTCATGCAAAAAAACCGCTTTTCAGCGGCTTTTTTGCTTTCCTGCACCCCTTTTGACCTCTTTCCCCTGTTTCCGCTACTTTATGTTCACTGTTTCACTTGCATTTTTCTCGCCTCTTGGTTTGAACTTATGTCCCCTTTTTGTTGTCCGTTCGCCCGTCGCAAAATTAATCTTTGAAATCAATTTTTTCAATCTTACCCCATAAATGACAAAAAAGCGAGGTTTTTGCCCCGCCTTTATCATTATTTATATTATGTCGCATCGCTTAAAATCGCTTTGACCTCCGTGCCGTCTTTCAGCACAAATATTATGTTGTCGCGGCTCTTGACGATTATTTTATCAACCAGCCTTGCGAATATGTCCCTGTCGACACTGTTATTCATGAAATCAATTATATCATTACGTCACCGGAGTCCGCGCACACTTGATTACGTCCCTTGCTTTTGGCATAGTAAACAGCTCTATCGGCACGAGCAATCACATCTTCGTAATTTTGGACATCCTCGGCACCCCAATATGCAACACCGATGCTTACGCTGATTTGACGTCCGTCTATGACGGAACCGTGTATGGCAATCCTAAGACTTTCTGCAATAGTGATCAGTTCTTTTTCTCCATATCCATAAGCTAAAATTGTGAATTCCTCGCCGCCATAGCGATAGATATCCATTCGGAAACTCTTTGCGAATTTTGTGATTTCTTCTCCTAATTGTTTCAAACATCTATCCCCGGCGGGATGGCTGTATTTGTCGTTATATTCTTTGAAATGATCAATATCTACCATCATGATTCCGGAGGGCTTTTCTGCGTTTGACGTTTCCATAGCTGACAGCGTTTCAAAAAGTTTGCGTCGGTTATAAAAACCTGTCAGCACATCGGTTTCCGTTTCAATTTTCAATAATCTTTGTGTATCGAAGCCCTCTATTCTTCCGTGTGTTACTATTGCCCCGAGAAAACACCCGAGGATAGCAAAACACAGGCAATTGATTAAATCATCGAGAGCATATTGCGGTTTGAGGTAAAATGTCAAGCCTGTATGTAATATAAGCCAAAAAGCAACAAATAGATTTTTCCGGATAGGCCGGTCAATAAAACAGAGCGGCATCAGGGCAAAGACTCCCAGCAGAATAGTTGCGCGCATATTTGGGGTGTGGACGACACTGAGATAAATTGCCTGTGAAAATATGATAATAAAGCAGAAATACAGTCTGCCGAGAGTGAACTTTTTCGTATTAGGAATCTTAAACAAAAAGTACACAATGCAATAAAGCACCGCCGCGATTATATATGAAGGGGCAGAGTCTTTCTTGGTGTTGCTGAAAGGCACTGCCAATAATGGAAGCAGCATGAGAATTGCACCGATTAATGAACATGCAGACAGCATTTTCTCATTGTATTTATTTATGGCATCTCGGTTAGCCGATGCAAGCTCCGTATAATTTTTTTCTATGTCCCGGATTTTCATATTTTTTATTCTCTGTTTTATTTTTGCTTTTATCTCTATTTGAATAACCGGCGAGGCATATTACCTTACCGCGTCGATTCCTCTTGCCTCGAGCGCCACATATACCGCCTCATAATCAGGCGAATAACGGGTGTTGTAATCTTGTAGCACTTCCCTTGCATAGATGGGCGAAACCGAAAATCCGCCCGAGGACGACAATGTGATTTTTGTGCCGCCGCGGTCGTCGCCGTACGTAATAAGACGCCTGAAATCAAACGATGCGTAAAGAAGTCCGCTCAGTGCCGACCCGATCCTGTAATCCATATTATTGGTTGTCATTTGCCCTGCGGTAAGCCTTATCCCTTCATATTCGACGCTGAACCCGTTATCATGGTAATGCCCGAAAAACATCGCCTTGGTGCTTTGGAGTTCGACCGCCTTTTGAAACAAGGTATCTTGACCGAGATAACCGTTTAAGGTGCTTTTGCCGCTGAGCAGTTCGCCGTAAAAATAATTTTCGTTAGGTTCGCCGTCATTCCATGCGCTCTTCCACGCGGTAACGACCTCCGGCACGGGCGTATGCGTAAAGAGCATGGATTTGACGACTCCGCCGCTGTCGCGCCCGTAGCGGAGCGCCGATATCGCCTTTATATTTTGTTCGTACCACGCTACCTGCGCTTCCGTTTTGATATAGGAGTAACCGCCGTCGTATTGACTGCCCAAGACGCAGCCCAGCGCGCAAAGGGTATACAGGATAGTGCCCTCCTTGTCTTTCACATTGACAAAATAGTTGGATACGCCGTCCGTGCATCCGCCGTTAATCTTTGTTTATCTATACTACTTTCCGATTCCTTTTATTTACTTTTCATAAATGTATTGTAAACCTATAGGCGCAATCAAAACCGTAAATTATACTCATTGACAACGGAGGGAATTAAAGGTAGTATTATGTATAAGACTTTTCTTGGAGAGGGTTATGGGCGTCAGGGCGGAGCGGAAAGAAAAAAGAAGAAACGAGATACTTATAAAAGCGTTAGGGTTGTTTTCGAGTAAGGGATATACGGAGACCAAAATTACCGATATTGCCGGCGAGGTCAATATGAGCGCGGGGTTGCTGTTCCATTATTTTGAATCCAAAGAAGAGCTTTATTCGGAGCTGATCAGGATAGGCATAGATTACATCAATGAGAGAACGCGCAATCTGGTAAAACTCCCCATAGATTATTTCGAGTGCGCAATAGATATGGTATTATCTCTTTTTAAGTCTAATCCCCTTGCTCCCAAATGGTATCTGCTGATCAGAAGGGCGTTAATACTGGATAACGCGCCCGAGCGCATTAAAGAGCAGATAAGGGAATCCTTCGACAGAATAGTTAAAATAAATGAGGAAAGAATTATATTGGGTCAGAAAAGAGGAGAGATCAGGCAGGCCGATTCCCAAACGCTTACAATGTTTCTCTTCAGCTGCCTGGACGGCATCGCGGAGTCCTGTGTGCATAACCCCTCTCTGCCTTTGCCCCAAACCGAATGGATTCTGGATATTATAAAAAAACACGGGTAATTAATAAAAAATCGCCTATTGACAAAGCTAATATAAAGGCATATAATTACATTGAATAAATATTCAATGAAATTCACGCTCGATTTATGCTTAAAAGAGGGTGATAATCATTGAAAAATAAAAAAATAGGAGAATTGAGGTATGGATGTTTTGAATGAATTTGATGGAACTTTATTAAAAAACGAAGACAAGTTCAACGACCCGTTTTTCAAAAGATTTGAGCTGAAGAAAAGAAAGGTGCAATTGGGCGATGTGATGGAGAAAGAGTATTCCTTCCCCACATTTTACGCGGATGTGACCTGCGCTCAGGCCATTTACCTTTGCAGCTACGAAAAAGCGTTGAAGCTGATGCCTCATCCCAAAATCAAGCCGGTCAGGATGCCGGGCAAAAGAGCGGTGCTGGGTATCTCCTGCTATGAGTACAAGCATGTTCTGGGCATTCCGCCCTATAACGAAATCGCGTTTACCATAGCCGTGGAGGTGGATAAAGAAAAAAGCCCGGTATTGCTGCCTTTGCTGAAGAACACCAACAGCGGTTTTTACGTGTTTTCCATGCCCGTAACCTCAAGAGAAAATTGTCTGAGGGGCAATTACATCTGGGGATTGCCCAAAGTAACCCAAAGGATAGATATTGATAAAGAGGGCGACGAATGCGTAATAAAATGCTATGAGGAGGACGGTAAGGAGTATTTTGACCTGAGAGTGCCCGTCACCGGCAAACCCGAGGAATTCGATACCAACACATTTCTCTTTTCCGAACTGAACGGGAAGATACTAAAAGCCGAAACCAATTTCAAGGCGACCATGAATATCAATATGTTCGCAAAGACATTGCTTTTTAAGAACGCCAAGCCCAAAAAGGAATACCTTAAGCTGTCCGGCACAAAGAGCGGCAAGGCGTTGCGGGACTTGGAGATATCCCCTCTGCCTTTGCAGTTCAGGTACGCGGAGCATATGAATTCATGCTTCGACTTTTACGATGAAAGCTACAGCTTAAAATAAAGGAGAAAAATATGAAAGTAATAATTATCGGCGCGGGTGGCGCAATAGGAAGCTGTCTTTCGGGATGGCTGAGTGAAGTAAGTAAGGAAATATATCTGTTCGACAAGCCGTCGGTCTCTGAAATTCTCAGAAAAAAAGGCATAACATACTATAAGCAGAACGAAGGCAAGAAGAATGTTAAGGTCAAAGTCATCGATAAGCTTTCGGACGTGGACAAACCCGACCTTATCGTCGTCGTGGTAAAAAATTACAGTCTTGACGGCGTATCTCAACTGATAAAAGACAACGTAAAGGGAAATCCCGTAATTCTTGGTTTGCAGAACGGTATCGAGAATCAGAAAATTCTCCCCAAATATTTCGATAAGGTGGTATACGGAATTATCGAATTCAACGCGTGGCTGGACGAAGTGGGCGTGGTGGGATATCAAAACCACGGACCTTTTGTAATCGGCACCCTTGACAACAGCCTGCAGGAGGAAATGAAAGCTATTTCCGAATTGTTCAACAAGGGCGTTGAGACGATTGTCACGGACAGAATACTTGACGCCGCTTATTGCAAAATGGTCATCAACCTCACCAATTCCTTTACGACTCTGGTGGGAATGGGCTACAGAGAGATAACCAATCCTCCCGCTTTTAAGGAGATTCTGACCAATTCCATGTACGAGGGCGTCAAAATACTCAAGAAAAAGGGCGTCAAGGAATTTAAGGCGCACACAATGCCCGGCTGGCTGAAAATCATAGCGGGCGCAAAGCTCCCCAATTTCATTACCAACGGCATGTTCAAGAAAAACCTGGCGAAAATGGTCTTGAGCAGCATGGCGCAGGATATCATACAGCGTAAGTCAAGCGAAAGCGAGCTGGAGTCCTTAATAGGGGAATTTGTCAGAATGGCGGACAGCTGCAATATGGATATTCCGTACAACCGTACCGTATACAAGCTTTGCAAGGAAAGATTTGCGCAAGACCCGTTTGTCCCCATGACCGAAGAAGAAGTATTGGCAGAGGTTAACAAAGCCAAAAAGTAAATGGCGCAATCTTTGTTTTCAGGATTTTACGAAGGGCGGATGCTTATCCGCTCTTCTTTTTTGCGCGGCGAATGGCAAAAGCGCGGCTCTTATTTATCTTACTTCTTTGCCTCAATAATCGCGGAAGCGACATAGTTTTCGATTTGAGTGCCGGGCGCCCAGGAGGCAATAATGTCCGCGCTGTTTTCCTTTAGCGCTATCTTAATATCGTTGTAGCCCGTCTGTTCCAGCATTTCCTTTAGCGCGTCTATATGCTCCGCGCCGCCCATGCAGCCTGCTATCAGATCAGGGTCTTGTTTGAATTTTTCCGGAAGTTCTGCGGTAGCCACGACGTCGGATACAGAAACTCTGCCGCCCTTTTTTAATACCCTGTAAATTTCTTTAAATACCTGATGTTTGTCTTGCGAAAGATTGATTACGCAATTGGAAATGACCACGTCCACGCTGTTGTCGGCAACGGGCAGATGCTCTATTTCCCCCAGCCTGAAATCCACGTTATTATATCCGCTTTTCTCCGCGTTTTTCCGGGCGAGCGTTATCATATCCGGAGTCATGTCCACGCCTATTACATAGCCGCCTTCGCCCACCCGCTTTCTTGCGATAAAACAATCAAAACCTCCCCCGCTCCCGAGGTCAAGCACCGTCTCACCTTCTTTTAATTGAGCAATGGCAACGGGATTCCCGCACCCTAAGCCCATATTGGATTCGTACGGCGCGCCGAAAAAATCCTGTTCGCTGTAGCCCAGCTTTTGGGAAACGGCGGCGATATCCACAGCCGTTCCGTTGCAACCGCATTCGCCTCCGCAACACGATTTCACCTCCCGCCTTGCCGCCTTTGCGTATTGCGTTCTGATAAATCTCCTTACCTGTTCCTTGTCCGCCATAATTTACTCCTGTTATTGTTCGGATAATCATTTAAGCCGATTACCTTATATTATACATGCAAAAAACAAAATATGACAGCTTTAAGCAAGATAAACTTTTCTTTTACCATTCCGGCTTGTGAACTTTATATAAGCAGTTTTCATATTTATGCAATATAAAATATAGAGAGGTAAGAAAAATGTATCCATACATAAGCAATGCCGTTGATTACGGACCCGAGCCCTATGTTACCAATATTCAGCAAGTCGCCATGCAAAACTCTAATTTCAGAACGGCGTTATGGACGGGGGAGCATTTGCAGCTGACGCTGATGAGCATTCCCGCGGGCGGTGAAATAGGCCTGGAGATGCATCCGCATACCGACCAGTTTTTACGCCTGGAAGCAGGGAACGGACTGGTAAAAATGGGGCAATCGCCCGAAAAGCTTAATTTTCAGACTCATGTCAGAAGCGGCTACGTAATATTTGTACCCGCGGGAACATATCACAATCTTATCAACGTCGGCCATACCCCCATCAAGCTCTACTCTATCTATGCGCCTCCTCAACACCCCCGAGGCACGGTGCACGCAACCAAAGCCATCGCCGACGCCGCGGAAGGGCATTAGTAATAAGGGATAAAACCTGTTTGATAACGCAATAAGCAAGATCCGATACGACATTAGGCTTTGGTACAAAGTCTATTTTGTCATATAGTTTTATTGTCCCAATTATTGAGAAAAGTTAATAGAAAAAGCTATATTATTATGCTATAATAAATAAACAAACACAATTCAGGCTAAATATATAAATTGTCAGGCGGATAAGCGAGGCAGTGTGACCGAAATCGTTGTAAGGAATTATCTGTAAGTTTAAGATTTTTTTATCAAATAAATAAACAGCGCCCGCCGCTCTTTTTTTTGCTCTTCCATTATTTGTCGGATTGCGATATAATGGTTATATGGATAATGAAAATAAAAAACTGAGCAAAAAAGAGAGCTTAATTCAGGCTTTGAAGTTTTTATTCTTTTCCACGGGAGCGGGGATAATTCAGTTTGGCTCCTTTACCCTCTTTTCCGAGGTGTTTCACATGGAGGCTTGGCTGGGGCATCTGATCGCGCTTATCCTGTCCGTGCTCTTTAACTTTACGCTAAACCGCAAGTTCACTTTCAAAGCCGCCAACAACGTGGCATTCGCAATGTTTCTGGCCTTTTTCTTTTATCTTTTCTTCACGCCGTTGTCCACATGGTACGTAAAGGTGCTTGCCACCGAAAAAAACAAATACCTGATAGAATTTTCCGTAATGCTTATTAACCTTGTCACCGAATTCCTTTACACCAAATTTGTGGTTTACGGCATATTCAATAAACCCATAAGCAGAAAAAAGGCGGAATAAAAAACCTGCCCGCGAAGGGGCAGGCAAATATCGGTTCGTATCTATAGCGGGTCACAATTTTTTAAGCAAATCTTTGAAGATTTCTATATGCATTTCTTCATCCGCGATTATTCGCTCCAGCAGGCTGATTATCTTGCAATCCCTTATCAGTCTGATGCTTTTTTCATATTGGCTGATCGCCTTTTTCTCATCGCTTATCGCGCATAGTATCATGGTGCGGAGGTTGGTATTGTACTTTACAAAGTTGCCTTGCCAAAATTTGTTTTTCCAGTCCCCTTTAAAATACGGTATGGCTCCCAGCTCCGTGATAAGCTCCCCCAGCATTTCCAGATGTCTCATCTCCACTATGGAAATGTTTCTGAAAGCTTCGCTTACCTCTTTGTTTTGGGCTGCGGACACCATATGGTCAAAAACATATTGACCCGTCGCGGTGAACTCACTTACGGGGGAACAGAAATTTTCCTGAATAATTCTGGCGTAGGCAGGATTTTTCGCTACGCCGGAAATATCAGGATAAGCACATTCGCAACAATAGCTGTCCGCCGTTTTCTTAATCTTATGTAGGGGAGGCTTAAGGTTGGCGACAAATTCGGACACAAGCTCGGGGATACTTTCTTCCGGACTGTTATGTACGGTCCGCTCCGTGGGCGCTGGCTCCGGAGCGTCTGTGATTGCAGCAGGCTCTGTCACCTCTTGCTCGTCGGGCTCCTGGGTAAAGGCTTGCTGGATAACTTCTTTTATGGTATCTAAGGCGGTATCTTCGCTCTCATAGGCTTCTACCTTGATTTCTTCATTGATTGGCATATCCATTCGGTGCTTTTCTCCTTTTTTGCTTATACTATAAGGTATTCCTTTCTTGCAAATATTGTTCTTGCGATACAGCGTTTAATTGCGCATTATTTGACGAGAATTTGGAATGCGGTCTCCGGTTTTCTGTTGCGCTTGACACGGGGGGAGAATAATTGTATACTTAAAATGTAGTATAATAAGGAGTCTTTAAGATGAGCATCTTAAACGAAATAGGAATTTTATTCTCCACAATAAGCATAGGCGCGGCGATATGCCTTATTGTCGGTCTTGTTTTTATTATTGTCGAGATTTTTCAGCCCGGCTTCGGTGTGTTCGGCACGCTGGGCATAATACTTTGCATTCTCTCTGTTTATTTACACGTCTCTCAAGGGCATGGCTCTCCTCTGGCGCAGGCTTTTCTTATGATATTTATTATCTGCGCCTGCATTGTCACGGCCTTTTTGATTATGCTGTCCAGCGCGAAAAAGGGCTGGATTTCCCGCTCTCCCCTGATAAAAAAAGGAGCGGTACTTAACGAGGGTATAGCTGAGAGCACCAAAGATTATACTAATCTTATGGGCGCCATAGGCGTTGCCACTACCGATTTAAGACCGGTGGGCAGAGCGCAGATTGGCGGCGAGCTTTATGACGTCGTCGCGGACGGTTTTTACATTGCCAAAGGCGAAGGCGTAAGGGTAACCGGGATAGAGGGCGTTAAAATATTGGTAAGACGCGCGGAATAAAATAATTTTTGGAGGGATAAAATGTCGGCATTGTTTTTGATGAGCGCAGCCGGAACAATTGCGCTTATAGTCACGCTTTTAGTATTGTTTATAATACTTGTGGTCGTAGTGGTACCCGTCAATCTATGGTTTACCGCTTTGGTTTCGGGCGCGCCCGTTTCCATGAGCAGACTGGTGGGTATGCGTTGGCGCAAAGTTAAAGTCTCTATGATTGTGGAGGCATACATTCAGGCCAAAAAGGCGGGACTGGATATTGATATAGATATAATGGAAAGCCACGCCATGGCAAAAGGCGACGTGCTCAAAGTGGTGCGCGCGCTTATCAGCGCTCATGCGGCGAATATCGAATTGTCCACAAAAACGGCGATGGGCATAGACCTTGCCGGCCGCAATGTGCTGGAAGCGGTTAACGTCAGCGTATCTCCCAAGGTTATAGAGACCCCCAAAGTGGCGGCCATCGCCAAAAACGGAATAGAGCTGATATGCAATGCCCGTGTTACCGTGAGGGCAAACATTTCCAGGTTAATCGGCGGCGCGGGAGAGGAAACCATTATCGCCCGCGTAGGCGAGGGCATAGTCACTACCGTGGGCAGTTCGGAAACGCATAAGGAAGTGCTGGAAAATCCCGACCTTATCAGCAAGACCGTGCTTAACAAGGGATTGGACGCGGGTACGGCGTTCGATATACTTTCCATTGACATAGCGGATATCGACGTGGGCCGCAACGTGGGCGCGCAACTGCTTATAGACCAGGCGGAAGCGGATAAATCCATTGCGGAGGCCAAAGCGGAAGAGCGGCGCGCTATGGCGGTTGCGTTAGAGCAGGAAATGAAAGCCAAGAGCCAGGAAATGAGAGCCAAGGTTATCGAAGCGGAGGCGGAGGTGCCCCGCGCAATGGCGGAGGCTTTCCGTACCGGCAGACTGGGTATTATGGATTACTACAATATGCAGAATATTCAGGCGGACACCGCTATGCGCAACTCCCTGAGCAGCCCTGATAAGCAGTCTGTCAAAGGCAAGCCCGGCGATAAGGCATAACAGGACATAAATTAATGATATTGTTCCCCATATTCTTTTTAGGCATTGTCGGTTTTATACTGTATTTTGCCTTTAAAGAAAATGAAAAAAACAAAAACACGCACACTACACGCTCCCCGGGCGCGCCTTCCGGCGCGCCCAAGGAGGGCGGATATTACAACCTTGCAGATGAAATAAGAAAAAAGGCGGGGCTGCAACCTGCGCAGGCAAAGCCCCCCGGTAAGCCTAAGCCTAAAGGTTCATACGTTGCCTCTCCTCTTCACGCAAAAAGGACGTTTGCTCCTACCGTTGCCAAAAGCGTGGAATACAAAAGCGCTTTGGTCAAGCATACCTACAATAAAATAACCACTTCCAAAATGAAAACGGTTACGCGGGGAAATCCGCTGTACTCTATTAAGGCGAGTATTCCCGAGCAGGAAGCGGACGCGCCTCCCAGCCTGTACAGTCTGCTTACAGACAGCGCTCCCGCCGAGAGCAACAGCGGCGTAATCAGAGCTATGGTAATCGGGGAAGCGCTTTCCAAGCCAAGGTGGAAAAAATAATAAAAGATTCATTAAAAAAGGGCTGTCTTTGCACAAGACAGCCTTTTTTATCCCCAACGGTTTTTAAAGCAGTTTTTTGACCGCCGCCATCAGCGTTTCCGCTTTTTGCCGGCTTTGCTCTTTATCCTTTGCGCAGCACATCACGTACGCTTTTAGCTTAGGCTCTGTGCCCGAAGGGCGCACGCATACAAAATTCTTGTCCTCCAGACCGTAATATACGGCGTTGGTCAGGGGCAGCGTTGTTTTTTCCGTTCTGCCGTCCGCGTAAGTCTTTTCCCCTTTGGAGTAATCTATATTATACAGTACCTTATATCCGTCCAACTCCCATACCTTTTCACTCTTCAGCTTTTCCATTATGGAGCGCATCTCCTCCATAGCCTGCAAGCCTTTATATTGAATGGAAAGATTGCTTTCGGTATACCAGCCGTATTTTTCAAACAAAGCAATAAGCCGGGAATATACGCTCTCCCCCTTTGATTTAAGATACGCCACCATTTCCGCGAACAGCATGGAAGCGATTACGCCGTCCTTATCCCTTACGTGAGTGCCTCTGAGATAGCCGTGGCTCTCCTCAAAGCCAAAGACAAAGCTATGCGTATTGTCCGCTTCCCACAGCTTTATTTTTTCGCCTATATACTTAAATCCGGTAAGCACGTCTATTACCGCCACATTGTAGTTTTGAGCTATCTTGTCTACCAGCGTGCTGGTTACTATGGTTTTGATGACCGCTCCGTTTACGGGTAATTCGCCTGCAGCACGCAGCCTTTCCAATATATAGTCCAGCAACAATACGCCGATTTGGTTACCCGAAAGCGCGATAAAGTCACCCTTATTGTCCTTTATTGCCACTCCCAGTCTGTCGCAATCGGGATCGGTACCCAGCACGACATCCGCGCCGTGCGCCCCCGCAAGTTCTATTGCCATAGACAAAGTTTCCTTATATTCGGGATTGGGAACGGTGACGGTGGAAAAATCGGAGTCCCTTTTGCATTGCTCCTCTACCAGTATAGGCCGGATGCCGATCCTTGCCAGCATTTCGGTAACCGGCTTGTACCCGGTGCCGTGTATGGGGGTATAAACAATCTTCAGCGCGCCCGCCTGCTCTTTCAGCACCTCTTTGGATAAGGATAAAGCCCCCACCGCCTTATAATACTCCTCGTCAACGGACGCTCCTATTACGGTCACACGGTCGGTGATTTTGTAATTATCCAGTCCCGTAATGCTTTTGCCCTTAAACACGGGATTGGCTTTAACGGAAAAATAGTCCTCTATAAGGTTGATGTAGCTTACCACCTGTTTGGTGTCCTCGGGTTCCAGCTGCGCCCCGTCCGCCCCGTACACCTTAAAGCCGTTGTACTCTTTGGGGTTATGGCTGGCGGTAATCATAATGCCCGCGGCGGCACCCAGATAACGCACGGCAAAGGAGCATAGCGCGACCGGGCGCACGTCCTCAAAGATGTACGCTTTAACTCCGCAACTGTCCAAAACTTCCGCCGCTTCCTGCGCAAACTCCGTACTCATATTGCGGGTATCGTAGGCTATTACCACCCCGTTTTCCGCTTTGCCTTTTGCCAGAATAAACTGCGCAAGCCCAGCCGTGGCTCTCCTGACCGTATAGATATTCATACGGGCTGTGCCCAAATCTATTTCTCCGCGCATACCCGCGGTGCCGAACTCCAAAGGCAGCAAAAATCTTTCCTTTATCATATTGTCGTCTTTACCCATTTTCAAAAGGTATTCTTTTTCCCTGCCGCTAAGAGCGTTAAGCCAACTTTTATAGCTGATCAAATGTTTTTCCATAACTGTCTCCTTATATCATTATTTATCTGACGGTAATTATATTATAAGCAAGAAAAGCCGCGTAAAGTGCGAACATAGCGTAGCCTTGCCATTTGTACGTGCGCTTTTTGTAAAGCAAAGGTATTGCCAGTATCAGCGAAAGCGCAATCAATACGGGCAGCGAATAAATAAGCTCCGCCTCTATTCTTATGCCGTTGCCGATAAGGCTTACCAGTCCCAGCAGCAGGGTGCCGTTAATGATATTAGCCCCGATAATATTGCCAATGCATAAGTTCGCCTTGCGCTTTTTAAGAGAGGTCAGCCCCGTTACCAGTTCGGGCAGGCCTGTGCCTATCGCCACCATGGTAATGGCTATAAGGTGCGCGGGCACTCCCAATAAGCCGGCTACCTTTGTTCCGTAGTCCACCAGCAGCCACGCGCCCACGCCAATTCCCACAGCTCCCAGCAAAAACAAAAGAATTACGCTTTTCGAGGGTTTTTCCTTTTTACATATTCCGTTTTCCTTTGTAACTGCGGCGTCATGTTTGGCTTCTATGATATTCAAAGCCATAAAAGCCGCAAAACCCACAAGCAGCACGCACCCTTCCCAGATATCCAGTTTATTGTCAAACGCTATGCAAAAATACGCCAGTATCGCGGAAAAAGCCAGGCTTGCCACCTTAAAAGGCAAGGCCCTGCCTTTTGCGGTTATTTCGCTTACGGCAAGGGCAAGGGCTAAGGTAAGACCGCAATTACAGAGCATGCTGCCCGTCGCGTTGCCCACGGCAAAAGCGATATTGCCTTTGGACGCGGCAATCACGCTGACCATAAACTCGGGCAGTGTGGTCGCCAGACTGACTATGGTCGCCCCTATAATAATTTCGGGTATGCCGGTAGCTTTGGCGATTTTTATAGCGGAATCCACAAGATAATCTCCTCCCTTAATTATCAGCACAAAACCTGCTATAAACAATAAGAAAACGAGAAAATCCTGCACAAAAACCTCTATGTTATTTTTTGTTATTTAACAATTATAATACAATGATTACCATTTAATGTAAAGTGTTATTTTAGACTTTGAACTTATTCGGCGGTTGAGTTTTCGGCAAGATATCCGATAATTCCGGAAAAAACGGCGTAAGTTATTTTGTCCTGATAAGCGTTGCTGTTAAGCAGCGCGTCGTCCAGAGGATTGCTCAAAAAGCCGCATTCCACTATCACGGCGGGGTATACCGAGCATTTGAGAATATAATAATCGCCCGCGTGCGATTCGTAAGAGCGTCCCACGTATTCGCGGTTTAAGATATTGAGGTTGGTTTGTATGCTTTTGGCAAGCGCGATGCTTCTCACGCTGCCAGGCTCGTAAAACACCTGCGCGCCCCTTACGTCCTGACGCGGAAACCTGTTGCAGTGCACGCTTATAATAAGCGCGGGGCGGGCTTGCTCGATTATCCGCTTTCTTTCCTTCATATCTCTCAGCTTAAATCCCGGCGATTTTTTCCCGTACAGCCCGTTTTCGTCCTTGCGGGTAAGCACGATTTCCATATTATGCTCTGCCAGCAGTTTTTCCAGTTTTTTTACAATGATAAGGTTGATTGCGGACTCCGCGATGCCGCTTTGGGCGCCTATCACTCCCAAATCCATTCCGCCGTGTCCCGCGTCAAGCACTACCACAGTTTTGGCGGGAGAAACGGAAGCTTTGGACATCAGTCCGCCAATACCTACAATACCCAAAGAGGTAAGAAGCAAAAACAAAGCGATAAACTTAAGATGCCTTCTTTTTAAAAATAATATCATCGGACCACCTTTTTTCCAGCGGTTTGGGTTACCCGTATCAGCATTATGATACATTATTCGACACTCAACAGTCGATAGCGGCATAGTTATCCACAATACGGACAAGTTATCCACAATCTTATCCACATTTTATACGAATCCGGCTTATATGCTCATTTGTACTATAAAATATGATATTCTCATCTGCTTTATGCCGAAAGAGGAAGCAATGCCGGTTTTAAGGGCAGGCGCGCCGCGCTACGCTTGACAGCGGTTTGCTTTTGGGATACAATAAGCGCACACCATTGCAGGAGAAAATTTTTATGAGAATCAGCCCTATTGAAGATGTGGATTTTTTAAAACTTAAACCGGGTTTGTTTGTGGCGCAAAAAGAAGTGATAGGCTGCGAAGCGATTACCGTTTTTGATTTAAGGTTAAAGAAGCCTTACGACGACGAGGTGCTGGATACTGCTGTGGTGCAGACCATACAGCATCTTTTATACGACTATGTAAAAAAGGACGCTCTTTGGGGGGAGCGCATAGTTTTTCTTGCCCCCTGCGCGTCCAGGACGGCGTTTTTCTTGATAGTCAAAGGGGATTTAATCAGCGAGGAAATTCAACCCTTGCTGGAGAGGGCATTTGATTATATTTCCGACTATAAGGGGCCCGTGCCCCGCTCCAAGCCCGCCGAATGCGCGTATTGCCTTGATTTGGATTTGGAACTTGAGGAAACGCGCGCGATATGCGCGGAATATTATAATTTGCTGATTTCCGCTAAAAAAGTCAATCTTAATTATCCCGTAAAAAAGGGGAAAAAGAAAGCTCAGCCTTAACCCGGAGAAAGGGTTTTCAAAAAGCGTCGTTTGACTATTCCTTTATTTTTTGCTATAATTTGGTTATTATAAAAAAGAGGTTTAACTAATGTACAAATACAGCTTAAAGTGTCCGACCGAAGGGTTTTATCCCATTACCTCTCAAGTAGCCTCGGCAATAGAGCAAAGCGGTATACGCAAGGGTATAGCCGTTGTTTTTTGTCCTCATACTACAGGTGCGATTACTATTAACGAAAATTGCGACAAATACGTGGCGCAGGATATAATGCTGGGTCTTGCCCGGGCGTTTCCCGACAGTCCGGACTATAAGCACGACGAAGGCAATTCCACAGGACATATCAAGTCCGGCGTATTCGGAGCGAGCGAAACGTTAATAATAGAGGAGGGCAGGCTTGTGCTGGGCAGATGGCAGGATATCTATTTTGTGGAATTCGACCCTCCCCGGGACAGGAATTTTTACGTGAAAATAATAGAGGGATAAATTATGACAGACGAAAGAATCAAAACCTTAGCAAAAAATTTAGTCAATTATTCATGCAGCGTGCGCAAAGGCGAAAGAGTGCTTATTGAAGTCTCGGGCGTGGATGCCGCGCTTGTGTGCGCTCTTACCGAGGAAGTATACGCCGCGGGAGGCAAGCCTTTTATCTCCATTTCCGACAATAAAGTCCAGCGCGTCCTTTTGCAGAATATGTCCGAGGAGCACGCCAAGGACCTTGCCAGATACGCCTCCGCCCGCATGAGCGAAATGCACGCTTATATAGGCGTAAGGGGGGGCAACAACAGCTACGAATTGTCCGACGTGCCCGCGGAAAAACGCAAGATTTACGAGGCGTATTATTCCCAGCCCGTGCACCACGATTTAAGGGTGGGCAAGACCAAATGGGTGGTGCTGCGCTATCCCACCGAGGGCATGAGCGCGCAATGCAAAATGAGCACACAGGCGTTTGAGGACTTTTATTTTAAGGTGTGCAATCTGGATTACGCCAAAATGGATAAGGCAATGGACCCGTTATACGAGCTGATGCTCAAAACGGATAAAGTGCATATTAAGGGCAAGGGTACGGATTTGCGCTTTTCCATTAAAGGGATAGGCGCGGAAAAATGCTCCGGACTAAGAAATATCCCGGACGGGGAGGTATACTCCGCGCCGGTGCGGGATTCCGTGGAAGGCGTAGTCACCTTTAACACCCCTTCCATTTTCCACGGCAGGGAATTCAAAGACGTGTGCCTTACTTTCAGCAAAGGCAAAATAGTCAAAGCGACCGCCAACGATACCGAAGCCGTCAACAAGATTTTCGATATTGACGAGGGCGCAAGATATGTGGGGGAATTTGCCTTAGGGCTCAATCCCTTTATAGAACAGCCTATGGGGGATATATTGTTTGACGAAAAGATAGACGGCAGCTTTCACTTTACCCCCGGCTCCTGCTACAAAGAGGCGGACAACGGCAACCAAAGCGCGATACACTGGGATTTGGTGTGCATACAAACTCCCGGGTACGGCGGCGGCGAAATATATTTCGACGGCGAACTGATACGCAAAGACGGACGTTTTGTGCTAAAAGAGCTGCAAGGCTTAAATAAAGAGAATTTAATATGAACAAAGAAGAAAAAGCAAACGGGAGCTGGCCTTCGCCATCCGCTTTTTGGTTTTTTACAGTCGCCCTTATCAGCAAAATCCTGCTGAAAATATGTTTCGGGCATAAGGTGGAAAGAAAAATCAAACTGGAAAAAAACAAGGCGTACGTATTTATATCCCACCACGCCAGCCTGATTGACGCGATAATGATGATGGACGCCCTCTTTCCTCTCAGATTCAATATAGTGATAGGCAGGGCGTTTTACGCAAAAAAATCGCTTAAATTTGTGGTTAACGCATTAAAATGTATTCCCAAAAGCCAGTTCGCGCTGGATTTGGCGGCGATAAAAGCTCTCAAAAGCGTAACCGCGGACAACCGCGCGGTAGCCATTTACCCCGAAGGCAAAGTGAGTTCGGACGGCAAAGGGCTTTATTATATACCCGCGGGCATAAGCAAGCTTATTAAGATGCTGGACGCCGAAGTGGTGATGGTCAAGTCCGGCGGCTCCTTTTGCGCAAGACCCAAATACGGCGCCTCTTTCAGGTTCGGCAAACTTAAAAGCGTAGTGGACAGGGTGCTTACCCAAGAGGAAGTAAGAAAGCTCTCCTGCGAAGAAATACATAAAAAAGTAACCGAATGCCTTGCGTACAACGATAATATTTATCAACAGGAAAACAACATAAGATTCAAATGCAAAAACCCCGCTTTGGGTCTCCACAGAGGCTTATATAAGTGCCCAAAATGCGGAGTAGAATATCAAATGCGCTCCACCGCCACTCACCTGATATGCGACGCGTGCGGCAATAGCGTGCAATATACGGAGTACGGCAGACTTATTCCGGAAGAGGGAAGCGTGGCGTTCGAGAGACTGGATTTATGGAACGACTATCAGCGCAAGGCCTGCAGGGAGGAGTTGCAGACTCCCGACTTTTATCTGGAGACCCCCTGCAAATGTTATTTTAACAGCGGCGGAGCGGACGAATACGCCGGCGAGGGCAAGGCGTACATCAACAAAGAGCGCATTGGCTACAAAGGCACGTTTTTCGGCGAGCCATACGAATATTCCCTTCCCTTAAAGACCCAGCATACTCTTACCGTAAAGACCAGAGAATGGATAGACCTGGTCAACGAAAAAGGCATTCTGGGACTGCAGTTTTCCGAAAATAAGTATTCCGCGAAATTCGGCTTGCTGGTGGAAGAAAATTACCGTCTTAACGAATTGAAAGAGAGCCTGTAGCCTCTTATCCCAAAAAGTCTTTATTTACATTTATTGATTAATATTGTATAATTATGTTACGGAGGGCGTTATGGATAGTAAATCGATAGGCAAAAGAATACAATATTTAAGAGAGATATTGGAAATCTCCGCGCAAACAATGGCGGAAAAATGCGGTATTTCCGTAGAGGAATACCTGCTGTACGAGGCGGGCGAAAAGGATTTTTCTTTCAGTTTTCTGCATTCGGTTTCCGACGAGTTAAATATCGAAATCGTGGAGCTTCTAACCGGCGAGGGCGCGCGGCTTTCTTCTTACTCCGTAGACAGAGCGGGGACGGGACTCAGGGTTTATCGCAGGAGCGGCTTTGATTATCTACAGCTGGGAGGCAAATTCAAAGGCAAGCTGATGCAGCCTTACGTGGTCAGCGTGCCCTTTGTAAAGGAGCATTCGGACGACGAGATATACACCTCGGGACACGAAGGGCAGGAATTTGATTTTGTGCTGGAAGGGTCCATCAAGATAACGATAGACGGCAAAACCGAAATTCTTAACGCAGGGGACGCTATCTATTACGACAGCGGCAAACCGCACGGCATGGTGGCATGCGGAGGCAGGCCCGCCAAGTTTCTGGCAATATTAGTAAAAAATTAAAACAGCCCAATCTTATCCTGTTTAGATACCTTAAAAATAGCCTTTTTTTACCCATCGCAACCGGATAATTCAGGTCTGTTGCTATTGACTTTATGACCGCTTAATGTTACATTATTAAGGTATTATAAAAAACACGAGGACCTATGATAAAACTCTTTTCCAATCTTAAACCCATGGCTGTTATGCTGTTTTTTGTAATAATTTTGGTTGCGAGTCAGGCTATTGCGGAGTTGTATCTGCCGGAT
This sequence comes from Christensenellales bacterium, assembly GCA_050945855.1. Taxonomy (GTDB): domain Bacteria; phylum Bacillota; class Clostridia; order Christensenellales; family DTU072; genus CAYSNP01. Next base: position 16,573 of record JBMNTS010000012.1, on the reverse strand, counting down.
AAGATGTCGGATATAATCAACGACGGCATTTACATAGATTACGAGCCCATGTACGAGTATCTGGAAATGGTAAAGCCGGGCAGCATAGGCTCCATGGACAGCACCATCGAAGGATACGACGACGAATATATTCCGGTTTTTGAAATGCAGGACGGCTTCAGCACCGTGGATTTGCGCAAAGGGCTGGAAATCGTAGACCCCACGCTAAACGTGGATTTTGAGTTTCAGGATATAGCGGTTAAAGACAGCAAGCAGCTTTTTGAAGAGATTCTCGTCCCCTTTCTGGACGGGCTTGACCCTTATCAGGGCGATAAAAAATACGAGGAATTCAGCCCCGAGGACCAACTGAAAATCCAGTTTGCCATCAACAGGCTTATCAAGTTCTCCACTCTTACGGACAACGAAAGCAGGGACACTTTTACCGTAGACACCTTCCTTGACATCAAAAAGGAAACGGGCACGGACGAAGAGGGGGACATATTCCAAAACGACACCACCCGCAAAATATTATCAGCCTGCTTTGTGATGATGAAGCATTCGCCCGACGGCAACGTTTTGCCTATCCCTGTCGATAAGTACGGCAACAGGCTGGCGGTGGACTCTTACGGCAGAGCAATCGAGCAGGACAAGGTAATTTACAAATACGACGAAGAGACCGAGCGTTACAGCGTTATGCCCGATTACGAACTTATTATCTGCAACAAGGTTTTGGGATACGCCTATAAATATGTGGACGGCGTCAAGTGGATAAAGAACAGACTGGGCAGAACGGAAGAGCTTGCCCAACGCGACGCCGACGAGTTTAACAGCCAATACAAGATCAAGCCGGAGAGCGAAAAGACTTTTCTTGACAAATTGATTGAGATAGTCAAGCTCAGCCCTACCGGCAAGCAGGATAAGGAAGAGCTTGCCCGAAAGGAAGGCAAGACGTACGAGGACTTTATGAAGCCGGACGGCGTGACCATCCAGCAGGCGGATATACGCTTTATCCTCAAGCGGGGCGGCAATATGCTTTTCCTTACCCTTTTCGCCTCGGTGTGCACTATTATCGCGATGCAGTTGGGCTCCATTATCGTTTCCAGATTTTCCGCTAAGGTAAGGAGTCAGATATTCTCCAAGGTGGAGAGCTTTTCTTTGGTGGAGTTCGACAAATTCTCCACCGCCAGCCTTAACACCCGTTCCACCAACGATATCAATCAGATTCAGGTTATTTTCCTGTTGATAATAAGGACGGCGCTTGCCGCGCCCGTCACCATAATAGGCGGCACCATACTTTCCTTGGACAAAAGCAGGGCGATGACCGCCGTATTGCTTTATCCTCTGCCCATATTGTTTATCGCCACCGCGGTGGCTATGAAAAAGGTGCAGCCCCTCTTTGTGGTTATACAAAAGAGAGTGGATAAGGTCACCTTAATCATGCGCGAAAACCTTACCGGCGTAAGAGTGGTGCGCGCGTTTAATCAGCAGGAAAGGGAAAAGCTGCGTTTCGGCAAGGAAAACCGCGATTTAAGCAAAGTGGCTATTACCGTTTTCAGATATGTGGCGATACTTGCCCCGCTGATTGCGGTGTGTATGAACTGTACCATGCTGGGTATTATTTACACCGCCGCCAAAGGCATAGACGACGGCACGCTGGACGACGTGGGCAGTATGATGGCTGTCATTCAGTATGCCACCCTTATTATGCTTGCCCTTGTCATGCTGGCGTCTGTGGTGGTTATGGTGCCCCGCGCGCAAGCCTCCGCAAGGCGTATCAACGAGGTATTGGAAAGCGACATCGCAATTACGGACGCCCCGGGCGCTTTAGACAGGACAAGGGAAGAGGGGTGCGTGGAGTTTAAAAACGTATTTTTCAAATACTCTTCGGACGCGGAAAAAGATATTCTTTCCGATATTACGTTTAGAGCCCGAAAAGGAGAGGTTACCGCGATTATCGGCGGCACAGGCAGCGGAAAAAGCACGGTAATCAACCTTATTCCCCGCCTTTACGAGCCGTACGCGGGTACGATTTACGTGGACGGACAGGATATTAAGACTATGCCGCAAGAGGATTTGCGCAACAAAATCGGTTTTATTCCTCAAAAAAGCGTATTGTTCAGCGGCACAATCCGCAGCAACCTCCTTTACGGCAACAGGCATGCCTCAGACGAGGAGTTGTGGGAAGCTTTGAGAATAGCGCAAAGCGAAAACTTTGTAAAGAATAAGGAGGGATGCCTGGACAGCGTGGTGGAACAAGGCGGCAGGAATTTTTCCGGCGGTCAAAAGCAAAGGCTCTCCATTGCCCGCGCCATAGTGCGCAAGCCGGAGATATTTATTTTTGACGACAGCTTTTCCGCCCTTGACTTTAAGACGGATAAAAAGCTGCGCGCCGCCCTTAAACCGATCACCAAAGACAGCGCGGTTATCATAGTGGCTCAGCGTATCGGCACCATTATGGACGCGGACAACATTCTGGTATTGCACAACGGCAGGATTGCAGCACAAGGCAAGCACGATTACCTTGTGCGCAACTGCGACGTCTATCGGGATATAGCGCTATCGCAAATGAGTAAGGAGGAGCTTGGGCTATGAGCGAGAACACCGGCGAAAGAAAAGCGATAGACATAGATATAGCGGGCGCGCTGGGCGTTTGTACCGAAGTACCCAAGCAGGTCCAAAAGGCGGAAAACGCCGGGCAGACGCTAAAGCGGCTGCTTAAATATATGAAGCCGCAGGCGGTCGCTCTCATAGCGATGGCATTGCTTGCCGCAATAGGCGCGTGGTTTGCCATTTGGGTACCCGATATACTCAAAAAGGTTACCGATTCTCTGGTTGAAAGCATTCAATTTTTCAAATCGGTGGATTTGCCGTATATCAGCAGCATTATCTGGACTTGCGCGGCGCTGTACTTTTTGAACGCGCTGTTCCAGTTTGCCAGCGGTCTTATCGGCGCAAGCATGAGTCAGAACGCCGTAAGGCGCATGCGCAACGACGTCAAGGCAAAACTGGATAAGGTTGCGCTCGCCTATTTTGACCAGACTCCGGTAGGCGATATTATGAGCAGGGTTACCAACGATATCGAGATAGTGGCAATCACCCTGCAGGAGAGTATTATTCAGGTTATCACCGCGGTAATGACGGTTATCGGCGTATTTATAATGATGATGCGCCTGGATGTCATACTCGCGCTTATTTCGCTTATCAGCGTACCGCTGTTGTTTTTTACTTCCAGTATGATTGTTAAAAAGAGTCAGCGGGAATTTTCGTCCATGCAGTTTTACATAGGCAGACTTAACGGTCACATTGAGGAAATGTACGCCGGGCATAACATCATTGAGTTGTTCGGCAGAGAAAAGGACTCCATAGAGGATTACGAGGTGATCAATGAGGAGTTGCGCAAGGCTACCAAAAAAGCGCAGTTCCTTGCAAGCATCATTTTGCCCAGTATAAAGTTTATCAACAACTTGGCGTATGTCGCGGTGTGCGTGATAGGCGGCATCAGAGCGGGAAGAGGGCTTATCACCATAGGCGATATACAGGCGTTTATCCAGTATACCAGACAGTTCGCCCAGCCCATAGAGCAGGTCAGCAACATTGCCAACACCATTCAGTCCGCGCTTGCGGCGGCGGAAAGGGTGTTCCAGGTCTTTGATTTGGAAGAAATGGAAGAGGACAGGGAAACGCCGGTGGATATAAACACAATCCGCGGCGAGGTGGAATTCAAAAACGTGCATTTCGGATATTGTCAGGACAGAGTGCTTATCACCAATCTCAACCTCAAGGTTAAGGCGGGCGATTCCATAGCCATAGTGGGGCCTACGGGCGCGGGCAAGACTACCCTTGTCAACCTGCTTATGCGTTTCTATGAGTTGAACAGCGGCGAAATCACTATTGACGGCATAAACATAAAAGACTTTTCCCGTCATGATTTGCGCACTCTTTACGGCATGGTGCTGCAGGATACCTGGCTGTTCAACGGTACGGTAGCGGATAATATCGCCTACGGCAGAAAGGGAGCCTCCAGAGAAGAGATAATCGAGGCCGCCAAAAAGGCGTACGCGCATCAGTTTATCGAAACTATGGAAAACGGCTACGACACCGTATTAAACGAGGACGCGACCAACATTTCCCAGGGGCAAAAGCAGTTGCTTACCATTGCGCGCGCAATACTCAAAGACCCCAAAATCATTATCCTTGACGAGGCGACCAGTTCGGTGGATACCCGCACCGAGGAATATATCCAGAGCGCCATGCTGGCAATGATGGAAGGCAAGACCAGCTTTGTCATCGCGCACAGGCTGAGCACGATAAAGAGCGCTAAGGTCATACTGGTTATGAACAACGGCAATGTAATCGAGCAGGGTAATCACGAAAGTCTGATGGAGCAGCAGGGCTTCTATTATGACCTTTACAATTCTCAATTTGCGGGTGTCGTCGAGGAAGAAGTCCAGATTAATTGCAACCAGTCTTGAGCGGAAAAGCAAATTATTAGTTGACAAATTAATAAAAAGTTTGTATTTTATTTAAGGCTATGTTATAATAAGGACAGCAACTTGATGGAGGAAGCATGCCAACCTTTTTTGATACTGTGTTTGACGATACTATTGATCCGGTTGCGCCCATAGGGCTTATTATCAGCAAAGGCGCGGAAGAATTGGGAGTAAGTATCGACAGGTATTTGGTAGAATGGTATAATCAGGATATAGTCAAGAAAAGCAACAAGTTTAAGAAAGATACCTTTATAATAGACACAGATTTCCCCAGATTTACGACAGGCGACGGCAAAGCTATAATTAACGAGACGGTCAGAGGCAAGGACCTTTATATTCTGGTAGACGTAGGCAATTACTCCAAAAAATACAGCCTTTACGGCGTGGAAAACTCTTACAGCCCGGACGACCATTTTGCCAATCTTAAAAGGGTGATTTCCGCAGCCGGCGGCAAGCCGGAGCGCATTACCGTGATTATGCCCATGCTTTACGCGGGCAGGCAGCACAAGCGCAGCAACAGGGAATCTCTTGACTGTGCCCAAGCGCTTCAGGAATTGTATACAATGGGAGTGTCCGACATAATCACCTTTGACGCTCACGACCCCAGAGTGCAAAACGCGGTGCCGTTGATGGGTTTTGACAACTTCTATCCCACGTATCAAATATTGAAAGTTGTTTATAATCAATTCAAGGATATAGATTTTCTGGGCGGCAACTTTATGATAGTGTCCCCCGACGAGGGAGCGATGCCGCGCAATATTTATTACGCTTCGGTGCTGGGTGTCGATTTAGGTATGTACTACAAGAGAAGGGACTACGCTACGGTAATCGACGGGCGCAACCGTATTGTGGCTCATGAATATCTGGGCACGGACGTAGCGGGCAAAGATATTTTTGTGGCCGACGACATTATCGCTACCGGCGACAGTATGTTGAGGCTGTGCTCGGACCTTAAGGAGAGAGGCGCGCGCAAGATTATACTGGCGTGCACCTACAGTCTGTTCACCGAAGGCTTTGAAAGATTCGACCTTGCCTACGAGCAGGGATTGTTTACCGCCGTTATAGGGACCAACCTGACTTACCGTAAACCCGAATTACTGGCGAAAAAATGGTATACGGAAGCGGATTGCTCTAAATATATAGCATATATCATAGCAAGTTGTAATCATAATAAATCCGTTTCCCCGCTGCTCAACAGCGCGGAAAGAATTCATGAACTTATAGGAAGGTAATGCAAGCAAACGCGATTTTGACCATAAAATTGCGCTCAGAAGATTTTCGCTTTAATTTCTCAACCAAAGCCGAGCTTGAGTTTAATCTGTTCGGAGCGAGCATAAGATTTTTTACGCTGGAAGAGAGTTTGCTTTTTGAAAATTCCATAGCCGTGAGTTCCAATGAGAAATTGGTTATCTACAAAGGACTTGCCGACCAGGACCTTAGCCATGCGGTGGACTGGGTAGGCGAGGCCGGACTCAGACTTATGCAACAGGGGAAAATTCTGATAATAGAAAAAGATGTGAATCATACTAATGCTTTTGCTAAATATGAGGATACTAATATAGGATTAAATGGAAAATATCTTAAAATAGCATACAACGAAAAAGAAGTAAGCATAGATTTTGAAAGAGTCAGCCTGAAAAAAAGGGATAAAGGCTCTCAGGCTTCTCTGAGTTTGCGCTGTTTTAAGACAGCATAGTAAACATGAAAATAAGTGATTGTTAATAATCATATAAAATTTAAATAAAATATTAAAAGAAACTGACAAGTTTTTTCCGGAGGATAACATAATGGACTATTCCAACTTTTCCAGAGAACAATTCGAAGAAATCGGTATTTTCGAATTAAGGCATATCGCCAGAGAAATGGGCGTGAGAAGCCCGACCAACAAGCGGAAGGGCGACCTTATCAACGAGATAATCGAGGCCTGCTCCAAAGGCATCAAGCCGCCGCCCGACGACAAACCGAGAAGAGGCAGACCCCCAAAGGCTATATTTAAGAACAGGACTAAGGAGGACACGTTCAAAAGTAAAGAGCCTGACATCGTATATCAGCCTAAGCTGGAGATAACCCGCGAAGAAAAGGTAGCTTGCGACGAAGCCGTAAACCCGCAGGAACTGGAGACCCGCAGCGGCGTGCTGGAGATTATGCCGGACGGCTACGGTTTTCTCAGAGCCAAAAACTATGAGTCCGGCGCGGGCGACAGCTATATTTCCGCGCTCAAGATTCGCAAGAGCGGATTGAAAAAAGGCGATTTTGTGGTTGCCAAAGTGCGTCAATCCAGCGACAACAGGCCGGCGGGCGTATTGATAATAGAAGAGGTCAACGGCAGAAAACCCAACGCCGCTTACAACCGTCCCAATTTCGACAACCTCACTCCCATTTACCCCGACGAGATGTACCGGCTGGAGATACCCAGCGTGCACAACGACTACGCCATCCGCTGCATTGACCTGGTTGCCCCCATCGGCAAAGGGCAGCGCGCCATGATAGTATCTCCGCCCAAAGCGGGCAAAACCACGCTGCTCAAGCTGATAGCCAAAAGCATAAGCAGAAACTATCCCAAATCTCACCTTATGGTACTGCTGGTGGACGAAAGGCCGGAAGAAGTCACGGATATGCAGCGTTCCATAGACGGCGAAGTGATTTATTCCACCTTTGACGAAATGCCCGAGCATCATACCAAGGCTTCCGAGCTTGTGCTGGAAAGGGCAAAGCGGCTGGTGGAGCACGGCGAGGACGTGGTTATCCTTATGGACAGCCTGACAAGGCTTGCGCGCGCGTATAATATGGTTATAGCCCCTACGGGCAGGACGCTTTCCGGCGGTATAGACCCCGGCGCGCTGCACAACCCCAAACGCTTCTTCGGCGCGGCAAGAAATATCGAAAACGGCGGCAGCCTTACCATTATCGCCACCGCTCTTATTGATACGGGCAGCCGTATGGACGACGTAATTTATGAGGAATTCAAGGGCACAGGCAATATGGAAATTCACCTTGACAGAAAGCTGTCCGAAAAACGCATATTCCCCGCCTTGGATCTCAACCGCTCGGGCACCAGAAGAGAAGAGCTGCTGCTTTCCTCCGACGAATTGCAGGGTATCTGGTCAATAAGAAAGATGCTCTCCAACGGCGAAAATCAGGAAGCCGCCGAAAACCTTATTAATATGCTTATCAAAACCAAAAACAATAAGGAATTTATCGAGCAGCTTAATATTCAGCTGATGCGCATACAAAAGTCGGGATATACGCTAAGATAACGCTTTTCTCCGCGCGGTTTATTAGCTCCTTATAACATCGCTGCGCATAGGTTTTGCTTGACATCATAGTGATTTGTGCTAAAATATCTCTATGGCGAAAGCAAGCTGTAAAAAATTCACAACGGTAAAGCCCGGACAAAAGATTGCCATGGGAATAGGGGATTTGGGTTTCTCTTTAATCTCCAGCGCTTTTTCCGCGTTTATTCTCTTTTTCGGCAACGTCGTTATGGGTATCCCAGGTACTCTGGTGGGCGTAGCCGTTGCGCTGGGCACGTTGTGGGAAGCCGTGACCGAGCCGGTACTGGGATATTATACGGATAATAATAAGGGCAGGATTCTGGGCAGGCGGCACGGCTTTATTATTTTAGGCATTTTTTCTCTTGCGGTTTCCAATATATTTGTGTGGTCGCTGCCCGCCAGCCAAAGCGTGATAGGCAAATTTGTCTATCTGCTGATAAGCATTATAATATTGGAAAGCTGCCATACTCTTTACGCCACGCCCAGTACGGCGTTAAGCATTGATATCAGCGACGATTATTACGAAAGGAGCAGCATTCAAAGCTATAAATCCGTCTTTTATATTATGGGCATGCTGCTGCCTTCCCTGCTTTTGGGCTATTTTCAACGCCCTACCCAAGCCTATCCCGACGGAAGGTTCAATCCCCAAAGTTATCTTAACCTTGCGTATATAGGCTCCTGCTGCACCCTGGTATTCGGCGTGTTTATGGTAATGAGCACGTTCAGCCACGTTCCCCGCCTGGCCCAAAAGATAAGCGGCAGGGAAAATGAAACCGAAGGGGGCGTAAAAGCGATTTACAAGGCTTTTTTCGAATCGGTAAAAAACAAAAACCTGCTGAGCGTGGTGCTGGGCTATTCCATCTCCATGATGGCGTCCACTTTTCTTATCGCTTTGGGCTTCCACACCTTTACTTTTACCTTTAAGACCACTTCCACGCAAATGTATTTTCTGATATTTTTGCTTTTCGCGATGACGATACTGGGACAGCCTTTCTGGCTTAGGTTTTCCATCCGCACGGAAAAGAAAAAGGCGCTCCTTGCGGGGCTGGCTACCGCGCTTGTCGGCAGCGGTATGCTGATTGTGATTTTTATTTTCCGCGATACCCTTAACGCCATGCTTGCCGCCAACGGAGCGACGCTTATCTTTATGGCGATACCCCTTATAGTGTGCGGACTGGGCATAGGCGTGCTTTTCTCACTGCCCGTGGCGCTGGTAGGCGATACCGTTATCATGAACAAAGCGGAAACCAATAAAGAGAGAGCGGGCACGTATTCCGGCTTTATGACGTTAAGTTATAAACTTAGCCAGGCAATCAGCCAGTTTTTAATAGGCGGACTGCTGGACCTAATCGGGTTCAGGGAAGGCAGCGCGGCGCAAACTGCGGGCGTGGAGGACGCGCTGGGCAAGATATTCTGCGCGGGCATCAGCGTTTCTATAATAATAGGTATGCTTGCGTTCAGCAGATTTAACATCAAAAAGGAAGATGTCAACGCGGTATTGGAGAAAATGAACGATGCTTAGCCTTATACCCTGTACGGACAAAGAGGTGCTCAACGGTCTTTCCAAAGAGATTTTCAAAACCGATTTTAACAGAGAGGCGGGATATATTCTGCTTTGCGACGGAGAGAACGCGGGGCTCGCGGAATTCACGATAGGTAAAGTTTCCCGCTTTATAAGGGCGGACGTGAAGGAACAGTATAAGGATTTGGGATACAGGGACTTTTTCACCAGAGCCATTCTTTACAGGATGGGGCAGATAGCCATGGAAATAGAAATTGATTATTACCATTCTTATTTTGAAAAATTCGGTTTCAAAAGGTACGGTAAGGATAAAATGCGCGTAGATTCGCGCAACCTGGTTTTCCCTTCCGATTGCGCGCATAAGGAGTGAATATGCCGGAAGCTAATAATTTTATTGAAGACATTATCGTAAACGATCTGCAATCGGGCAAATGGAATAATATTATCACCCGTTTCCCTCCCGAGCCCAACGGCTATCTGCATATTGGCCACGCCAAAAGCCTGTCCATCAACTTCGGCATCAAGCAAAAGTTTAACGGCAAATGCAATCTGCGCTTTGACGACACCAATCCTCTTAAAGAAGAGAACGAATATGTGCAAAGCATTATCGAGGACATCAAGTGGCTGGGATACGAGTGGGACGGACTGTATTACGCCAGCGATTACTTTGACCGCATGTACGAGTGCGCCCTTACCCTTATTAAAAAGGGACTTGCTTACGTTTGCGACCTTTCCGCTGAGGAAATAAGAGAGCAGAGAGGCACGCTTTGGAAAAAAGGGACAAACAGCCCTTACCGCGACCGCTCCGCGGAAGAAAACCTTGCGCTTTTCGCCGCCATGAAAGCGGGCGAGTTCGAGGACGGGGCAAAGGTGCTGCGCGCCAAAGTGGATATGGCAAGCCCCAATATGAATATGCGCGACCCTGTAATGTACAGGATTCTGCACGCGGAGCATCACCGTACCGGGAACAAGTGGTGTATTTATCCCATGTACGATTTCGCGCATCCGATAAGCGACGCCATAGAAGGCATTACCCATTCTATATGCACGCTGGAGTTTGAGGACCACCGCCCCATTTACGATTGGTTTTTGGCGCATCTGGATTTTCCCACCCCTCCGAGGCAGATAGAGTTTGCCAGATTGAATATCAGAAACACCATAATGAGCAAGCGTTTTCTCAAAAAGCTTGTGGACGAAGGCGTGGTGGAAGGCTGGGACGATCCGCGTATGCCCACTCTTTCGGGCTTGCGCAGGAGGGGCTTTCCCAAAGACGCTATTAACGCTTTTTGCGCTGAGGTGGGCGTCGCCAAAGCGGATAACGAGATAGAGGAGGCAATGCTGGAATATTTTGTGCGCGAAAACCTCAACAAAACGGCGTCGCGCGCCATGGCGGTGGAGGACCCCCTCAAAGTGGTGATAACCAACTGGCCGCAGGGCGAAAAGGAGGAGCTTGAGCTTGCCAATCATCCCCAGGACCCGGACGCGGGAGTAAGGAAAGCGGTCTTTTCCGGCAACCTGTATATAGAGCGGGAGGATTTTTCCCTTGCGCCGCCCCCGGGCTACAAAAGACTTGTCCCGCAGGGTAAGGTGCGGCTGTGGGGCGCTTACGTTATCGAGCATAAGCGGACGGAATTTGACAAGGACGGCAGGGTATCCGCGATTTATTGCGAATATATTCCGGAAAGCCGCTCGGGTCAAAACAACGCTTCCGTTAAGGTAAAGGGAGTAATCCAATGGGTGGACCAGGCGAATTGCGTGCCGGTCGAGTTCTACAATTACACCTCTCTGCTGCTGGACGAAACGGAGCAGGCAAAGGATTTTTCGGACAGACTGAATTACGATTCTCTTTCCGTCACTCAGGGCTTAGGCGAAGGCGCGCTTAAAGAGAGCGCTCATAACCAATGCTTCCAGTTTATGCGCAAGGCATATTACAAAAGAGAAAATTCCGGCGTGCCCCTGCGATTCAACCGCATTGTGGAGTTAAAGGACAGCTTTAAAAATAAAAATTGAAACAAAATTGTGCTTTAATATGCCGCGAATTGCCAGTTTTAAGAAAAACAGTTTTAGAAAATAGGTTAATACCTATTGATTAATTGTCAAAACAATTATATAATATAGAATGATTGAATTGGATAGCATCAGATTAACCTAAACAGAGGAGCGATTATGGCAGTATGCAAAATATGCGGTGAATACATAACGGGCGATATGAAAGCTTGCCCTAAATGCGCTACCCCTATTTCTGCCGACTATGATTACGCTAAAGATTTACAAAACATCAAGGACGTATATCAAAAATTTGAAGAGGATATGGGGGCTTTTGTCAATCGCTCAAAACTTACGTATATATGTTCCTTATGCGGCGGAGTCAACCACATAGACAAAAAGAGATGCTACCGCTGCGGAAAACCCCGCCCCAGAAGCGAATATATCAAAGCATTAAAACTGCTTAAGAAAAAATCCGCGCCCGAAGAAGACGTCTTTGAGAAACTGGACGAAATAAACAGGCAGGCGGAAGAAGGCAGGCTGAACAAGCCCGACCTGCCCCCGCCCGTGGAGAGTCTTTCCGAGCAACAGGCGCGCTTAGGCGCGGGCAGTTCTCCCTTTGCCCCGCCGCCCTTTACCCAGCCTCCCGCAGGCAGTCCGGTCTTGTACCGTTACGAGCCGGGCGCGGCGCAGACCCGTCCCATTGCCCAGCCTTTTGTTATCGTGCCTTATGTCAACCCCGCTCAGCCCCTTTTGCAATACAATCCTCAGCAGCTGTACAGGTTCGAGCCTGCTACCTATATGGAAGACATTGCCAAGAAGGAAGCTCAGCAGGCGTTTTACCAAGGTCCCCAACCCACTCCTTCCGACCTTGCCTTGCTGCGCGCCAAGCGTTTGGAGGAAATTGACGAATTGACCCGCAAAATCAAGGAGCTTGCTTATTTCAAGCAGGAAGCGGAAAAAATGAGAAGAAGGAAGAGGGGAAGGCGGAAAGGATAACCGGTAAAAATTTTCCGGGAGATTTCCAAAAAATTACACAGAAAATATAGAATTAGTCTTTAACCATAAAAAATAGTAAAAATTTTTGATTTGCTATTGAATAGTAAGTAATATTATGCTATTATTTATAGCCAAATAAAAAACGGCGGTGTAAAATGAGCAAGAAAAACCAAGCGATTCCGGAGCAACCTGTGGCAGTTCCGGAGCGCGCCCCCAAGGAGTCTTTATCAATCGAGGTAAGCAGGTACATACGCGGTTCCGCCTATTACCTTTCATATACCCGCGCTTTGGAGCAATCGGAAAGTATGCCGGTCACCCCTTACGTGACGGCGTACACGGACGCGCAAACCAAACATCCTCTGATTACTCCCTTTACCCCGTTTTCCGCCCGGACGGCAGTTTTTCCCAAAATCGCCGTGGAGGAGCCCAAGAAGGCGGAGGAGCCTAAAAAGGCCGAGGCGCCTTCTGTGTCCGCGCCCGTGCAGGCCGCGGAAAAGCGTTACTTCAGGAAGCGTTCGGTTATACTGCTGTTGATATTTATTTTGTCTTTGGCTATGCTTGCCGTGCCCGTGCTGTCCGCTCTGGAAGTATTGCCGGAATATATCAATATCGGCGTAGATATTCTTGCCGTAACCGGTCTGTTCGCGGACGGATTCGCGCTTGACGCGATTACAGGCAATCTGCCTCTTGTTCTTACCGCTTTGTATATGGTGTTTGCCCTTATTTGCGTTTTGCACAGCTTTATCGCCATCGCGGGCAAGAAAAAGAAGAGCTTCGGCATCCTGCTGGCTTTGACGCTGGCGGTAGCCCTTGCCTTTATATTCGCAAGTTTGGCGTTTGACATCAACGCGCTGATTGAGGACATACTCGCCTTAAATTACGGTGTTTACGCAATGGCGGCCTGCCCCGCTCTCGCGCTGATTTTGTCGATTGCGGCATATAAAAGATTAAAATAACATACAAAAATAAAAATAACAAAAAAGGAGTATATTCAAAATGGCAAAAAAGAACAAAGAAGAAGTAGTAGTAGTTGAACAAGCGCCGGCGGTAAAAAGACCCAGTGTTTCTTTCAGAGTAATGAATAACTGCGGACCCGTGCCAATCGCCAAACCTGCGGATTTCATCCAATTGACACCGGTTGTTCAGCCTGTTGCCTTGGTTCCTTATTCTACCCAGGCTCAACCTATGGCTACTTTTGACGACGAATATTAAACCATTTAAGATAGAGTATACTTTCAGGCTCGCCTTAACGGTTTAAGCATTCCGCAACAGCTCTTAAAAATCGCAACATTTTTAAGTTTGCATATTGCGTAATACATTTTTGTATGTTATAATCGTAAAAGAAAGTAAACATAAATTATTGAAGGAGGTAATCCAATGAGCAAAACGAGCAACACAGTGGTTGCAACACCGCAGCAAGTCGCTCCTGCACCGGCTCCCGAATTCTCGGTACCTTACAATGTGACCTCAAAAGTTAAGGTTTCTCCGTATTATACCAGTTTTATCGACAGTTACGGGCTGAAGTATGACGAGATGGTTTCCTATGCCGAAGTTCCTGCTGCCGCAGCCGCTCCGAGCTATACCGCGCCCGCCGCTCCCAAAGCAAAAAAGGCTAAAGCCAAAAAGGCTCTGGCTCCGGGCAGCGTAAAGAAAAGAGGAATCCTTGTATTAATAGTTCTGGTGCTTATGGCGGTAGTGCTGGCAGTCGGCGCGCTAGGTTACATAGGGCTTGAGTTTACCAATGATTATGTTGGCATCTTCAAGGCCGCCGATAAAGACGTATATTTCCATGACCCCATTTTCGGTGCGATAGAAGCTTGGGCATCCGATTATGTAGGCAAGCTGGGTGATTCGGTATATTACGACAATTACCTTTCCACCATCCAGACGGAAAACATCGCTATCAAAATCAGCTTGTACGTGCTTCCCGCCGCATTAGTGCTTATCGCTATTTTCGCGGTAATCGTAGTTATCAAGGCATTGATGGCGCTGTTCGGCAAAAAGCCTCGCAAGCTTGGCTTCCTGTCCCTGCTTACCGCTATCTTCGGCTTGTTTGTAGCAGGTTGCGGAGTTATCTGGAACAACATGGGCATAAGCGAAATTATCAACGTATTCACTATGAATGCCGCTAATGTCAACGCAGCATACGGACTCTACGCCCTGATATGTCTGCCGTTTATAGCAGCAATACTCAGTGCGTTCGCCTATAAAAAAATCAAATAATAAAAAGGGGTATCAAAAATGGCAAAAAAAGCTAAAAACGAAGAAGTAGTAGTAGTCGAGCAAGTCGCCGCGCCCAAAAGGCCGAGCGTATCCTTCAGGGTTATGAATAACTGCGGTCCCGTACCCATTGCGAAACCGGCTGACTTTATCCAGCTGACTCCGGTAGTGCAACCCGTTGCGATGGTTCCTTACTCCACACAGGCACAGCCTATGGCTACCTTTGATGACGAGTATTAATCCGGTTTAACAAAAATAAGGAAATTCAAGGACTGCCGATAGCGCAGTCCTTGTTTTTCTTACCGCCTTGCGTAAAAGAATGACAAATAATTAATATTTTCTGAAAATTATTTAGATTTCGCTATTGAAATTAAAACAAGACTATGGTAAACTATAACTAATTGTAATATCAGTATAATGGGAGAGCGTATATGGCTAAGGAAACAAAAAGAAAATATCAAGTAATCAAACCCAATGATTTCATTAACTCCTCACCTTACTTTCATTCTTACGCTGACGCCTTTACGGAAAAAGAAAGAGAGCTTGCTCTTCATGGCGACTATTCCAAAAGGAGCAGAGCATACACCAAGGACTTCGGTCCTATAGAGGAGAAGGCGGCTCAGCCTCAATCCCAGCCTGTTGCAGAAGCCCCCGTTGCTCCCGCCCCCGTTAAGAAAAGCAAGAGGGAAGCGGCAAGGGAAGCGGCGGAGAACGAAGTTCTTCGCGCAAAGGAAGAAAAACGGAGACGCATAGAAGAGGCCAAACTCCGCAAAAGGCAGGAGCGCGTAAAGAAAATCAGAAGGAAGAGAATTAAGCGCGAAAAAGATTACTTCTTTATTATGCGCAAAGGCACTTGCTTCCTTATGATGATTATTATGCTGCTTATAGTGGTTGTCGTGGGCTCCGGCTTTATCGGTATTCAGGTAATCGAGCCTTATACCGCTCTTTATAAAAATCCCGACCTCACTCCCTTGGAAGAGAGAGTGGACGAGATAGACCCCGAGACGGAGGAAGTGACCGCGTATCAGGACAAATCTACATACGTAAGCATACTTGACCCCGTATTCGGCTTTTTAAAGAAAACCGCCGGCATCGAAGTAGGTCAATCGCCCTTCTATGACGCGCAGATGGAAAAAGTGGAACAAGGCATGACGGACACAATCGCTCCCCTGGTGTTGCAATGGTTCCCGATAGCTGTTATCCTGATTGTTCTGCTTGCTCTTATCAATATGATTAAAGCTTTCTTCGGCATGTTCGGGCAGCGGATATTCAAGCGCTTCGGACTCTCTGCCGTAATTATGATGATTATGGTAGCCGCGGTATTGTTCGCCGGTTACTGCAGCACCCTCGGTGCTGAGGCAAGCCTTGACTTTATGGGCATTCTGCCCTTTATAACACAATTGTTTGCAGCCCCCGTGGACGGAGAGGGCGCGCTGGCTACGGTAGTAGGCTATGGCAGCTTGGTTTTATTCGGACTTGCGCTTATTGCCTTGTTATTCTCAATGGGAATGCGTAAAAAAGTACCATACAGTATTTTTGATTAATAAATAATTTATATTAAGGAGAATAAATATGGCAAAATGGAACAAAGTTTATAAAAAAAGAGTGGTAGTATTGCTTATAATGCTGGTGCTTGCCGCTATAGCAATCGCGATGCCCGTACTTACCAGCCTCGGGATATTGGCGGAATATGTTAATGTCGGTGTAGATATTCTATCCGTTCCCGATCTGTTTGCAGGCGGCTTCGACTTCAGCATAATTACGGCGAACTGGGCTGTGTGGGCGCTGTGCGTATATTGCCTGGTTGTCGTGATAATCATCCTCAAGCTGTTGTTGGCGCTGGTATCCAAAGGAAAGAAAGGTTTCGCTATTCTTTCTCTTATCGCTCTTGTACTCGCGATAGTTTTTGTGGCCGCCGGCTACAACTTTGACTTTGCGGCGATAGGCGAAGCAGCCCAAGACCCCATGGCTCTCTTAGGCTCGCTGGATTACAGCATTTACGCAATGGCAGGCGCACCGCTCCTTACCTTGATTTTAGGCGCGTTCGCTTACAAAAAAGAAGATTAATAAATCAAATATCATTAATATAAAAAGGAGTGATT
>JBMNTS010000011.1:0-39523 GCA_050945855.1 Christensenellales bacterium | reverse complement strand
GCTAAGATGGGTTGAATAGGTGAGAATATCGAACTCTTGGTGTTAATTACGATAAAGCATTTACAAAAAACTCTTAATATGTATGAATACAGAACGTCATATACTTGTCCTGAGATAATTGGAAGAAATTCAGAAAAAGTACAAATATTAAAAAAAAATTTAAGCAGCATTGTCGGCAATTTAGACACAATATATACCAGAAGTGAAAGAGGGCGAAAAATTCTTTTAAAGTGCAGAAGATCGTCCTATATTAATAAAAATTATAAATACTTGGGCTTAAATAAAAAAAGTAACAGGTGGAATTAATTGCATACATTAATGTTATGTAAAAATTACCCAAAACAAAAAGGAAAGTTGCTCATCAGTTCAAATCATAAACTCCTAAAATTGCAGAGTGAGTGGCGAACATAAAGGAATAAATGTCTAAAAACAGTAAAAAAGCCGCTGAAAAGCGGTTTTTTTGCATGAAAAAACGGCAAAACGTTGTTATCCGTTTTGCCGTCCGATGGTGGCGGAGAGAGTGGGATTCGAACCCACGTGGGATTGCTCCCAAACTGATTTCGAGTCAGCCCCGTTATGACCGCTTCGATATCTCTCCGTGTTTTGCTTAGAAATTGTATCATAAGCCGGACGATAAAGCAATTTTTTTGGGGCAAAACAAAGCATTGCATGGAAAAATAGCGGAAAAATTTTTCCAAAAACAAATATATATTACTTTATTTCCTTAATGCACTATGGTACAATATGGGTAATATACTTAATCATAAGGAGAAAAAATATGAACAGGTCGGAAATCCTTTTTAAGACATTGGACTTAATATGCCATCCTTTGCAGAATATCAATAAGTATGAAGATATAACGGTATTGCGGGACATAATTTATAATGACAGCTATCCCGACGATTGTACGCTCAATTTTCATTACAAAAAAGGAGCGCAAAGCTATCCCGTGATGCTCAATATTCACGGCGGCGGCTTTGTGGCGGGAGACAAAAAGCACAGGGAAAGCTTTTGCAACTATATGGCCGATAAGGGCTGGTTTGTGGCAAATATCAATTACAGATTAGGGCCCAAATACGCTTTCCCCGCAGGCGTGCAGGACGCTGTCGCCGCTCTTACGTTTTTGGAGAAAATTAAGGACAAATACAATCTTGACGTAGACAAAACCGTGGTAACGGGCGACTCCGCCGGCGGTTACTATACAGCGCAAACGTATGCCGCCCTTTATGACGCTTCGCTGGGCGAAAAACTGAATGTGACAAAACCGGGCTTTAATATCGCGGGGCTGCTCTTGTTCTGCGGCGCATACGATATAGAGGTCGCCATAAAGAAAAAGATACCTTTCGGCTTCACCCGCAGCATCGGCGAGAGCTTTTTGGGCATCAAACTTAACAAGGATTTTTCCAATCTGCAGGAATACGAGTATCTGCCCTACCTTTCTCCCACCAATTTTGTGGGGGAAGGCTGGTGCCCCTGCTTCCTGGTTTATTCGGACAAGGATTTTTTTGTGGCCGGAATGGCGGAGAATCTTATCGAAAAGCTGAAAGAATACAATGTGCCCTATCAGACCTACAACACCACCAAGTTCGGGGATAACCATTGCTTCCACCTATTTACGTATAAAAAGGAAGCTAAAAAATGTATGGATGCCATACTCCCCTGGCTGGAAGAAATCAAGTCACGTTAGGCGTGATATCAATAATTATACTGCTTTTGCAAAAGGCTTGTCACAGTATACAAGCCTTTTTTCATACCATAATCATAGGTATTGATTTGGTAATAGCGGGACTGGATTTAGCAAAAACGGACGCATTGGATTTCAGGGATTACGCGGGGTGCGACTGCATACTCGCCACTTGCGCGACCCCCATTGATTTGCATAAGGAAAACGCCCGCCCCGATATGTTCCGAAAAATCGCGCGGTTCAGCTCTCTTACAATGTCGCTTATGATAACCTGCTTTGTGTCGGTTATTGACGACAAAAAATACCTGTCCGCGCTGGTAGCCGACAAGGGGTGTATCAAAGGCGTTTCGGATATGATATCCGCGCAGCCTTTTTACCGACAGCACGAACTGAATGCCGCGCGCGCCCGCCGCATTTATCTCACTTCGCAGGGGCGGATAGGCGTAATAATAGACGGGGATATCAAATCTCCCGATTGCGTAAGCAGCCTGATTAAAAAGGGGGCGACAAGCCTGTTTTTTTTGACTCTCTCGGGCTACGACCCGCAAATCAAGCGGTATCTGGACGCTCAGGCGTTGCTTAACAATATCGCCATTTCCGGGATTTTTGCGGATAATTGGTTTGTTTACCGGGAGGAAATCTCCCTTTTTGCGGAAGGGGCGATTGGTTCGTGCAAGGTTTCCCGTGCGGCATCCCCGCTAAGCAGCGGAAAAGCGTACGAAAAAATATTTTACGAGTTTTAGAATAAGATAGTTTCAATAAAATTGTCTATAATAAAATTAAAAATTTATTAAAATCTGATATTATGACGCTTTTTATTGTGTTTTTTATTGATAACATCGTATTAAAGTGCTATAATTTACAGGTAAAAATTGTAAGGAGTCGGTTATGAACAAAAAGTCAATAGAGGATATTTCGGTTACAAATAAAAGATGTCTTGTACGCGTGGATTTTAACGTGCCCGTAAAAGACGGGATAATCACTGACGAAAACAGAATAGTCGGCGCGCTCCCCACTATCCGCTACCTGATGGCAAACGGGGCAAAGACCATACTTTGCTCTCATTTGGGCAGACCCAAGGGCAAAGTGGCTAAGGAGTATTCGCTGGAAATAGTTGCAAAAAGACTTGCGGAATTGTTGGACGGCAAGGTCAGCTTTGCCCACGATGTAATAGGCGAGGACGCAAAAGCAAAAATAGCCGCGCTCAAGTCCGGCGAAGTTCTGCTGCTGGAAAATCTGCGCTTCCATAAAGAGGAAGAGGCCAACGACCCCGAGTTCTGCAAAATACTTGCCTCTTACGCGGACATATACGTTAACGACGCTTTCGGCACCGCTCACCGCGCGCACGCTTCCACAGCGGGCGTATCCGCTTTTGTTAAAGAGAGCGTGGCGGGCTTTTTAATCGCCAAGGAAATCAAGTTTTTGGGCAACGCGCTCAACAACCCCGAACGCCCTTTCCTGGCGATATTGGGCGGAGCCAAGGTCAGCGATAAAATCGGCGTAATCAACAACCTGTTAAACAAGGTGGACACGCTGATAATAGGCGGAGCGATGGCGTACACCTTTTTTGCGGCAAAAGGATATCCGGTAGGCAAATCCTTATGCGAACTTGAAAAGGTGGATCTGGCAAAAGAGCTGATGGCAAAAGCGGAGGAGAAAAACGTAAACCTGCTTATCCCCATTGATAACGTAATAGCGGACAGCTTTTCCAACGACGCCGACACAAAGATTGTGGACAGCTGCTGCATAGAGGCTGGCTGGCAGGGGTTGGATATCGGACCCGCGACAAGAGAATTGTTCGCAAACGCGATAAAAGAAGCGAAAACAATAATATGGAACGGGCCTATGGGCGTGTTTGAAATGGAAAAATTCGCCGAGGGCACCAAAGCGATAGCCAAAGCTTTGAGCGAGGCGGACGCCATAACCATTATCGGCGGCGGCGACAGCGCGGCGGCGGTCACGCAAATGGGATTCGCGGATCAAATGACTCATATTTCCACAGGCGGCGGCGCGAGTCTGGAGTACCTGGAAGGACTGGAACTGCCCGGAATAGCGTGTTTGGATAACAAATAAGACAATATAATCAGATATTAATAAAGGAGAAAAAAAGATGAAAAGAAATATTATTGCCGGAAACTGGAAAATGAATATGAACAACATACAGACCGCAGAGCTTATTTCCGCTTTGGGCAAATTAGGCAAAGAGACCAAAACCGAAGTTGTGGTATGCGTACCGTTTACCAACCTTGCCGTCGCCAGAACGGCGCTCAGAGGCACCGGCATCAAGCTGGGCGCGCAAAATGTGCATTGGGCAAAGAGCGGCGCTTTTACGGGCGAGATAAGCGCGGATATGCTTGCCGAGCAAAAAGTGGAATACGTAATAGTGGGTCATAGCGAAAGAAGGCAATATTTCAACGAAAGCAACCAAACCGTCAATCTGAGAGCGAAGGCCGCTCTGGAAGCGGGAATAAAAGTGATTATCTGCGTGGGCGAAACGCTTGCCCAGCGCGAGGAAGGCATTACCGAAAAGATAGTCACCGAGCAGACAATAGCCGCCCTGCAGGACATCAGCGCGGAGCAGCTTAAAAACGTGGTGATAGCATATGAGCCCGTATGGGCGATAGGCACAGGCAAAACCGCCACCGCGCAGGACGCTAACGATACCATAGCGGTTATCAGGAAAGTCGTGCGCAAGCTGTACAGCAGGACTGCCGCGGGCGCGCTGCGTATCCAATACGGCGGTTCCATGAACGCGGGCAACGCCAAAGAGCTGATGGCGATGCCGCAGATAGACGGCGGACTGATTGGGGGAGCCAGCCTCAAGCCTGCCGAGTTTATTAAAGTTGTGCAATTTGATAAATAATTTATGTTAGGTCTTATAATAATGGACGGGTTCGGAGAAAACCCGGAGATATACGGCAACGCTATAGACGCGGCCCGTCCGCTTTATTTGGATGAGTTAAAGAAGTATTACCCTTCTACCACCTTAGGCTCCAGCGGCCTGGATGTAGGTCTGCCCCGCGGGCAAATGGGCAACAGCGAGGTAGGACATCTTAATATGGGGGCGGGACGAGTAGTATATCAGTCACTCACGCGCATCAGCAAAGCGATAGAGGACGGCAGCATTCTGCAAAATGAGGCTATTACCAAGCTGATGGATACCGCCAAAGCGGGCGGCAAGAGGATGCATACTTTCGGCTTACTCTCGGACGGGGGCGTGCATTCGCATATCGAGCACCTGTTCGGTATAATAAAGATGGCAAAGGCGAGAGGGCTTGATAACATATACATCCATTTATTTTTAGACGGCAGAGATACTCCGCCCCATTCCGGAGCGGGCTATATAAAAGAGTTGAAAGACTTTATCGAAAAAGAGCAATTCGGCGTAATCGCCAGCGTGATGGGGCGCTATTACGCGATGGACAGGGATAACCGCTGGGAAAGGGTAGCTCAGGCTTACGATGCCCTTATCGGCGAAGGGGCAGCTATATCCGACGCGCTGGAGTACGTGCGCCAAAGCTATAACAAAAACGAAACGGACGAATTTGTCCGCCCCGCCACGGTATTTGCCCAAGGCGCTCCCGTGGGCGCAATCCAAAAAGGGGACAGCGTATTATTTTTCAATTTCCGCCCCGACAGGGCAAGGGAGCTGACCCGCGCTTTTATCTACGACGATTTTGATAAGTTTGCCAGAAAAACGGGTTACTTGGATGTGCTTTACGCGGGCATGACAGAGTATGATGCGGAGTTTACCAATATTCTTACCGCGTTCCCGCCCGAGGATTTGACCAACACGCTGGGAGAGGTGCTTGCCGCAAGAGGGATACCTCAGTTAAGGATAGCGGAAACGGAAAAGTACGCCCATGTTACCTTTTTCTTTAACGGCGGAGTGGAGGCTCCCAATCCGGGAGAGGACAGAGTGCTTATCCCTTCGCCCAAAATTTCCACTTATGACCTTAAGCCGGAAATGAGCGCATACGAGGTGGCGGCAAAGGCGGTGGAGCTAATCAAAAGCAAGAAATACGGCGTAATGATACTCAATTTCGCCAATTGCGATATGGTGGGTCACACCGGAGTGTTTTCCGCGGCTACCGAAGCGGTGAAAACGGTGGATAATTGCGTAAGAGAGGTAGTGGAAGCGCTACTGAAGGAGAACGGCATAGCGATAGTGGTGTCCGACCACGGCAACGCGGATAAGATGTATGAGAATGACGGCAGCCCCTTTACCGCGCATACCACCAGCCATGTGCCCTTTATATTAATCACAAAGGAAAACAATTACACCCTGAGAGAAGGGGGCAAGCTGTGCGATATCGCCCCCACCATACTGGAGTTGTTAAATATCCCTCAACCCGAGGAAATGACGGGTAAAAGCCTAATAGTGAATAAATAAACACAAAGGAGGATTTACGATGTCAAACAAACGCAAAATGTCCGGAGCGTTGAGTATGGGTACGGCTATCGCTCTTGGCGCCGCGATAGGGATTGCGTTGGGAGCTTTACTTAAAAATCCGGTACTGTGGCTCTGCATAGGCGCGGGCGTGGGCACGGTCTTGGGAGCTATCGTTCAGATGTACGCAAAAAAGCGGTAAACCGGAAACTCTTTCTTGTGCATTTTTAACCATACCCGTTTTACCAAAGCGGGTCTTTTGTTTGGAAGAAAAGAGATTTTTTATTGATATTATTCAAGAATTTTCAAAAAATTCCTTTTCGGGACTTGTTTTTTGCGCGCTGTTTATGATATACTGCAAAAAATAGCGGGGCGGCGGTTTCCCGCATCCGGAATAACGCGGTTTTATTAAAAGCCACGCTATAAATTTATAACAAGCTGATTGCTCTGTTTCAACAACGGTTGGATTAATAAAAGCAATTTGTAACACGCTTATAGGTGATAAACTTTTTCGCTATCGAAAATATATCCCGACTAAGAGATTGGCTTGTGCTTACAGATGAGAGGGAGCCTCATGAAAATACGGGAGAAAATTTTTAAAGAGAAAAAGGGACAAGCTATAAGTATTTCCCCAAAAGGAAAGTACGTAATTGTTATTTTAACAGCGGTCGTTTTGCTTACCAGCGTATGGTATATTAATTTCACATGGCGCAGATATAATGATATGGCATCCTCCAAGGCCGTTCAACTGGCGCAATCGCTGGAAGCTATGCTGCACCCTCCGCATCTTAGGGAATTGTCTCCAGAGGATATCGATAACGAAGAATACAATATGGCAAAGGCAAGCCTCATTCATTTAGTGGAAAAAACAAGCCAAATTCATTCCGCTTATATAATGGTGCAGCGGGGTAATGACATTATTATTCTGATAGATTCGACTGCTCCCGGCTCCCCCGATTACCTGCCGCCGGGAGAGGTTTACCGGGAAGCGGACGAATGGCTGAAAAAACCTTTTGAGGACAAAAAGACTGTAATCACGCCCAAAAGACAGGACGCCAAGGGAGAATGGGTCAGCGCGCTCGCGCCCGTAATAGACCCGGAGAACGGGGAAGTTATCGCGTTGTTCAGGATTGATTATTCCGCATCCCAATGGTACGGGGCGATATGGCAACAGATGCATTTGGATATCACAGTAATTTTAATCATGCTGCTGCTGTATTTCGCCCTGCTGTATATTTCACTGCAGCATTCCGCGCTTAACAAGCTTAACAAAAAACTGGCTTTCAGCGAAGTTATTTACCGCAGCGTCTTTAATCAGGCTCCCGTGGGAATCGCTATTGTGCGGGATAAAAATTTTGTTTTTCATTCGGATATGGAATACGCCAGCATCAACCCTATGCTGGAGGAAATACTCGGGATAAAAAGCGACGAACTGGTAAATATAAAATGGACGGATATTACGCACCCCGAGGATTTGCAGCCGGACCTGGAGCAATTTGAAAAATTTCAAAAAGGTGAGATTAACGGCTATTCCATGGAAAAACGCTTTATCAGACCGGACGGCAGCGCGGTATGGACGTATATGATTATCTCCCCTTTGCTGGGCATTTACGACAACCATTCCGCGCACTTATGCCTGCTTAAGGATATCTCCGAACGCAAGGAAGCCGAGCTTGCCCTAAAGGAAAGCGAAAGGCGTGAAACCGTTTTATTATCCAATCTGCCAGGACTGGCTTACAGGGGCAAATATGATAAGGACAGGACGATGCTGTTGGTTTCGGAGGGCTGCCGCGCCCTTACCGGGTACGAGCCGCAAAGTTTTACGGATAATAAGGACTTGGTTTTCGGCGATATAATAGACGCTAAATATAAGGAACAGCTATGGGCAAGGTTAAAGAGCGCGGTCATAAACAAGCGGCCGTACAGCTGCGAATATGAAATTACTGCCGCTTCCGGCGAACGCAAATGGGTGTTGGAAATCGGACAAGGATTATATAACGAAAAAGGGGAGCCGGAAGCGCTGGAAGGTCTTATTTTCGATATTTCTCACAGAAAAGATATGGAAAATCGCCTTAGGTATTTAAACGAGCACGACAAGCTCACCAATCTGTACAATCGCGATTATCTGGAATACCTTTTGGAAAAAGACCTTGCCAAAAAGGATGGGCAAAAAAGAGCGCTTATCAATATTAACCTGAGCACGGTTAATCTGTTTGCCTTAAATTACGGCTTCCATTATATGCAGAATCTATTGAAGAAAGCCGCCGAGGAATTGGATAAGCATTGCTCCGTCAACCGCATGTTGTTCAAAACTTACGAAAACAGATTTGTATTTTATATTACCGGCTATGAGTATAAGGAAGAGCTGATAAAATTCTGCGGGGAAATTGCGGACAGTATGCAGAAGCTGTTTGCGACGGAAGGAATCAACGGCGGAATAGGCATCCTTGAAATCAAGCCCGAAGACGGCGATATAACCGCGGATTCGCTTTTGCGCAGACTGATAATCGCCTCCGAAAGGTCTTTGAGTATGTTTGAGAAATCCTTTTGCCCCTGCTTCTATGATGAAAAACTGGAGGCTTTGGTCAATCGCGAAAACGATATCAAGCACGCGCTTGCCGCGGTGACACTGGACGATCCGGGGGCAGAGCTGACACTGCAGTATCAGCCTATTTATGATGTAAGATTAAACCGTATTTGCTGCTTTGAGGCACTGGCAAGACTTAAGACGGATAAGCTGGGGCAAGTTCCCCCCGCCGAATTTATTCCTATTGCGGAAAAGACCAAACTCATTATCCCCATCGAGGAAAAAGTGATCAGACGCGCCTTTGAATTCCTTAAAAAGCTTAAGGACAGCGGATACCACAACGTGGACGTGTCCGTCAATATTTCCGCCATTCAGCTTATGCAGCCTGATTTCGCGGACAGATTCCGCAGGATAAAAGAGGAAATGAATATCAATCCGAATAATGTTCATATCGAAATTACGGAGTCCGTCTTTGCCTCCGATTACGATAACATCAACAATACCATAGAGAAGCTCAGAAATATCGGAATATCCATATCCATAGACGATTTCGGCACGGGATACTCCTCGCTTGCACGGGAAAACGAGTTAAGTGTGGATTGTATGAAAATCGACAAATATTTTGTGGATAAGCTTATGGATGAGGATTTGAACAGGGCCATTATCGCGGATATCATTTCCATGGCGCATAAACTGGGGCATTGCGTCGTCGCCGAAGGAGTGGAACACGAAAGCCAGTTGCATTTTCTTATCAAAAATAATTGCGACAAGATACAGGGATACCTCATCAGCAAGCCGCTTGACGAGTATGACGCTTTGGAGTTTTTGAAGAATCAACCTAAAAAATGAACATAAGAACAAATCAATGGCATTAAAAAACGCCGCTGCCTGCGGCGTTTCTCATTTTTATTTGTGGTGTTATACCATTTCGATGATGACCTTTTCCGCATCGTCCCCTCTGCGGTTGCCCAGGCGGATAATACGGGTATAGCCGCCGCCTTTGCCTGTCTCCTCAATGCGCTTGGCATATTTGGGCGCGTATTCGGTAAATATCTTTTCTATCAAAGGATATTTTATGTCCTTGGTGCGCTCTTTATATTCCGAACGGCTTTCCTTTTCGCCTTTGGGCTCTTTGATATCCGCAAGCAGAGCAATCATACGTCTGCGCGCCGCAAGCTTTTTGGGCCCGTCGTTGATAAAGTCCACATTAATCTTTTCGTCTTTGCGGTTGAGCTTTTGCTTTTGCACGGTAACGGTATCCGCATAAGTTTTGATTGCCATAGTCGTGACTTTTTCCGCGACCTTGCGCACTTCTTTAGCTCTCTGCAGAGTAGTTTCTATTTTTCCGTTCCAAAGCAGCTGAGAGGCCTGGGAATAAACCATCTGCACTCTTTGGTCTGCTCTTTTTCCTAGTTTTCTGTTGGCTGCCATTATTTTTCTCCTTGCTCGTCTTTATTACTTAGGTCAAGACCTATGGCATTAAGCTTGGCTATAACCTCATCCAGAGATTTGCGCCCCAAATTTCTGACCTTAAGCATATCTTCTTCCGTTCTTTTAACCAGATCCTCAACGGTAAGTATACCTACGCGTTTAAGGCAGTTAAGAGGACGCACGGATAAATCCAATTCCTCTATGCTCATAGAGAGCACCTTGTTTTGTTCGGAGCTGTCCAGACTCTTTAGAGTCTCCAAATCGCCCATTTCGTCAACCAGATTGATGAAAAGCTGTAAATGGTCACACATAATTTTGGCGGCCAGAGATATAACTTCCCTCGGGCGGGCGGCAATGTTGGTCTTGACCGAAAGAGTAAGCTTGTCATAATCTATGGATTGCTCTACCCTCGTGTTTTCCACGGCGTAGGAACAGCTTAGCACGGGAGAGAAAATAGAGTCGACGGGGATATATCCGATAGGCATATCCGGACGGCGGTTGTTTTCGCTGGAAACGTACCCGCGCCCGCGCGCTATGGTAAGCACCATATCTATGGCGCCGTCTTCCTCCAGCGTGCAAATGACAAGGTCCTTGTTTAATATCTCTATATCCTGAGGCAAATCAATGTCGCCTGCGGTAACGGGACCGGGAGTGTTTTTCTTTAGCTTTACGTTACGCAGAAAATTGGGGTCTTCGCTATGAGAGCGCACCGCGATTGATTTGATATTTAATATAATTTCACATACGTCTTCCCTTACGCCGGGGATAGTGCTGAACTCGTGCATTACGCCTTCTATCCTGATGCCCACGATGGCCGTGCCGGGTAGCGCTGTTGCCAAAATTCTTCTTAGGCAGTTGCCTATTGTCGTGCCGTAACCTCTCTCAAGCGGAGAAATAACAAAGTTTGCTTCTGCTCCGTTTGGATTTTCATAAGCGGTAATTTCCGGCCTGACCATTTCCATCATAATTAAAACCTCCTGATATTAAAAGGGAGTGTGGCTATTTGGAATATAACTCGATAATCTTGTATTCATCTATAGACAGGTCTATATCTTCGCGGGTGGGCAAAGCTGCCACCTGACCGGTAAGCGTCGCGCTGTCAAACGTAAGCCATTTGGGAATATTGAGGATTTTGCTGCCCTTAAGCTCTTCAAAGAAAGGCTTGTCCTTTTTGGTCTCCTTAACCGCGATAACGTCGCCCGCCTTTACAAGGTAGCTGGGAATATCCACGCCCTTGGAGTTGACGGTGATATGTCCGTGATTGACAAGCTGCCTTGCCTGAGCGCGGCTGGAGCCTATGCCCATGCGGTAAACTACGTTATCCAGTCTCCTTTCAATCAGGGAAAGCATATTTTCGCCGGTAACGCCGCGCATTTTTTCCGCCATCTCATAATACTTGCGGAATTGCTTTTCCATGAGGCCGTAAGTCCTCTTTGTCTTTTGCTTTTCGCGAAGCTGCACGCTGTAAGGCGAAAGCTTTTTGCGCCTTGCTCCGTGCTGACCGGGAGGCGTGGGACGGCTTACTATCGCGCATTTAGGCGAATAGCACCTTTCCCCTTTTAAAAACAGTTTTGCCCCTTCTCTGCGGCAAATGCGGCAATCCGCCCCTGTATATCTAGCCATTAATTAACCTCCAATTACAATCTTCTCTTTTTCGGCGGACGGCAGCCAT
The DNA here is from genome assembly GCA_050945855.1 of Christensenellales bacterium. Taxonomy (GTDB): domain Bacteria; phylum Bacillota; class Clostridia; order Christensenellales; family DTU072; genus CAYSNP01. The sequence goes on along the minus strand of JBMNTS010000011.1, from coordinate 27,819 downwards.
TATGAGGAATGGGAGAAACGTCCTGTATTTTGGTGACTTCGATTTCCGCGCTTTGCAATGCGCGGATAGCGGACTCTCTGCCCTGACCCGGGCCTTTGACATATACTTCCGCCTGGCGCATACCGTTGACTTTTGCGCCCTTTGCCGCGTCTTCCGCCACCATCTGAGCCGCGAAAGGCGTGGACTTACGACTGCCCTTAAGACCTATCTTGCCCGATGAGGACCAACTGATCGCATTGCCTTGCATATCGGTAAAGGTAACGATGGTATTGTTAAACGAGCAATGTATATGCGCCTGACCTTTGTCTATGCGTTTAAGGTCTTTTCTCTTTTTTATGCTTGACTTTCTGACAGCCATTATCTAAGCCTCCTTAATCCTTCTTCTTTGCGCGCCCTACGGTATGCTTCTTACCTTTCCGGGTGCGGGCGTTTTGCTTGGTATTCTGACCGCGCACAGGGAGGCCCTTTCTGTGTCTGACGCCGCGATAGCATCCGATTTCCATAAACCTTTTGATGCTAAGCATATTTTCCCGTTTAAGGTCTCCTTCCACCCTGACATTGTTTTCGATATATTTGCGGATAAGAGCTATCTGATCCTCGGTAAGGTCAACGACCCTGATGTTGGGGTCTATGTTAGCATCCTTTAATATTTTGTTTGACATTGAACGCCCTATACCGTAAATATAGGTAAGCCCAATTTCCACTCTCTTATCACGTGGCAAGTCTACACCTGCTATACGAGCCATCCGTAACCTCCAATTAATCTATCTTTTTCCCGGACCGGGCTTTGCCGCCTCGGTCTGATTTTTGCCCTATTGTGTATGATTTTATAGTATATCAAAACTAAAGCTAGGCTATTATATCACAATTACTTTGCAAATAGCAAATAATTTAGCCTTGTTTTTGCTTGTGCTTAGGATATTTACTACATATAATCATCACCTTGCCGTTGCGTTTAATAATCTTGCATTTATCGCAAATCGGCTTTACCGACGGTCTTACTTTCATCTTAGTCTCCTCCTATTTCTTGTTGCGGTAAATAATCCTGCCTTTGTTAAGGTCGTATGGGCTCATAGCCACCTGAACGGTATCGCCTACGCATACTTTTATGTAGCGCACACGCATTTTGCCGGCTAAGTAGGCGAGTATAACGTGACCGTTGGTCAGTTCCACCTTGAATTTAGTGCCGGGCAAAACCTCGGTTACCGTACCTTCGACTTCGATTATGTCGTCCTTAGACATGAAAACCTCCGTTAATTATAAACTTTGAGCGCGCTGAAAAGCTCCACGTCAAATACTTTTCTGTTATTCGCCAGCTTATCCGCTATTTTCTGGATAACTACGCCTTCGTTTTTAAGATGCTTTATCTTCTTAAGTTTGGCCTTAGCTATCATGCGCGTTTTACCATCAGCAATTCGCACAAAGTTTTCATCCACGACTTCAACCACAAGAAAGAATCTGCCTTTGTCCCTGCCTGCCCGCGAGTAAACCACGCTGCCCAGCGTAAAGGGTTGATACATATTTTGCCTCACAAAGTCAAAATTTCTATCCCGTCAGCAGTCACTATGACGGTGTTTTCGTAATGAGCGGAGGGTTTGTTGTCCGCGGTAATCACTGTCCAGTTGTCGCTTGCCAGCTTTACCTCGTAACCCCCCATGCATATCATAGGCTCTATTGCCAGAGCCATGCCTGCCAATATCCTCTCGCCCCGGCCTCTTACGCCGTAATTGGGTACGTTGGGCTCCTCATGCAGCGCTTCGCCGATGCCGTGCCCCACCAAAGCTCTTACCACGCTGAATCCGTTGCTCTCGGCGTGCTCTTGTATCGCCGCGCCCAAATCGCCCAGTCTTGTGCCTTCTCTGAGCGTGTTTACGCCTGCAAAAAAGCATTCCTCGGTTATCCTTGCCAGTTTTTCCTTTTTCGGGCCGACTTTGCCTATCCTGATGGTGCGCGCGGCGTCCGAATGCATACCTTTGTAAGCCGCTCCGGTATCTATTTTTAAGAGCATACCTTCTTCCAACACTCTGCCGTCGGGTATCCCGTGCACGACTTCCTCGTCAATGCTTGTGCAAAGCGTCGCGGGAAAACCGTTGTAGTGCAGGAAATTAGGTCTGGCTCCCTGCGAAATTATATAATTGTACGCCAACTCGTCCAACTCTTTTGTGGTTACGCCTTCTTTCGCGTGTTCCCTCACCAGCTCAAGAGTGTCCTTTACTATTTTCCCCGCCTTTCGCATTAACTCTATTTGCTTTTCGCTCTTAATCTTAATCACTCTTTAATCAGCCCCTGCACCTCTTTGAAGGTTGCCAGGACGGTACTGTTGCCGTCTACGTTATAGAGTATGTTCTTGCTTTTGTAATACTCTATCAGCGGACTGGTCTGCCTCTCGTATACGGCAAGGCGGTTTCTGACCGTTTCCTCCTTGTCGTCTTCCCTCTGATAAAGCAGTCCGCCGCACTTTTTGCAAAAGACTCCTTGATAGCTGCTGATATGGTACACTTCGCCGCAGTTGCACATGCGCCTGCCCGCCAGTCTGCCTATAACCAGCGCGAAATCCACCTCTATGTTAATAACATAGTCTATTTCCGTGATGTTCTCCAGCGACTTTGCCTGACTTATTGTACGGGGAAAACCGTCCAGGATAAAACCGTTTTTGCAATCGGGTTCCTTTAGTCTTTCCGCAACGATATCTATTACCACGTCGTCGGGCACCAACTCGCCTCTGTCCATAAAGCTTTGGGCATATTTGCCGAGTTCGGTCTTGTTCGCTATATTCTGGCGAAAAACTTCTCCCGTGGAAATATGTGGTATGCCGTAATTACTTTTGATGAGGGCAGCCTGGCTGCCTTTGCCGGCGCCGGGCGCGCCTAACAGAATTATCCTTATCATTTTAAGAATCCCTTGTTGTGCTTTACGAGCAGTTGCGATTCCAACTGTTGCTCGAATTCAAGCGCCACGCTGACCACTATCAGCAAACCCGTCGCGCTGAAGGTGCTGCTCAAACCTAGTGAGGCAAACCCGTCCAGCTTTAATATAAAGGTGGGGATAATCGCGACAAATGCCAGGAACAACGCTCCGAAAAGCACTATGCGGTTATTGATTTTTTTAAGGTACTCGCTGGTCGGCTTGCCCGGTCTGATACCCGGCACAAAGCCGCCGTTGCTCTGAATCATCTTTGCCACATCGTCCGGATTAAATTGTATTTGGGAATAGAAATAGGCAAAGAAGATAATAAGCAGGAATATAAGCAAGGGATACAGTTTGCCGCCCACTCCCAGCCAGGTGATATACCATTGTCCGCCGCTGGTCGCTCCCCAGCCCGCGAATTGGATAATCATCTGGGGGAACATCAACAGCGAGCTTGCGAATATGATAGGCATAACGCCGCCGGCGTTTACCTTGATGGGAATATGCGTGGACTGGCCGCCGTACATTTTGTTGCCCTTAATCTGCTTGGCGTAATGCACGCTTATTTTTCTGTCCGCAAGGTCCACAAACACGATAAGCCCGAACAGCAGAATGACCAGCAGGAAGAAGCCTAACAAGAACCATATACCCGTCGTGTCTCCCGCTCCCACCGCCTGAGGTATTACTCTGGTAATTGCGTTGAGTATGGACAGACCCAAAGTAGAGATAATACCTATAAAGATTATCAGCGAAGTGCCGTTTCCTATACCGTACTCGGTAATTCTTTCTCCCAACCACATTACAAGGGTGCTGCCCGCGGTCAGGATAATTACTATGAAAATCATAGTGATGATTTCGCTCGCCTGAGAGTCGCCGAATACGGGAACAATGTAATTGCGCCAACTGAACATTACGCCTATCGCCTGAATTATTCCCAGCAATATGGCAAAATATCTGGTGTATTCGGTAATCTTTTTCCTGCCCTCTTCCCCTTCTTTGCTGAGCTTTTCCAGCTTGGGGATAATCAGGGTAAGCAACTGCATTATGATGAAGGAGTTAATAAAAGGGATAATGCCCAACGCGAAAATAGTTCCGTTTTGCAGAGAGCCGCCCGTTATCGTGGACAGCATCTGCAAAAAGTCATTACCCTCATAAGTGGTAAAACCCATTTGTCCCACATCAAGGCCGGGTACGGGCACAAAGCAACCTATCCTGTATATAAGGATAATCAATAAGGTATAAAACAGCTTTGTCCTTATCTCCGGCGTTTTTAACGCGTTCTTTATTGTTTGCAACATTTTATTCTACCTCTGCCTTTCCGCCCGCGGCTTCTATTTTTTCTATGGCGGTTTTGGTGAATTTCTTTGCTTTAACCGTTAATTTTTTGGTAAGGGTGCCTTCGCCCAGCACTTTAAGACCGTACGGCTCGATTTTACCTATTATGCCGTTGTCTTTAAGCGTTTGAGCGTCTATTACCGCTCCGTCCTCAAATTTTTCCAAGGCGGAGACGTTGCAAATGGAATATTCCGCTTTGAATATATTGGTAAAGCCTCTTTTGGGAAGACGCCTTACCAAGGGCATCTGTCCGCCTTCAAATCCGGGACGCACTCCGCCGCCGCTTCTGGCATTTTGTCCTTTATGTCCTTTGCCGGCGGTTTTGCCCAGACCGGAGCCTATGCCCCGTCCCTTTCTCTTTTTATCCTTGACGGCGCCGGGCGCCGGTGACAGCGAGTGAATTTTCATATCAATTACCTCCTAATCCGCCTGCTCAACCTTTACCAGATGGCTTACTACATTAAGCATGCCTTGCAAGGAAGGGCTGTCCTGCTTAATAACGCTTGAGCCGAGTTTTGTCAAGCCCAGAGCGGCTATAGTGTCTTTTTGCTTTTGCAATCTTCCGATGGTGCTTTTCATCAAAGTTATCTTTAAATTAGCCATACCTGACCTCCTAGCCCAATATCTCTGCCACGTTTTTGCCGCGTAAAGCCGCAATCTGTTCGGCCGAACGCAGAGCGCGCAGTCCTTCTATGGTTGCCTTGACGCAGTTGACGGGATTGTTGGAGCCTATGGACTTGGTGCGAATGTCTTTGATGCCGCTGGCTTCCAGCACGCTTCTTACAGGGCCTCCGGCAATAACGCCCGTTCCTTCTTCGGCGGGGAGCAGGATAACGTGACCGCTGCCGTATCTGCCGATAACGGGATGGGGAATGGTGCTGCCGTCCAGGCTAATCTGAAACATATTCTTTTGAGCCTGCTTGTTAGCTTTTTCTATAGCCTCGGGAACTTCGGCGGCCTTGCCGAAGCCCATACCGATTTTGCTGTAACCGTCGCCTACGACTACCAGCGCGGCAAAACGCATATTTCTGCCGCCCTTAACGACCTTGGTGACCCTGTTGACACTGACGGTCTTTCTGATAAAATCGTCCTTAGCCTCTCTCTTAAATCTTTCAGTCCTTGCCATTTCTCTCTCCTAAAACTTCAATCCGGCTTGCCTTGCGCCTTCGGCCAAAGCCTGCACGCGTCCGGTATAGATGTATCCGCCTCTGTCAAACACCACGTTGCCGATACCGGCGTCTAAAGCTTTCTTCGCTATTTGCTCTCCCACGTATTTTGCCGCATTCACCTTGGTCATTTCCGCGGTCTTTGCCGCAACGTCCTTTTCCATGGTGCTGCAGCTGACCAGGGTATGCCCTTTGGTATCGTCTATAATCTGGGCATAAATATGATTGAGCGACCTGTAAACGCAAAGACGCAGCCTTTCCGGAGTGCCGAATATAGCTTTTCTGGTGCGCTTATGGATTTTCATTCTCTTTTCATTTTTATCTATTTTTGTAATCATAATCGCGCTCCTTTACTTACCTGCTTTCTTGCCTTCTTTATGCAAGATGATTTCATTACGGTAGCGAATGCCGTATCCGTGATAAGGCTCGGGCTTGCGGACGGCGCGGACGGTTGCCGCGAATTGCCCTACCTTGTTTTTGTCTATGCCTTTAATCTCTACTTCGGTAGGCGCGGAGCTGGAAATGCTGATCCCTTCCGGAGCGGTAAACTCCACGGGATGAGAAAATCCCACGTCCAGCACAAGAGTATTGCCCTGAACCTTGGCGCGGTAACCTACGCCGTTTAGCACCAATGATTTGGAAAAGCCTTTTTCCACGCCTTCCACCATATTGCGGATAAGGGAGCGGTAAAGACCGTGCGCCGCTTTTACCTTTTTGTCTTCGTTTGCGCGGGTCACGATAACCTGATTGTCCTGTACTTCCACATTGATGTCATCATTGGCGATAGTCTGGGAAAGGGTGCCCAGAGGGCCTTTGACCTGCACTACGCCCTTATTGAATTCTACCTTAATCTTGTCGTTAATCGCTATGGGTAACTTGCCTATTCTTGACATAGCCTTCCTCCTTTACCAAACGTAAGCGAGCACTTCGCCGCCTATGCCTTTAGCGGCCGCCTCTCTGCCTACCATAACGCCTTTGCTTGTGGAAACGATGGCAATACCCATACCGCCCAATACCTTGGGCATTTCGTTATGCTTAGCGTAAACGCGCAAGCCGGGTTTGCTTATTCTCTTTAAGCCGGTAACTACTTTTTCGTTATTGGGGCCGTACTTCAGTTCTATTTTAATGGTATCCTGAATGCCCTTTTCGTCTTTCTCTATTGTGTATTCCTTGATATAACCTTCTTTTGCAAGAATATCCGCAATGGAGATTTTCATTTTGGAAGCGGGCACCGTCACCGTGGCGTGACGCGCAATCAAACCGTTTCTTATACGCGTGAGCATATCCGCGATAGGGTCAATAATAGCCATATCTATCCTCCTAAATTACCAGCTTGCTTTTTTTACGCCGGGTATCTGACCTTTGTAGGCAAGATTCCTGAAGCAAATTCTGCAAATGCCGTATTTTCTCAGCACCGCGTGAGGCCTGCCGCAAATCGCGCAGCGGGTGTACTCACGGGTGGAAAATTTTTGTTTTCTTTGTTGTTTTTGAATCATAGATGTTTTTGCCATCTTCCATCCTCCTACTTTCTAAAGGGCAAACCGAGCAACCTTAACAGCTCTCTGCCTTCCTCGTCCGTCTTGGCGGTGGTAACTATGCACACGTCAAAGCCTCTCACCTTTTCCACCTGGTCATAGGATATTTCCGGGAAAGTGATCTGCTCTCTGACGCCCAGAGCGTAATTGCCTCTGCCGTCAAAAGACTTGGGAGAAAGACCTCTGAAGTCTCTTACGCGGGGCAGAGCGACGGAAATAAGTTTGTCCAGAAAATTCCACATCTTGTCTCCGCGCAGGGTAACCATTACGGAAATGTTTTGTCCCGCTCTTACCTTAAAGTTGGAAACAGATTTCTTCGCCTGCACGACGCACGCTTTCTGACCGGCGATAAGCTCCAGTTCGTTCATAGCCTGCGTAAAGCTTTTCGCGTTGTCCTTAATTTCGCCCAGTCCTGCGTTAAGCACGATTTTTTCTAAACGGGGGACCTCCATAACGGACTTGTAATTAAAGGTCTTTTTAAGCTCGGGTACTATTTCGCTCGTATATCTTTCCTTTAAGCGGCTGACTAAAGCTTTTTTGGGCTCCGCGGGTGCCGCACTCTTTTTGACTGCCATTTATCGTCCTCCTAATTCTCGCTTTCCGCGTTAGCGGGCGCGGTCGTTTCCGCAACTTCTTCCGCGGAGGTGGCCGCGGACTTGCGCCTTACGGTAGCTTTGGCTTTGGTTTTCTTTTCGGTGGGGCGTTTGGTCACCAGCACGGCATCGCACTTGGCGCATATCCTTTGTTTTTTGCCGTCCACTTCTTTGTTGCGGACGCGGGTGGGACTGCCGCACGCGGCGCATATAGGCATCAGGTTGCTGATGTCTATGGTGCCCGGCTGCTCGATAATGCCCGAACGGTCGCTTGCTTTTCTCGCCTTGACCGACTTTTTGATTACCGTTTCCAGATTCTTGCCTTCGACAAGCGCGCGCCCGGACGAAGTGTCTATACCTACGACCATACAAGGCTTGCCCTTATCCTTACCGGCTATAATCATAGCATAATCGCCTTTTTTTACATTAAATGATGACATTTTAGCCTCCTACAGTACTTCCGGCGCCAAAGAAATTATCTTCATATAATCCTTCTCGCGCAATTCCCTTGCCACCGGTCCAAAAATACGGGTGCCTACGGGCTGTTTTTGATTGTCTATAATGACTGCGGCATTGTCGTCAAAGCGGATAAAGGAACCGTCTTTTCTTGCCAATCCTTTGCAAGTCCTGACGATAACGGCTTTGACTACCTGACCTTTTTTGACCTTGCCGCCGGGTATGGCGCTCTTGACGGAAGCCACGATAACATCGGTTATGTCTCCGCTCCTGACAAAGGAGCCTCCCAATACTCTAATACATTCAATCTCTTTTGCGCCGCTGTTGTCGGCTACCTTCAATCTTGATTGCGGTTGTATCATTACTCCCTCCTACTTAGCCTTTTCGATTATTCTGTTAAGGCGCCAGCATTTTTCACGGGAGAGGGGACGCGTCTCCATAATCTCCACTGTGTCGCCTATGCCGCACTCGTTATTCTCGTCGTGCGCCTTGAACTTTTGGGTTTGCTTGATATACTTTTTGTAAAGCGGATGCTTAACGATATCTTCAACCTTAACGACTATCGTCTTATCCATTTTGTCGCTGATTACAAGGCCTACTCTGGTTTTTCTTAAATTTCTTTCCATAATCTGCTCTCCTTACTTAGCGGCCTTTTTCTTAGCCGTAGCCTTAGGCGTCTGCTCGCTTATGCCCAGCTCTCTCTGCCTGATTACGGTCTTGACTCTGGCGATATCTCTCTTGCAGTTGACCAAAACCATAGGGTTGCTGAGCTGATTGGTAGCGTGCTTGAAACGGAGGGAAAATAATTCTGCCTTTAATTCATTCAACTTGTTGTTAAGCTCTTCGTTGCTTAATTCAAAAAACTTAGTTGCGCTCATTCTGGCCTCCTTCCTGCGCCTCGTCCGCTCTCTTTATAAATTTGCTCTTGATGGGCAGCTTGTGCGCGGCAAGCCTCAAGGCCTCCCTCGCCGTCGCTTCGGTTACTCCCGCCATCTCAAACATTACCCTGTCCGGCTTGACTACGGCTACCCAGTACTCAGGACTGCCCTTGCCGCTGCCCATGCGGGTCTCGGCGGGTTTCTTGGTGACAGGCTTATGAGGGAATATGTTTATCCACACCTGTCCGCCTCTCTTTATATAACGGGTCATAGCTACACGGGCGGCTTCTATCTGATTGCTGGTTATCCAGCTGCCTTCAAGCGCGACAAGGCCGTAATCGCCGTATGCTAACTCATTGCCTTTGTTGGCGCGGCCTTTTATGACGCCGCGGAATTGCTTTCTTCTTTTTACTCTTTTAGGCATTAACATTTAGTCGTTACCTCCTGCCAAACCGGCGTTGTTTGCCTTTGTAAACACTTCGCCTTTGTATACCCAGACCTTGACTCCGATAATACCGTATGTTGTCCTGGCCTCGGCAAAACCGTAATCAATATCCGCTCTCAGGGTATGCAGAGGAATGGAACCCTCGTGGTATTGCTCGCTTCTGGCTATTTCCGCGCCGTCCAAACGGCCGGATACCATTGTCTTGATACCCTTGATTCCGCTTCTCATGGCTCTGCCCATAGCCTGCTTCATTACCCTGCGGAACTGCGCGCGCTTTTCCAGTTGCCCCGCGATATTCTCCGCGATAAGCTGGGCGTCCGCGTCCACTCTCTTGACTTCCAGAATATTGATGCTTACTTCCAGCCCTTTTACGATTTTCTCTACCTTTGTCTTTATTTCTCTTACTCCGGCGGCCTCTTTGCCTATTGCCACTCCGGGACGTCCGCAATACACGTTAACGGTAATCGTGCTTGCCGCCCTTTCTATGGTTATACGGGATATAGCCGCGTTGAAGTAATCCTTCTTTATCATTTCTCTTATCTGATGGTCCTGTTTCAGGTGGGCGGCGAACGTCTTTTTATCGGCGTACCATTGAGTGTCCCAGGATTTTATAATACCAACTCTAAGCCCGTGCGGATTAACTTTTTGACCCATTACGTCTTATCCTCCTAATTTTTGGTGTCAAGTATGACTGTAATATGGCTGGTGCGCTTCAGAATACTTGAAGCTCTGCCATGTGAACGGGGTCTGAATCTCTTAAGCGTAGGCCCCTGCCCCGCGTAACACTCCGCAACATACAAATCTTCTTTGTTTAAGCCTAAATTATGTTCCGCATTTGCCGCGGCGGAATTAACCAGCTTTAATATAGGGGTGCCGGACGACTTGTTAAGGTCGGAAAGAATAGCTACCGCTTGCGTATATTCTTTACCGCGTACCACGTCCAGTACCGCTCTTACCTTATAAGGTGAAATCCTGATATACTTACCCACAGCTCTCGGCCTTTTGTCCGCTGCGGCGGCTCTCGCCTCTGCTTTTTCTCTTATTCTTTTTGCCATATTACTCTCCTATTTGCCGCCTGAACTCTTGCTGCCGGCATGTCCTCTGAAAGTGCGCGTGGGCGCAAATTCGCCAAGTTTTAAGCCAACCATATCTTCGGTAATATATACCGGCACGTGTTTTCTGCCGTCATGAACTGCTATTGTATGTCCTATAAATTCAGGAAATATGGTAGACGCTCTGGACCAGGTCTTGACCGGCCGTTTTTCGTTAGCATCGTTCAACGCCTTAATCTTTTTCATTAAATGTGGGGCTACAAAAGGGCCTTTTTTAATAGATCTGCTCATATTTTATCTCCTAATTTATGCGTTTGATAATAAACTTATCAGACCTGTTCTTTTTCTTTCTCGTCTTGTATCCCAAGGTCGGCTTGCCCCAGGGGGTAACGGGACCGGCCATACCGATGGGGGATTTGCCTTCGCCGCCGCCGTGCGGATGGTCGTTGGGGTTCATGGCGGAGCCGCGAACGGTGGGTCTGATACCCATGTGACGCTTGCGTCCCGCTTTGCCCAGATTGACTATTTCGTGCTCGATATTGCCCACTTGCCCTACCGTTGCTCTGCACGCAAGGTGAACGTAGCGCATTTCGCCGCTGGGCATACGCAAGGTCGCCTTGTTGCCTTCCTTTGCCATAAGCTGAGCGGAAGAGCCCGCGCTGCGCGCTATCTGACCGCCCTTGCCGGGATGCAATTCGATATTGTGTACGATGGTACCTACCGGCATATCCGAAAGAGGCATGGCGTTGCCGCTCTTGATGTCGCTGCCCGGACCGCTTATTACGCTGTCGCCCACGTTAAGACCCACGGGCGCGAGAATATATCTCTTTGCGCCGTCGGCATAAGAAAGCAGAGCGATATTGGCGCTGCGGTTGGGGTCGTACTGAATGCTCTTTACTTTGGCGGGTACGCCGTCTTTATCTCTTTTGAAATCAATTATACGGTACTTATTGCGGTTGCCTCCGCCTATATGGCGCACGGTTATTCTGCCTTCGGCATTTCTTCCGCCGCTCTTATTCTTGGACTCTAACAAGCTTCTTTCCGGCTTGTCCGAGCTGATCTCGGAAAAGTTCTGAACGCTCATGAAGCGTCTGCCGGGAGTTGTAGGGCGATATTTCTTAATTGCCATTTTTCCTCATCCTCCTGTTTAAGCTAAGCTCTCAAAAAACTCAATGGCTTTGCTGTCCGCAGTTAATTTGACGTAAGCTTTCTTTTGAGCGGGTCTTCTGCCCTCGTTTCTTCCCATTCTCTTCAGCTTGCCCTGGCGGTTGATAACGTTGACGCTCTCCACCTTAACCTTAAAGATATCCTCGACAGCCTTTTTGATTTGAGGCTTGCTTGCGCGCCTGTCCACTATAAAGGTATAGCGTTTTTCGGGTATGCCGTCGTAGCTTTTTTCGGACAAAACCGGTTTAATAATTATGTCGTATGCGCTCATAGGGCGTATGCCTCCTCAATCTTTTTGACTGCGTCCGAAGTAATCAATACTTTGCCGCAGCTTACAAGGTCGTAGACGTTCAGAAGCTCAGCTTCGCCGGTCTTAAGAAAAGGTATGTTGCGGCTTGCCACTAAAATGTCGTTGTTATAGCTGTCCAGAACCAGCATAGCTTTTTTGTCTATCCCGAAATTCTTTAAAATAGCCGCCACAAGCTTGGTCTTGGCCTCTTTAAGCTCTACCTTATCCAGCACGATAAACTCGCCCGCTCTTATTTTTTCGCTCAGCGCGCTTCTTAATGCGAGAGTCTTAAGCTTTTTGTTAATCTTTTTGGAGAAATCCCTAGGCTTGTGAGCAAACACCACGCCGCCGCCCTTCCATTGAGGGGAGCGTATGGAGCCTTGTCTTGCTCTGCCCGTGCCCTTTTGTCTCCACGGCTTAATGCCGCCTCCTCTCACTTCGCTGCGAGAAAGGGTAGCCTTTGTGCCTTGTCTTTTGTTGGCAAGCTGCGCCACTACCACCTGATGAATGGCGGAAGTGTTCAGCTCTGCTCCGAACACATCTTCGCTTACTTCTATTTCGCCCACTTCTTTGGCGGAAGTATCGTAAACCTTTAAAATCATCTTGCCTCCTCCTAGCCCTTCTTAACCGACTCTTTTACAACCAGAAGTCCGGATTTCGCACCGGGTACTCCGCCTTTGACAAACAGCAGGTTGCGTTTGTCGTCTACACGCACTACGGTAAGATTCTGCACCGTGACTTGCTCATTGCCGTATTGTCCCGACATCTTCTTGTTTTTGAACACTCTGCTCGGAGAAGAGTTGGCGCCCAATGAGCCTACGCCTCTGTGGTATCCGCTGCCGTGAGCGGAGGGGCCTCTGTGCGTATTCCATCTCTGGATGGTGCCGGTAAAACCGCGTCCCTTGCTGATGCCGGTAACATCCACGCTGTCGCCTTCCGAAAATACGGCGCAGGTAATCTTGTCGCCTACCTTGTATGCGGAGCAGTCCTCAAGGCGCAATTCCTTAAGCGTCTTGTGGGCGGGTACGCCCGCTTTCTTAAACTGTCCGGCTTGCGGCTTGTTTAATGTCCTTTCGTTTACGGGAGCGTATGCCACCTTTAAGGCGTCGTAACCGTCCGCTTCCTTGTTCTTTATCTGCACCACACTGTTAGGCTCCGCCTCAATTACCGTGACCGGAATAACGGTGCCGTCGGGCGTAAAGATCTGACTCATTCCCAGCTTTGTACCTATAATAGCTTTTTTCATGACGCCCTCCTTTTATAATTTTATCTGAATGTCAACGCCCGCGGGTAAATCCAGTTTCATCAAGGATTCCACCGTTTTGGACGTGGAGTTGTAAATATCTATTATCCGCTTATGCGTGCGAAGCTCGAACTGCTCTCTGCTGTCCTTGTGCTTATGCGGAGAACGAAGAATTGTAATAATCTCTTTTTCTGTGGGTAGCGGAATTGGGCCGGATATGCTCGCGCCTGTCCGCGTGGCCGCCTCGACTATTTTTTCGGCTGAACTGTCGATTAGCTCGTGGTCATACGCTTTGAGCTTTATCCTAATCTTTTGACCTGCCATAATATACCTCCTGGTTTATACCTCGAATTTTTAGGTCATAAGTATATTTTTACCTAAAAGCGGCTGTTTATAACGGTTTTGCTTGTCCACATCTCCGTGTGTGTCGCGCCGTTATTTTTTATCGGGACATATTGTCCCTCGCCGCAAAGCCTCTGATACCATAGGCCCAAAAATTCACAGCCTTACAATAATATCATTTACGGTTTTGCTTGTCAAACAATTTTTCCACAAAAATCAAATAAAATACCTTAAAATCAAAAAGGCACTATATCTAGTGCCTCTTTATGTTTTACACACAATTTTTTTCGCGTAAAATTATGCGTAAAAGTCAATATCAGAGCCTTTTTTGCCTTTATTTATCCGCGTCTTCCAGCGCTTTAAGCATAAGCTCTATATCTACGCCGTGGACTTCCGCCGCTTCCGCAAGCGTTTCGCCTTTGGCAAGAGCGCAACCCAGACAATGCATACCGAAATTAAACAATACTTCCGCCTTTGCCTCCACGTTGCCGCCCTTTAATACTTCCGCTATAGTCATATCCTTGGACAGTGCCATATATTTACCTCCGTTGTATTTTTTTCGGTTTATCCTTAAAGTAGCCTTAAACCGTTATTCTTCCTCCGAATCCTCTTTCAATCCTTCGACCCGGGCGGGGATATCTTCGCCCGTGCTTTCCGCGCTGTCTATATCCTTAAGCGATGCGGCGGGTATATCTTCCTGCATGCTCTCCTCGGGGATGTCCGCGCCCGTGCTTTCCGCGCTGTCTATATCCTTAAGCGATGCGGCGGGTATATCTTCCTGCATGCTCTCCTCGGGGATGTCCGCGCCCGTGCTTTCCGCTGCGTCTATATCTTCGCTGACTTCTTCGGGCGCCTCTTCTATAATATCCGCGCCTACGCTCTCCGCGCCGTCAAAATCTTCCGCTTCCGCTTCGCTCTCCAAAGCGTCCGCCGCTTTTGCAGTGCCTTCCTCAAGCAGCTTTCTTTCCTTTTCCCTTGCCTGTTTGGCTGCCCTTTCCTCTTTAATCTTTTCCGCGCGTTTGCCTATCTCGACAAGGTTGGCCTTGTAGTTGGTTTTGAGCGCGGTAACCTTAAAGTCTATGGAGTTGAACTCTATTTCCAGAATATTCATAAACTCGTCTATGAGCAGGCAACGGAACTTGTCTATCGCGTCCTCCACCTCGTCCTCTCTTATTTTAACCGCAATACGCATCCTTAAACCGTTGTTTTCCTCTAAGAAAAGGGCGGTTTTGGCGACTTTGACGTTGCCTAACTGCTTGGCGGAGCGGCGCACTATCTTTTTCACCACGTTGATGCCGGCTCTGGTGCTGCTGGTCTTGTCCGAAAAGAGCATGACCGCGGCAAGCGTCTCCCTGTCTATAAAGGCGTTGGCGATAATAAAACCTAACAGAATTATATTGATTGCTCCCAGAATGGAAAGCAAGGTGACAACAAGCTGATTGTCCAATAGGGTAACGTCGAGTTTTTTGTAAATTATCAATCCTATTAATATAAGGAAAAGCAAATTGAGCGTCCCTGCGGTAATGGCAAGGAATTTTTCAAAACTCTTTTTCATAACTAACCTCCTATGGGTTTATATAACTATTTTATCACGAAAGGGTCAAATTATCAATTACTTTTTCCATATTTTTGAAATGGGGAAGAAGGCGGAAAAAATGAGAATTGACAAAATATTGCCATGAAGGTATAATTTAAGGTAAACCGGAGGCTGATTATGGCAAAAATTATACTTATGCCCGATTCCTTTAAAGGGAGCCTTACTCAATTCGAGTTTATTGAAATAGCGCGCGAGGTCATTTTCGGCAAAAATCCTCAGGCGCAGCTCACCGTTATTCCCATGGCGGACGGCGGGGAAGGCACCGTGGATTGTTTTCTGGCTTCCCTTTCGGGCGAAAAAAGAGAACTTGAGGTTACCTTTTCCAATTTTGAAAAAAGGACGGCGTATTGGGGGGACTTTGGGGATTTTGCGGTAATGGAAGCGGCAAGCGCCTGCGGCCTTGCCCAAACCCGTATAAAAAATCCTACCATCACCACCACTTTCGGTATGGGGGAGATTATCGCCGATATCATTAAACACGGCATAAACCACATCATCATAGGTCTGGGCGGCTCCTCCACCAACGATATGGGGGCGGGGATGGCTGCGGCGCTTGGCGTAAAGTTTTACAAAAAAGACGGCTCCGTCTTCGTGCCCACGGGGGGCACGCTGTCCGAGGTCGCAAGCATGGATTGCTCCGCGGCTAAGGCATTACTGAAAGGAGTAAAGGTGACCGCCATGTGCGACGTCACCAATCCGCTGTACGGGGAAGAGGGCGCGGCGCATATTTATTCCCGCCAGAAAGGCGCAAGCGAAATGGAAGTGCTGCTCCTTGACGCCAACCTTAGATATATGGCAAGCCTTATAGAGGACGGAGAGCGGATAGCCGCGACTCCGGGCGCGGGCGCGGCAGGGGGACTGGGCGCGGGAGTGCCGGCGTTTTTGGGCGGAGAACTCAAAAGCGGCATAGACCTGCTGCTGGACCTCACGGGCTTTGACAACTACGCCCCGGGCGCGGACTACATCATCACCGGCGAAGGCAAACTGGACTCCCAAAGCGCGCACGGCAAAGTTATAAGCGGCATAGGCGCGAGAGCGAAAGCGTACGGCAAAAAGATAATAGTGTTTTGCGGCAGAAACGACTTGACCCAAAAGGAAGCGGAGGATCTCAACATTGAGGAAATAGTGGAAATCACTCCCCGCGGCATAGAAATCAACACCGCCCTTGAAGGCGCGAAAAAGTATCTCAAACTGGCTTTGGAAAGCTTTTTCAATCTTCACCAGATATAAAACAGGCTGTCGCTGTTCCCGTAAAACAGTAAGACCACACAAAAGGTTTTATTCTTCGTGTGGTCTTTATTATTGCATTCACGCTTAATTTGATATCTTTTTAGAATATTGACAGTTGCAGGAAAATGACTGACAACAAGGAAGAAACCAGCGAAACAACGGTGATTTGGGTGTTGATTGACGGACCGGCGGTATCCTTGAACGGATCGCCTACAGTGTCGCCGACGACTGCCGCTTTATGCGTGTCCGAGCCCTTGCCGCCCTCATGACCCGATTCGACATACTTCTTTGAATTATCCCACAGCCCGCCCGCATTGCTCATAAACAGCGCGAGCAGCAGACCGCTGACGATGTTGCCGACTAAGAAACCGCCGATGGCGGTGACGCCGCCGATAAATCCGACGACCACTGTCGCGATGATAGCCATAAGACCGGCCGGAATCAGTTCTCTTAGCGCGCCCGTTGTAGCAATCTCAATGCATTTATCATATTCGGGCTCCACGCCGGGTTTGCCTTCTTTCAAACCGACAATCTGTTTAAACTGGCGGTGGATATCGGCGACCATGCGCTGCGCGTTGCGGTCAACGCCAAGCATCAGCATGGCGGAAAAGACCGCGGGAATTGCCGCGCCCACAAGCATACCGAAAAATACCAGCGGATTCATGACATCAAAACCTGATAAATATTTGACACCCTCCGCGACAATCCCGTGTTCCACAGCGGCGGTGTTAACCTCAGTGATAAAGGCGCCGAGCAGCGCGATGACGGTAAGACCGGCGGCGGAAATCGCAAAGCCCTTGGTAACCGCTTTTACGGTGTTGCCGGCGGAGTCGAGTTCGTCGGTGATGGCAAGCACATCGTCGCCTAAGTTGCCCATTTCCGCAAGGCCGCGCGCGTTGTCAACTATTGGGCCGTAAGCGTCGTTGCTGACAATCATACCCACAATGGAAAGCAAGCCGAGAGCGGACATAGAGATGCCGAACATGGCATACCCTTCGCCGATGGGAGCGCAGAGTTTATAGGCAATCAGCGCCGATAGGCCGATACCTATCATGGCCGGCAGAACGCTGACCAAACCGTAGGAAATACCGGACAAAATCGTAAATGCGGGGCCGGAACCGCTGGCACGCGCGACCATGTGAACGGGTTTTTTGGAATCGTCTGTAAAATAGTCGGTGGTAATGCCGATGATAACACCGACGAGCAGGCCTACGACACAGGCGCCCCAGATGCGCCAGTTAAATCCGAAGAGCGCGGTCGCTCCCGCAGAAAGAGCGATATAGACGCCGGTTGTGACATAAGTACTGGAGTTGAGCGCTCCGGTGGGGTTGCCTTTTTTTCCGATACGGGCGGTCATAATGCCGATGATGGAGGTAAGAAGGCCGATTGCCGCAAAACAAAATACCATTGTGGTGTTGATGAAGTTTCCTTTATCGAGCGCGGAAGCCAGAACAAGTGAGGCAGCCATGGACGCGACATTGGAGTCGAACAAATCGGCGCCCATTCCGGCGACATCACCGACGTTGTCACCGACGTTGTCGGCGATGACGGCGGGGTTGCGCGGGTCATCCTCCGGGATTCCCAGTTCAACCTTGCCGACCAAGTCGGCGCTGATATCCGCGGTTTTGGTGAATATACCGCCGCCCGCTTTTGCAAACAGAGCCAGCGAACTTGCGCCAAAGCTGAAACCAAGCACAATGGTGCTGTCCCCGGTGGTCAGATAGACCAGTGTGACACCCAGCAAGCTTGCACCGACAACCGCCATGCCCATAACGGCGCCGCCGCGGAATCCGGCCATAAACGCTTTCTTGATACCGGTTTTGGCGGCTTCGGCGGATTTGACGTTCGCGATAGTCGCGACCTCAATGCCGATTTTGCCGGCGATGGCGGAAAAAGCGGTACCTATTATGTAGGACACTGCCATCAGGATATTATTGACATAGTTTCCCGTCCAAATGGGTGAGGGAAGGAGGACCAGAATTAAAACCGCAGCTACCCCGGCAAATTTGGCAAGAATCAGATATTCCTTGCGCAAAAACGTTCTTGCGCCCGCTTTGATCAGATTGCCGTTCTTTGCAACGATTTTATTTTCGGATGGCAGACGTTTTACCCAAAGATACAGCCACGCGGCAAAAGCAAACGCCACCAGCGAAACGAGAACGGATAGGTACATTGCGATTTTCATAACATGATTCCTCCATAAAACGTTGAAAATATTATTACACACCTAATCTCTTGATAAAACTGAAAAAGCGAAGGAATCCCAACGCCCTTTCGGTATAGTCTTTATTTTTCCCGCTTGAAGAGTGCCCGTCAGAAATTCTCTTGTTTTGATAATCCCTAAGCGGCACTCCCTTTGCGGGGCGGTTTTTGTTTTGATGCGGTTTATAATCAGATTCTGGCTACGCCGGTATCCCTTGCCGCTTGCGCCACAGCCTGCGCCACGGCGGGACCCACACGCTTGTCAAACGCTTTGGGCAGTACGTATTCGGGAGTAAGTTCGGTGTCGGATATCAGACCCGCGATGGCGTACGCCGCGGCGATTTTCATTTCGTCGTTGATGTCGGAGGCGCGCACGTCCAGCGCTCCGCGGAAGATGCCGGGGAAAGCCAGCACATTGTTAATCTGGTTGGGATAATCGCTTCTGCCCGTGCCTACTACCGCCGCGCCCGCTTCTATAGCGAGTTCGGGCATTATTTCGGGGACGGGATTGCTCATAGCCATAACTATGGCGTTATCTGCCATGGAGGACACCATTTCCGGAGTGACCACGCCGGGCGCGCTCACGCCCACAAATATATCCGCGCCTTTCATGGCGTCGGCAAGAGAGCCTTTAGCCATACGGGGATTGGTATAGCTTGCGATATCCTCTTTATCCGGAGTAAGTCTGGGATCGCCCTTGCAGATTATGCCTTTGCGGTCGCATAGAATAACGTCGCTCGCGCCCAGTTTTATTAATAATTTGGTAATCGCCACGCCGGCCGCGCCCGCGCCGCTGAACACTATTTTGCAGTCCTTCAAATCTTTTTTAACGATTTTTAACGCGTTGACTATAGCGGCAAGACATACCACCGCCGTACCGTGCTGGTCATCGTGAAAAATGGGTATATCCGTGCATTCCTTCAGCTTTCTTTCTATCTCAAAGCAGCGGGGAGCGGAGATGTCCTCAAGGTTAACCCCGCCGAAGCTGCCCGCAAGCAGGGAAACCGTTTTGACTATATCGTCCACGTTTTTGCTCCTGATGCACAGGGGGAAAGCGTCCACTCCGCCGAAAGCCTTAAACAGCACGCATTTGCCTTCCATAACCGGCATACCCGCTTCAGGCCCTATGTCGCCCAGTCCCAGCACAGCGGTGCCGTCGGTAACAACCGCGACCAGATTCCACCTGCGGGTAAGCTCATAGGATTTGTCTATATCCTTTTGAATTTCCAGGCAAGGCTGCGCCACCCCGGGGGTGTAGGCTAAGGACAATTCTTCCTTGTTGGAAACGGAAGCGCGGGGGACAACCTCCAGCTTGCCTTTCCACTCATAATGCAGTCTTAAAGATTCTTTTGCGTAATCCATATTATTTCTCCTTATTATTTTTCCCAGGGGAATACATATTGCGTCAATTTGAGGTCGTCGCGTACCTTGCTGAGTTCCTTCTGCACGGCTTCGTTAATGGGCACGCCGGAGTCCTTGCGCTCCAGCCAGACCATCCATTCCTTTTCGCCGGCGGTGTAAATGCGCTCCTGTCCGGGGGCTTTCTCACTGGCTCTTAACGCGCGCATAATATCGCCCGCCGTCTTCTTAAATTCCTCCGCGCCCAAAAAGGCTTCGGTATCTATAGCCATAAAGAAATGTCCGAGGTGATAAGGCACCTTTTTGCCGTCCTTAAAGCCGGAAAGCATCTTAAGGTAACTGCCCGACTGCAACGCCGCGGAAAGCACTTCCACCACTACGGCGTAGCCGTAACCCTTGTAGCCCGCAAGATCTTCGCCTATGCCGCCCAAAGGAGCGAGAGCGGCGTTGCCGCGCGTCAAATCCACAAGTATCCGGTCGGAGTCCGTCATGGCGGAGCCGTCCCTGCCTATTACCATACCCGCCGGGGTATCCTTGCCTATGCGCGAAAAGTATTCGATTTTGCCTCTCTGGGTAATGGAGGTCGCGCAATCCAGCACAAAGGGAAATTCCTCATCGGTGGGCAGTCCTACGGTAAGAGGGTTGGTGCCCAGCATGTTCTCCACTCCGAAGGTGGGAGCGATGGAGGGGCGCGCGTTGGTGCCCGTAATGCCTATCATGTTCTCCTTGGTCGCCATGGTGGCGTAATAGCCGGCGATGCCGTAATGGCAGCTGTTGCGCACCGCTACCATGCCCATGCCGTATTTTTTCGCCTTGTCTATAGCCATCCGCATAGCTTTGTAGCCTATCACCTGTCCCATTCCGTCATGACCGTCCACTACCGCGGTGGTGGCGGTCTCTTTAAGGATTTCAAAATTGGTGACGGGGTTTTGTATGCCGTCGTTAATCCTGTCTATATAAATAGGCTTGAATCTGTTTACGCCGTGAGACTCTATGCCTCTTTTATCCGATTCCATTAAAATGTCCGCGCAGATTTTCGCGTCCTCACGGGGCACACCAACGCCTACGAAAGCGTCCGTCATAAAGTTAAAAATGGTGTTCCAATCAACTGTAATTTTTGCCATTGTTACACTCCTACATAATTTTTTTATCAGTAAAAATATACCATATTAAAGAGCGATAAGTCAAATTAAATAGCCCTGTTTTTCCGCCGATTGCGGGCTTATTGCCCGTTTTAGAACAAAGGCTCCCTCAATCGCTTAAATCGGCTTGATTTTTTGCCGCACGGAAAAGAAGTCCGCCCATGGGTCGGGGGAAGATAATCTCAACAGCGCGTTTTCCATGCTTACCCCTGCGGGAGCGACCGTGTTCAATTCCTCCCAGCCGATAGGCATGGAAACGCTTGCCCCCTCTTTTGCCCGCAGAGAATATGGGCTTACGCTGGTGGCGCCCCTGCCGTTGCGCACCCAATCTATAAAAATCTTGCCCTTGCGCTTTTCCTTGCGCATATTGGAGGTGTAGCGCTCCGGCCACATCGCTTCCATAATCTCCGCCGTTTTGCGCGCGAAAAGGGAAAACGCCTCCCAATCGGGGGAAGTTTGAAAGGGCAATACTATATGGTATCCTTTGCCGCCGCTGGTTTTTAAAAAAGAGGTAAGAGAAAGTTTGTCCAGCACGCTTTCCAGGTCCAGCACGCCCTGCCTGACCTTATCCAAATCCATGCCCTCGTCGGGGTCAAGGTCAAACACCATCAAATCGGGCTGTTCCGGCTTGTCCGTTCTGCTGCCCCAAAGGTGAAATTCTATGGTGCCCATTTGCGCTTCTTCCACTATTCCCTTTACCGAATTGATATAAAAGTATTCCTCTTGCTTCCCGCCGCCCGAAGTCAAGGTAAAGCTTGTTATCTCCTTGCTTCCCGGCGCGGGGTGCTTTTTGAAAAAGCAAGGCTCTCCCGTGCCTTTGGGACAGCGCACAATGCTCAGCAGCCTGTTTTCCATATACGGCAGCATAAATTGCGCCGCCTTGGAATAATAGCTGACAATATCAATTTTTTTAATATTCCGCTCCGCGAATATAATCTTGTCCGGACTGCTTACCTTGATGCCCGCAATAACGTTGCCCGCTACCTTGCTCCTTTTTTGCTCCGCTTTGCTCTCCTTTTCCTTTAAGGGTGCGTCCGCTTGCTCCAACCTCACTTCTTTTGCCTCCTTATCCTCTCTTATGCCCTTGTAGCTGGCCTGCCTTAACAGATTGTCCTCGGTAAAGGAGTTGAATTTTATTTCCGCCACCACTTCAGGCTCCGTCCAGACAAACGTTTCCCCTTTGCCCGGTTTGGGCGCAAGGATAAAAGGGGATTGGGCTTGCGGGATTAATTTTTTCAGCAGCGTATCCGCCGCGCCCTCCGAAATGCCGCTGCCCGCCCTGCCGATATAATGCAGTTCTTCCTCCTTATATACCCCTAAAAGCAGAGAGCTTATGCCCCGCGCTTTCTTGTCCGATAAGGTATAGCCGCCTATCACAAATTCCTGACGGTTGTCGCATTTTATCTTTAGCCAGTCCGCGTTTCTCGCCCCTTTGTAAGGCGAATCCGCCCTTTTGGCTATAATGCCCTCCAAGCCCATAAAGCACGCCGCCTCCAGCACCTGCGCTCCAACGCCTGCAAGCGGGGGGCTGAAATAAAGCTCCGCGGGCGCGCCTTTTAATAAATCCTTTAAAATGTCTTTCCTGCGGGAGAGCGGCTCCGCTCTTAAGTCTACCCCGTCCAGCCCAAGAATATCGAAAATAACGTAGATAAGCTCCCCCTTTCCTTTGCGCCTCATATAATTCTGCAATGCCTGAAAATCCGTTTTGCCCTGCTCGTTCGCCATTACCAGCTCACCGTCCAGCACCGCCGCCCTGCCCGCAAAAAAAGAGGCAAGGGAAGCGGTTATACCGCCGAACCTGTGAGAGAGGTCTGTGCCGTTTCGGCTTATTATCCTCGCCTGCCCTTGCTCAATATACGCAATTGCCCTGTATCCGTCATACTTGATTTCGTAAATCCAGCCCTGCCCCTCGGGGGGAGCGGCGGCAAGCCGCGCAAGCTGAACGTCCGCTTTGTCAAAGGGGTTGCCGGCAAGTTTTACGGGCGCGCCCGCCTCAATTTCCGCCATGGTGCGCCCCGTTCTTATGCTTGCGGTATACTCCGCTATCCCCGGCTCGTCCAAAGCGTGCTCGTCCTTTTCTTTAAGCAGCAGCCAGTTGTCTTTATCTCCGTTTTTATGCGCCGTTCTTATTAACGCCCACTTTCCTTTCAGGCGCGCCCCTTTAAGGGTAAACTTCAGTCTGCCCTTTTCAAGACCTTGCGCGGGGTCGCCTTCGGGCTCCCAAAATCCCTCATCCCACAGCATAACCGTGCCTCCCCCGTATTCCCCTTTGGGAATTGTGCCTTCAAAATTGCGGTAATCCAGAGGATGGTCCTCCACCATTACCGCAAGCCTTTTTTCCCCGGGGACAAAACTGGGGCCTTTGGGTATTGCCCAGCTTAACAACACGCCTTGCCATTCCAGGCGGAAGTCGTAATGCTCTCTGCGCGCCATGTGGTGCTGAATCACATATCTGAGCCCGTCCGAAAAGGCGGCTTCCTCCGCCCCTTGCGGCTCGCCCGTACGCTGAAAATCCCTCTTTTGTTTGTATTTTTCCAACTGTTGCGCCATAGCCTACCCGGTAATAGTATTATCTGATATTCGGGCAGTGTTATCCTTATTTACTTTTATTCCGGCGCGCATAGCGTTGAATACCGCCAGCACGGATACGCCCACGTCACCGAAAACCGCCCACCACAAATTGATGCGCCCCAGCGCGCCTAATATAAGCAGCAGCGCTTTGACAAACAGGGAAAAGGCGATATTTTGTATGACAATAGCGCGGGTTTTGCGGGCAATACTCAGCGCGGCGGATATTTTGGATAAGTCGTCCGTCATAAGCACGATGTCCGCCGCTTCCAGCGCGGCATCAGAGCCTATGCCGCCCATGGCTATGCCTATATCCGCACGGGCAAGAACGGGGGCGTCGTTTATGCCGTCGCCCGCGAAAATCAGCTTGCCTCCTCCCTCGCGCGCAATCCGCTCCACCGCCTCAACCTTTTGGTGAGGCAGCAGTTGGGAGTAATATTCGGTTATCCCCACCTCCCCGGCGACGCTCTCTCCCGCAAGCGCATTATCCCCGGTAAGCATAACCAGCCTTTTTATGCCCTGCTCCCGAAGCCCGTCCAGTGCTTGCTTGGCGTTAGGCTTGATTTCGTCCCCTATCAGCAAATGCCCCGCGTAATTGCCTTCAACGGCAATATGCACGGCGGAATCCGCCTGACCAGTTTCCTCAAAGGCTATGTCGTGCGCTTTCATTAATTTATCGTTGCCTGCCAGGATTCTTTTGCCGTCGATTGTCGCGCTTATGCCCTGTCCCGCGATTTCCGTATAATCAGAGATTGCCCCCCGGTCAATTTCGCCGGAGTATGCCCGCCTTATGCAGGCGGCTAAGGGGTGCAGGGAATTGTATTCCGCGTGGGCGGCGTAATGCAGCAGTTCGTTTTCGCCGTAAGGATGGCGCGCCCGGGCGCTTTTGAGAGTAAACGCGCCTTTGGTAAGCGTGCCCGTTTTATCCAATACCAGTGTATCCGCTTTGTTCAAAGCTTCCAGATAATTGCCGCCTTTTATCAAAACACCTTTTTTTGCCGCTCCGCCTATGCCGCCGAAGTAACTCAAAGGTATGGACAACACCAGGGCGCAGGGGCAGGAAATAACCAGAAACACCAAAGCGCGCCTGAACCATACCCCGAAGTCCGCGCCGCCCGCAAGGGGAGGCAGCAGGGCGATAAGCAGGGCGCTTATCACTACAAAAGGCGTGTAATATCTTGCGAATTTTGTGATAAACTTCTCTGAAACCGCTTTGCGCGCGCCCGAATTCTGCACCAAATCCAGAATTTTTGCCACGGTGGACTGCTCGTAAGGTGTGGTTACCTCTATTTTTAACAGTCCGGAAATATTGACATAGCCCGCCAACGCCTCGTCGCCCGGCGCCGTGTCACGGGGCAGCGATTCTCCGGTAAGCGCGGAAGTGTCAAAGGCGGATACGCCTTCTGCCACCTTTCCGTCCAGAGGCACCCTTTCGCCCGGCTTGACAATAATGATATCGCCGGGCACAACCTCCTCCGCCGCCACCTTACACTCTCCCTGCTCCGTCGCCAGATTGGCATAGTCCGAACGCAACTCCATCAAGTCGGATATAGACCTTTTGGAGCGGTCCGAGGCAAGCTCCTGAAACGCTTCCCCCACCTGATAAAACAGCATTACCGCCACTCCTTCGGCGTATTGCCCTATGGCGAACGCCCCTATGGTGGCTATGCTCATTAAAAAGTTTTCATCAAAAACTTTGCCTTTGACAAGGTTTTTTGCGGCGTGTAAAAGCACCTGCCAGCCTATAAGCGCGTAAGCGGCAAGAAAAATTATCAGCTCCGCGGTTTTTCCCAAGGGGGCAAGCAATCCTATTGCAAACAATCCCGCGCCCGCGTAGCGCAAAACATTTATAACGCGCTCTTTATCCATGCTCTTTTTGTCGGCTGTGTTTTCCATAGCGATATTCCCTTTTATTTATTCTTTGCTCTTTGACTCATTATTTTCCTCCGCCCGCGTTTCGGGTATGACTGTCTGCGCCTTACTCATTTATATGCGCCAACCCCGTTTCGATAATGCTCTGTACGTGGTCATCGTCCAAGGAGTAATAGGTATGCTTGCCCTGTTTGCGCGCTTTGACCAGTTTGGTCTGGCGCAACACGCGCAACTGATGGGATATGGCGGATTTGGTCATATCCAGTAAAACCGCTATATCGCATACGCACATCTCCTGAGTCAGCAACGCGCTGATTATTTTTATGCGGGTGGCGTCTCCCAGCACCTTAAACAATTCGGACAAATCCAGCATTCTTTCTTCCCGGGGGAGGGAAGCGCGCGCCTTGTCCACAATATCCTGATGGTGAGGGGCGCAATCGCAACGGATATTTTTATTGTTTTTCAATTCGCGTCTCCTTTTAACAGTTGAATAGTTGTTCAATCGTTTGCATATTAATAATACATATATTTTACGTGACTGTCAATTGATTTATGTAAATATTTAGCAAATTTCGTTAATTTTTTTTAAGTTTACGGCAAATTATTAGGGTTATTTAACACAAATAGTGTATAATTAAACAAAAAGCGGAGGGCAAGGATATGAAAAGGACTTTTGACATAAAAGGCATGAGCTGCGCCGCGTGCGCTGCGCGTGTGGAAAAGGCCGCGGCAAAACTTCCGGGCATGCGTAATGTTGCGGTAAACCTTGCCACGGAAAAACTTACCGTTGAGTATGACGATGCCGTCTTGTCCGCGGACGAGATAAAAAAGGCGGTCAGGGATACGGGATATGAGATTGCGGACAAAAAAGGGGAAACGGTAACCTTTGACATTGAGGGGATGAGCTGCGCCGCCTGCGCGCAAAGGGTGCAGAAAGCTGTGGCGAATTTGCCCGGCGTGCAGAGCGCAAGCGTAAATCTTGCCACCAATAAGCTGACCGCGGAGATGGGCGGGGCAAGCGAAAAGGATATTATAGAGGCGGTAAAGCAGGCGGGATATACCGCCCTGACAAAGAGCGAGCATAAGAGCGTGGCTTTTAACATAGGCGGAATGCATTGCGCCGCCTGCGCCGCAAGGATAGAAAAGGCGTTATCCAAAACCGAGGGGGTAATCTCCGCCGTGGTAAATCTTGCGGGGGAGGGCGCAACCGTGGTTTACGACCCCGCGAAAACGAGAATGTCGCTTATTAAGCAAGCGGTGGAAAAAGAGGGTTTTCAAGTTTTGGAAGCCCAAAGCATAGACGAGACGGAAGAGCGCAAGCAAAAGGAAATTAAAACGATGTGGAAAAAATTCTTTTTCTCCGCCGCTTTCAGCCTGCCTCTGTTGATACTGGCAATGTGGCCCATGATACCCGGCGCGCCCTCCCTGCCGAGGTTTATTTCTCCGCATGCTAATCCTCAGGTTTTCGCGCTGGTTCAGTTATTTTTGACTGTCCCTCCCGTAATCGCGGGATATAAGTTTTATACTGTGGGTTTCCGCGCGCTGGCAAGGCGGGCGCCCAATATGGACAGCCTTATCGCGCTGGGCACTTCGGCGGCGATTGTCTACAGCATATATTCCTTAATAAATATCGCCGCTGGCAAAACGGATATGGCGCATCACCTGTACTTTGAATCGGCGGCGGTAATAATCACCCTGATTTTGCTGGGCAAAACGCTGGAAGCGGTGAGCAAGGGCAAAACCGGGGAAGCCATCAAAAAGCTGATGGGACTCGCGCCCAAGACGGCGACGCTGATAAAGGACGGCAAGGAAATATCCATCCCGATTGAGGAAGTGGAAGCAGGGGATATTATCCTTGTAAAACCGGGCGAAAAAATACCCGTGGACGGCGTGGTGATAATGGGGCAGAGCTCAATAGACGAGTCTATGCTGACGGGAGAAAGCATCCCCGTAGACAAAAAGGAAAAAGACAAAGTTTACGCGGCTACCATCAATAAGAACGGCGTGCTGCAGTTTAAGGCTACCAATGTGGGGGCGGATACCGCGCTTGCCCAAATAATCAAATTGGTGGAGGAGGCGCAAGGCGGCAAAGCGCCTATCGCAAAGCTGGCGGACAAGGTCAGCGGCTACTTTGTGCCCGCGGTGATCGGCGTCGCGCTTATAGCCTTTGTCGCGTGGCTGGCTTCGGGCGCGGGCTTCGCGTTTTCGCTTACCATACTTATATCCGTACTGGTTATCGCCTGCCCCTGCGCGCTGGGGCTTGCCACCCCTACCGCGATAATGGTAGGCACGGGAGCGGGCGCGAAAAAGGGCATATTGATTAAGGGCGGCGAGGCGCTGGAAATCGCGCATAAGATTGATACGATAATCTTTGACAAAACGGGCACGATAACGCAGGGAATGCCCAAGGTTACGGATATTATCCCGTTTGGCGGGATTGA
>JBMNTS010000010.1:0-45635 GCA_050945855.1 Christensenellales bacterium | reverse complement strand
TATTGATTAAGGGCGGCGAGGCGCTGGAAATCGCGCATAAGATTGATACGATAATCTTTGACAAAACGGGCACGATAACGCAGGGAATGCCCAAGGTTACGGATATTATCCCGTTTGGCGGGATTGAGAAAGAGTATATGCTGGCGCTTGCCGCAAGCGCGGAAGCGGGCAGCGAACATCCGCTGGGGGAGGCAATAGTAAGGGCGGCGCAGGAAAAAGGTCTGGAACTTGTGAAAACGGAGGGCTTTTTGGCTCATACCGGCAGAGGCATTGCGGGCAAGGCGGCGGGCAAAAAGGTGCTTATTGGCAATATCAGGCTGATGGAAGAAAACAAAATTGACATTTCGGGAGCGGGGGCGGTTTCCGACAAACTGGCGGATGAGGGCAAAACGCCTATGTATATTGCAATCGAAGGCGCTCTTGCGGGCATTATCGCTGTCGCGGACACAATAAAAAAGGAGAGCAGGCAGGCGATAGATACTCTAAAAGCCATGGGAATAGACACAATAATGATTACGGGAGATAACGCGGCTACCGCGCGGGCGATAGCCCGTGAGGCGGGCATCTCCAAAGTGCTTGCCGAGGTGCTGCCGCAGGATAAGGCCGCCGAAGTAAAGAAGCTGCAGGAACAAGGCAAAAAGGTGGCTATGGTGGGGGACGGAATCAACGACGCGCCCGCGCTGGCTCAGGCGGACACCGGCATAGCTATAGGCTCGGGCACGGACGTGGCAATGGAAAGCGCGGATATCGTGCTGGTGGGCAATGATTTGAGAGGAGTAGCCACAGCGATAAGGCTGAGCAAACAAACAATACGCAATATCAAGCAAAACTTATTTTGGGCATTCGGCTACAACACCGCGGGAATACCCATAGCGACGGGCGTGCTTACCCTTTTCGGCGGCGGCCTGCTAAACCCCATGTTCGCCGCCGCGGCAATGAGCTTTTCCTCCGTTTCCGTACTGCTAAACGCACTGAGATTGAAAAGATTCAAATAAAAAACCCACTGCAAATCTACCTTAACACGACGCAGGTCCCCATGCGGGGAGCGACTTGAAACTTCTAGGAGCAGGAAAAGCAGAATATAACTAATAATACAATTATACAATACTGAGATAACGGAAAATCCGTTAGTGTACCATAATCAGTGCATTATTTTATTAATTTTAAATTAATTGTGTAAGTCTATTTTTGAAGCTGCAGATTTTGCAGGGTGGCGGGTGTTGAACAAGGTGGGGTTACCTTTTTAGGAGAATATGACGATACAATGCGCATACCGGACAGATATCACAAATTTTGCTTAAATATATTTGACATCCTTTTTTCTTTGGGCTATAATTTTATAGCTTGTGATGTAATATTACAAGCTTTTATGTTCAATGTGGACATAAAAGCCGCGGAGATGCAGGTGGAACAGCTAAAAAAAGATATCGCTGACCGCTTGGCGGTATACGGATACCGTGAAGTGGCAAAATTTATAAGCGAAGGCAACATTGCTCATGTGGTCATCGCGACGGACGCCGAAAACACCTATAAGGACAAAATCGTCAGGTTATGCGATACTTACGGTATTTCCTACAGATTTCTTGCAAGCAGGGAAGAGTTGGGCAATATGGCAAAACTGGACGTGGGCTGCGCGGTAATAGGTTGCAAAAAGCGGGTCTGAGGCGGGGCTTTATGCTGAACGCCCCGAGAGCAAAACAATAAGTTCTCCAATAGGGTTGAATGGGGTAACTTGTCCAAATTATTAAAGGAGGAGCAAATATGCCTACTATTAACCAGCTTATCAGGAAGAGTAGGGAAGCTGTCAAAAGCAAGACAAAGTCCATTATTCTGGAAAAGAGCCCTCAGAAGAGAGGGGTATGCCTTGCAGTTACCACTACCACTCCCAAAAAGCCGAATTCCGCAGTTCGTAAAATCGCGCGTGTAAGGTTAGTTAACGGTCACGAAGGCACGGTATACATTCCGGGCATCGGTCATAACTTACAAGAGCATAGCGTGGTGCTTATCAGAGGCGGCAGGGTTAAGGATTTGCCGGGCGTAAGGTACCATATTATCAGGGGCACCTTAGACACGGCGGGAGTAGCCAAGAGAAAGCAGGGCAGAAGTAAATACGGCGCCAAGAAGGCGTAATTTACGGACGAGTAACCACAAATTTTTTTTGAAGGAGGAATTAAGATAATGCCAAGAAGAAGCGGAGTGCCCAAACGCGATGTTTTGCCGGACGCTAAATATAATAATAAGATTATCACCAAACTTATCAATCAGATAATGTACGACGGCAAAAGCGGCATCGCGCAAGGCATAGTATACGGAGCATTTGATATAATAGAAAAAAAGCTGGGAGAAAATGCGGAAACCGTATTTATGAAAGCTTTGGAAAATGTAATGCCTGTTTTAGAAGTTAAAGCAAGGAGAGTGGGCGGAGCCAACTATCAGGTGCCTATCGAGATAAGGCCGGAGAGGCGTCAGACCTTAGGCATTCGCTGGCTGGTGCTGTATGCGCGCAAGCGCGGCGAAAAGACCATGGATGTCAAACTGGCTAACGAAATTATGGACGCTTACAACAACACCGGCGCAACCGTTAAGAAAAAGGAAGACACCCACCGTATGGCGGAAGCTAACAAAGCCTTTGCCCATTTCCGCTGGTAATATAGTAGGATTTGTTAGATATTTTTTACTAATCAGTCTTAATATGTTTTAATTTTTAAAAGCGGCATACCACGTGCGTGTATGTCGTTTTTATTGGAGACCTTTTGATACATAATATTTACAGGAGTAATTATGGCAAGACAAGTATCTTTGGATAAGATAAGAAATATAGGAGTAATGGCGCATATAGACGCGGGTAAAACCACCACCACCGAGCGCATCCTTTTCTATTCGGGAAAATCTCACCGTTTAGGCGAGGTGCACGAAGGGGACGCCATAATGGACTGGATGCTTCAGGAACAGGAGAGGGGCATAACCATCACCAGCGCTGCCACCACCGTGGACTGGAAGGGACATTCCATTAACATTATAGACACCCCCGGACACGTTGACTTTACCGTTGAAGTGGAGCGCTGCCTCCGCGTGCTTGACGGCGCGATTGCCCTGTTTTGCGCTAAGGGCGGAGTGGAGCCTCAAAGCGAAACCGTCTGGAGGCAGGCGGATAAATATAAGGTGCCCCGTCTGGCGTTTATCAATAAAATGGATATCAACGGCGCAGACTTTTTCCGCGTGGTCAAAATGATTAGAGAAAGGCTGAGAGCCAATCCCCTGCCCATAGAGCTGCCTATCGGCGCGGAGTCCGATTTTAAGGGCGTAATAGATTTGATTTGCAAACGCGCCATATATTATAAGGACGATTTAGGCGTGGAAATAGAGTATGCGGATATCCCTGCGGAATACGAGAAGGCGGCGCAGGAAGCAAGGATACAAATCCTGGAGCAATGCGCGGATTACGACGATGCCATAATGGAAAAATATCTGGAAGGGGGAGAAATTACCTCTGAGGAGATTATCCACGTATTGCGCAAGGCTACCATAGATATGAAGGTTATACCCGTATTATGCGGCAGCGCGTATAAAAACAAGGGAGTGCAGAAGCTGCTTGACTGTGTTGTGGACCTTCTGCCTTCTCCTGTGGACATCCCGCCCGTCAAGGGCACCGTTAAAGATAAGGAGGAATTGAGGCAGGCTTCCGATTCCGAGCCCTTTTCCGGACTTGCCTTTAAGATTATGGTAGACCCCTTTGTAGGCAAACTGTGTTTTTTCCGTATTTACAGCGGCTACATCAAGACGGGCAATATGGTGTATAACACCAGCAAGGGCAAAAAGGAAAGGATAGGACGTATAATCAGGATGCTTGCCAACAACCGCACCGAGTTGGAGGAAGCCTACGCAGGGGACATAGTCGCCTTAGTCGGGCTAAAGGATACCACTACGGGAGACACCCTTTGCACTCCGTCCGCCCCCATTCTGCTGGAAAGCATGGATTTCCCCGCTCCGGTTATTCAGGTAGCCATTGAGCCCAAGACCAAATTGGGTCAGGAGAAAATGGGCATCGCGCTGGGCAAGCTTTCCGAGGAAGACCCCAGCTTTAAGACGTTTACCAACAGAGAAACAGGGCAAACTATTATTGCGGGCATGGGAGAGTTGCACCTTGAAATAATAGTAGACAGGCTGCTAAGAGAGTATAAGGTAGAGGCCAACGTGGGAAAACCGCAGGTCGCATACCGCGAGACAATCAAAGCCGCCGCCAAAGGCGAAGGCCGCTTTATCCGCCAGACGGGCGGCAGAGGTCAGTACGGCCACGCCGTTGTCGAACTCTTTCCCCGCGAGCCGGGTCAGGGCTATGTCTTTGAGGACGCCATCGTGGGCGGAGTCATACCCAAGGATTATATAAAAGCGGTTGAGGAAGGCATAAGGGAAGCCGCCAGGGCGGGAGTCTTGGCAGGCTACGAACTGGTGGATTTCGGCGTAAGGCTGACGGACGGCTCTTACCACGAGGTGGACAGCAGCGAAATGGCGTATAAGATTGCAGGCTCAATGGCGTTAAAAGACGCCGCGAAAAAAGCGAAGCCCACCATCCTCGAGCCCGTTATGAGCGTGGAGGTCACCGCTCCCGAGGAATATTTAGGGGACGTAATAGCCAGTATTACGGGCAGGCGCGGCTCCATAAAGGCGATTGAGGATGAGGGCGCGAGCAAGTTGGTTGTTGCCGACGTACCCTTGTCGGAAATGTTCGGCTACGCCACCAATCTTCGGAGCGCGACGCAGGGCAGAGGCACCTATAATATGCAGGTTGCCTGCTATATGGAAGTGCCGAAAAGCGAATTTGAGCGCATTGTAGGTAAAAAAAGCGATAGTTATTAATAGAAAATAGTTAATAAATCATAAAAATGCAAATTTATTTTATAATCGCGTGACAAATAGTTAAATATGTATTATAATACATTCACAAAATAGAAAGTATATTGTATTTAAATTTGGAGGACAATTAAATGGCAAAAAGCAAATTTGAAAGAACGAAACCCCACGTTAATGTAGGCACCATTGGCCACGTTGACCATGGCAAGACTACTTTGACAGCGGCGATTACAATGCTGGGAGCAGCCAAAGGCGTAGCCAAAGTCATGAAATATGAGGAAATCGACAAGGCTCCCGAGGAAAAAGCGCGTGGTATAACGATCAATACCTCTCACGTTGAATACGAAACAGATAAGCGTCACTATGCGCACGTAGACTGCCCGGGTCACGCGGACTATGTTAAGAACATGATTACCGGCGCCGCGCAAATGGACGGTGCCATACTCGTTGTCGCTGCCAGCGACGGTCCCATGCCCCAGACCCGTGAGCATATTTTGCTTGCCAGACAGGTTGGCGTTCCTTATATAGTGGTATTCCTCAACAAGGTTGACCAGGTTGACGACCCCGAGCTGCTGGAAATAGTGGAAATGGAAGTAAGGGAACTTTTGACCGAATACGAATTCCCCGGCGACGATACCCCCATTATCAAGGGCAGCGCTCTTAAAGCTATGGAAGCCTGCATGGCGGGCAACCCCACTTCTCCCGATTGCGACTGCATCAGAGAGTTGTTGGACGCTATCGACGCATATGTTCCCGCTCCCGAAAGAGATACCGACAAGCCTTTCTTAATGCCTGTTGAAGACGTATTCACCATTACCGGCCGCGGCACCGTGGCTACAGGCAGAGTGGACAGAGGCCAGGTTAAAGTCGGCGACAAGGTAGAGATAGTTGGTCTTACCGATAAGCCCACCGAAACAACGGTTACCGGCGTGGAAATGTTCCGCAAATTACTTGACGCCGCTATCGCGGGCGACAACGTAGGACTTCTCCTCAGAGGTATCGAGCGCAAGAACATCGAAAGAGGACAGGTTATCGCCAAAGTCGGCTCCATTAAACCCCACACCGCTTTTGAAAGCCAGGTTTACGTGTTAACCAAGGATGAAGGCGGCAGACATACCCCCTTCTTTGACGGATATCGTCCGCAGTTCTATTTCAGAACGACCGACGTTACCGGCTCTATCAAACTGCCCGAAGGCGTGGAAATGGTTATGCCCGGCGACAACATCAATATGAATATAGAGCTTATCTCCCCCATAGCTATCGAGGAAGGTCTCCGCTTCGCTATCCGTGAAGGCGGCAGAACGGTAGGCTCCGGCGTTGTTACCAAGATTATTAAGTAATCCTGAACAATAATCAGAAAAACAAAAACTCCCTTTTAGCGAGGGAGTTTTTTTGTTGGTGTAAAAGTTTTTACTCGATAATTGCCGATACGGAATATGCGCCCTCCACGCTGTTTCGGGCGCATTAAGGTGGATTTATAAAGGATTGAAAGTTTTTGCCGCTCTTTACTCGAAATAAATGGGATTGGTCAATGCGGCTATCATTTCGGGGATAGGGTCTTTAAATTGGGAGCGTATCAGCGCGAAAATCATAGCCTTGTATATTATGCTCTCCAAGATTCCCGCGGTATAGCGCACTTCCGCGCGCACAAAGCCTTTGTTCTTTACTTCTATCTCTGCGCTGAAAGGGGCGGTTTTGTTCGCTTTGTGCTTGAATATTACCCCGTCGGCGTCATAGACCACAAGCGTCTGTCCTCTTTTTAATTTTTCCGTGCTTACCCGCACTTTTGTTCCGGGAGCAAATTTCACGCTGTCGCCCATAACGGCGTCCCCGCACTCCAGCGTAAGCATAGGAGCTTTGGCGCCGCGCTTTAGGCTTACCCTGCCCTTTCGCATAGCCTCCAGTATATCGGGGGCGGAATTGGATTTGGCGTAAACGCAGGCGGTAGGCATACCGATATAAGTCAGAGAGCCTATGCCCCAATGGAAGTCGCTGCCGCCTAACGCCGCAAGTTTTCTGCCTTTGCAAAGTTCTTTATGCCACCATTCTATTGTGGTCAGATTGTCTTTGCGCATAGGCCCGTTCCATACTTCCACCATTTCGTGCTCAAAGCCTTCCAGCGGCCACAGCCATGGGCAAAGAGAGCAAAATGGGTGGTTTACGCTCAATATCGCGCCCGCGCTTCTCGGCTCTTCCAGCTTTTTGACAAACTCCTCAAAGCTGTTAAGCACATAGCTGCCCGTGTAAGGCGAAGCCAGACCTATAATGTTGATATGTCCGCTGTAATGAGTAAACTCCACGCCGGGGATAATGGTCAGATCGGGTATCTGAGGCAGTCTTTTGTTGTGGAAAAAATTGTTATGGTCGGTGATGACCATATAATCCAGACCTTTTTTGCGCGCCGCCGCGCCCAACTGCTCAATGGTCAGCTTGCCGTCCGAATTAACGCTGTGCAGATGCGTGTCGCCTTTCAGCCATCTGTATCTTTTGAATTCAAACTCCGCGGTAACCGTTACTTCCACGCCTTCCGACATAATCATATACGCGCCCAGCACCGCCTGCCATTGTCCGGCTTTTATCTCCATCCTGTCATAGCCCGGAGTGGAAAAAGCGGAAGA
The DNA here is from genome assembly GCA_050945855.1 of Christensenellales bacterium. Classification (GTDB taxonomy): domain Bacteria; phylum Bacillota; class Clostridia; order Christensenellales; family DTU072; genus CAYSNP01. The sequence continues at coordinate 38,166 of JBMNTS010000010.1, read as the reverse complement.
AAGAGTGACGCGCTTTTTGTTTGAGCCGCTTGCCCCCGCTTCCACGCCGTCCGGAGTGATAATCAGAAAATCTATTACGTTTTTCTCATGTCCGGTCGGCATAGAGTTCACGTTATCGCCCTTATGCGCATAGCTTACGGTAAGCCGTTCCACGTCCTCGGGCACAGTGAAAGGCACCCTGATAAATTGTTTTTCCTGACTCTTTTCTATTTTGACCTTAACGGAATAACTGTCTTTCATTAATCTGCCCCCTAATTATACCAATCCAGTTCCATAGCAGGGGATTCTCCCGCAATAGCTTCTTCCTTGCGCCGTTTAAGCTCTGCAAGTATAGCCTCGTGCCTGGTCTTGCTGAAGTTATAGAATAAAAACGGTAAGCCCATAAGTAGGTACCCCAAAGCCGGAAGAAGGGTAACCAAAACAAAAATCATCTTTAACGCCCGGGGAGCCTGCTGCTGCGTGTCCGGGTCAAGCTCGCCTAAATAACCCGCCGCGCTGAGGAAAAATCCGGTTATTGCCACGTTGGCGCCGTTTTGAAATTTAGAAATAAAGGTAAGCAGGGAAAAACACGCTCCCTCCACTCTTCTGCCAGTCTTGAATTCTATCTCGTCCACGCTGTCCCCTATCATTATAGTGGTGACCGCCGACCACACTCCCAGGGGCAGACAAGCCACAAATCTGCCTATCACAAATAAGAAGATATTGGAGTATCCCACAAAATAAAATATTATGTTAGCTACGATGCCCAGCGCGCACCCCGACAACAGCAGATACTTTTTCTCAAATTTCTTTATCAATTTGGGCGCCGCAAACAGTCCCGCGAACATAGCTATGCCGGGCAGAATTCCCATTGCCGGCACAAAAATGCTCATTATCGTATTGCTTTCCATATCCGGAAAGATTTCTTTAAGATTCCATTTGGCAAAATATGTGGTAAGCGCGGTAGTACCCACCATCATTACCGACATAAGCACGCCGGATAAAAGGTTGATCATCAGCCCTCTGCTTTTGGGCACCAGCTTCAGGTTGTCAAAAAACTTGTCCTCTTTTTGCGCAGTTTGCACCGCTCTTTCCCTGGTATTGAAAAAGCCCTGAAGCATCAGAAGCGTGCCAAATACGCAAAAGATAGCCGTGGTGCAGAAAAAACTCATCCTTTTGTCTTGACCGGAATCCGCAAAAAGTTTGTTGACAAACCAGAAAACGCCCACGGACAAGCCGGAGCCCAGACCGCCTATTATCCTGGTGGTAGTGACCACTTTTACCCGTTTATTCGGGTCGGTGGTAATCACCGAGGACATGCTCCAATAGGGTATATCGTTGGCGGTATACGCCAAAGTAAACAGCAAATATATTATGGAAGCGTATATTGTCGCGCCTGCTGCGCTCAGCCTTATGGGCGCGAAAAGCAGTATGGTCAGGAGAGCCACGGGGACGGGCGTAAACAGCATATACGGTCTGCATTTACCCCAGCGCGTATGCGTTTTGTCCAATATCGCTCCCATAATAGGGTCGTTAATCGCGTCAAAGATTCTTGTAATGGACAATATCAGCCCTGCTACCGCGGCTTCGATAAAAAGGTAGTCCGTCATAAAAAGCAGCAGATACGTGGTAATAATACCGTATATCATGGTCTGACCGGTATTGGTGAGGGCGTAAGATAATATCTCCCCCGTGCCAAGCTCTCTTACTTTCTTATCTTTTTCACTCATTATTCACTTCTCCTTGAGGTTGCAGTGTAAATTCAAAAAATGCGTTTTGGTCATACCAAAGAGGGAAATTGGTGCCCCAAAGGTTGTTATAAAGGTTATAGGACAACCCTTTCTCTTTATCGCCGTACTCGTTGTCCACCTTTAATATTTTGCCTTCGCCTATTGCCGCAAGCGGCGCGTGAGTGTTTATCAGCGCGTAGCTTTTATTGCCCGCGGTAAAGGTGGCTTTTTCTATCGCGCAAAGGTTGCGGTTGCCGTAAGGCACTATGTCGAAGGGGTTTATACTCTCCCCCATTTTTATGTATCTCAAACTGCCCTCGTCCGCCTTTATGGGGAAGTTGACAAAGAGGGCTTCGGGCAATCTTGAGGCGTCCTTATCCAGCCACACCAGCCGTACTTTCAGCCCCTCTCCCGCGGGTATAAACCGCGCTTCAAAACGTTTGGGCGCGCCGCACTCCGAACTGACCTTTTCCTCACAGGAGAAGGAGGCGATAATGCTTTGCTCTTTTTCGTTCACAAAAATACGGTCCAGATTATAATAAAAATTGCCGGCGGGATATTTCCCGTCCGCGTATTTCAGACCCGGCTTATGAAAATCGGGGGCAATCCACACCTTGCATTTTTCGTAGTCGCGCGCGTAAGTGTTTTTGTATTCCTCATAGTCCGCCGCCGTATAAGAGGCGTAACGCAAAAAGGCCGTCTTATTGCCCTCCAGTAGGGTAATACCGTTGTGCTCAATCTTTTTGATACCCTTTTGGCAAAATTCCAGTTCAAACCCGCCAATCCGATATTTGCCCTCTGTGCTTGCCCTCTCGCAGTCCGCCTTATCAAATCCTCCTTTTACCTCCAATCTGGCTATCCTGTTTTTAGCCTCTTTTTGCAGGTCGGCGGGCAGGGCGGCGATAGCTTTAGCAATATATTCCCGCTGCTCCGCCCAGGATTTTTCCATTGCGGAATAGCTGCCACGCGAATATTCGCCCCTGCGCCGCTCCTTGAAATCAAAATATTTTTGCATAAAGCTCTTATAAATGTTCTTCAGCTTAAAGCGTACTCTGTCATGCTCTCTCGCCTGCTCGAAGTCCGCTTTAAGGTAATTATCGTAGTCGGCAAGGCAGCGCTTTACGTCCATACCCCAGGTATGCTCGCATATCAGCAGCAGGTTTTCGCAAAAGGCATCGTAAGCCTTATCCTTTTGGGACAGTTTTCCCGCCGAAAGCCACTCTTCAAGCGCGTACGCAAGCTCTCTGTACGCCCCCGTTTTGTAAGGGTCGGAAGCTATTCCGTGTATCCAGGTATCCCCGATTTCGCCGGTCACCACGGGCAACTTATCCCGCACTTCCCACATGGCCCTTCCATACCCGTCCAGAGTGGAGGGGGCGATTTCGTAATCGGGATACTTTTCCTTAAGCCGCGCGTAAATTTCCTCTACCTCTTGCTCGGAGCCCGGACCGCAATTATCGCCGGAATGCAAGAAGCAGAGAATATCCTCAATATACTCGTTTTGGTAAATGCCGCCGTAGTCGCCTTCGTAAACCACCACGATTTCCGCCTCACCGTATTTCCACAAAAATTCGCTGGGCACGTCGGGCACGGAAGAAGCGTTGTTTACGCCTATATGCAAAAAGCGTATGCCCGCCGCCCAAAGCAGGGGGAGCATAGCTATGGTATGCCCCGGCACATCCGTCATTTTGGCGGCAAAGGTACGCTTTTTATATTTTTTATCCAGTTCCCGCGATATGCTCAACCCGTAGCCGAAAAGCTCTTTGGTGGCAAGCTCGGTATGCGTGGTAAAGGGGAGCGCGTGCCAGGCTATATCCCCTTTTTTTATCGCCTCGTCCAAAGCTTTTTGATTTTTAATGGAGGCGTTGCGCAGACTGTCCCGTATAAGAAAACTGCCGGTAGTCCAAATGAATTTTTTCTCTTTTCCGTTAAGTTTGCGCGCCAATTCCACGGCCGCGGGAATAAACTGAGAGCGGTAACGCTCAATAACGTTTTTCGCGTAATCGGTAAAACCTAGGTCCAAATGCGTTTTGCTGATTAAATGTATTTTTTTCATAGCTATATAATAACATATATAGCTTTATTCTTCAACGCCTTTTTTTTCTTTGCGGACTCCTGCTTCCGCTTCCCGCTTTTCCCTGCCTTTTCTTGTAAATTACCGCTATGGCTATGCCTATGAGGAGCAATACCAGTGCCATAGCCAAGAAGAAATTATGCAGAATCATGGACAATACTACGGTAAGCGCGGTAAGAATCAGAGCGGTCAAGAAAGCAATTATGCCGAATACAAATCCGGAAACTTTGGAAAAGAAAGGTATCACGCTCAAAAATTTGGTTATAGGATCTGTCATGGCGACAAGCCCTATAAACATCATCAAAAAGCCTATCAGCCGCAAAATCCAGGTGGTCGTCTTATGTTCGGCAAGCAAAATTTCGCTTGCCTCTTCAAGGCTGCCCGCGCCCGCGAAAAACCTGAAAAGGGTATTGTTTTTGGGCGTTGTATATCCTGTAATGCTTTCCGCGTCCTCCACGGCGCCCAGCAGCACTCCTTCATCGCCTGCGGTTATTACTCTGTAGCTTATCCGGTAATCCCCCAGGCGGGGAGCGGCGGCGGATACGCCATCCTCTCCGATATACAAATAGCTCTCGCTTACCGCGTAATCCGCATGAGCGGGAGCGGAGATAACCTCCTCGCTCAGCGCCAGCGTCTTTTCGCCGGAGAAAGAAAGCCCGGACAATATCTTATACCCGCCTATGCTTAAACCCTCGCCGCTCTTCTCTTTCTGCTCGGGCATTCCGCTGATTTTTTGGTCGTATCCCGCGGGGATGTCTTTTGGCTTTTCGTTGTCGTCCCCCCGGAAAGAGGAGGCGGCCTTGGGCGAAGATGTCCACTTTTTGGAGTAGGTATAAGTGGTGGTTATAGTCGTGCTGCCGCCGAAATTATCTTTTTCTTCCCTGTGCTCCTCTTCCTCATAGGCGTACATTTCCACTTTGCGTATTATGTAAACGTAATCGCCCGCTCTCAGATAATCGTCCGCCGCGTAAGCATCCGCGGCGATACTGCCGCGCACGCCTACCAATTCTCCCTTTTCCAGACTGTGCCCCTCGGCGGTGATTTCCACCGCGGACTCGGCTATTTTGCCTATGTTTTCCCTGCCTTCGTTAATATACAGCACCACAAATGAGCCAAAGAATAAAATCACTCCTATAATCGCCGTAACAAAGGAAGATAAAATTTTGTTCCCGAAACTCTGTCTTTTTACATTCATACTTTCCGCTCCGTTTTGTTAATATTGTTATACATATTTTACCATAAAGTAGGTTTTCCGGAGAGAAAAAAATCGGATTTTTTGGCAGATTATCAGAGCGGCTTGTATTCGATATTATCGGGCAGCCAACTGGTATTCTTGTCTATCCTGACCGTAAATATTTTGTTCAAATGCTTTTCGTTTTTCGCCTGATGCTGCTTCAGCAGCATTTCGCCGCTTTCCGTTATTCCCAGTATCTCCATTTTGCCTTTGATATGGCTCATAGCGAATCTGAATCTTTTGGCAAGACCGGACAACTGCGCTCTGGTCTCTTCCACTATGGGCCAGCCTTTGGAAAAAGGCACGTTAAAGTAACCCTTTACCCCTTTTATCGGTCTGCATTGAAAGAGATAGTAAGGGCTTACCCCAAGGGCTACCAATCCGTTAAACAGCCTTACCAGCGTGTTCGCGTTATCGTTTACGCCCGCGAGCAGCACCGTCTGGTTAAGCATGTGTATGCCTATTTGGTTAAGCGCTTCAATCGCTTTTTGCGCTTCCTCGGTCAATTCGCGCGGGTGATTGAATTGAGTGACCACGTATATATTTTTCTGTTTCCGGTATTTGGCCAGAATATCCAGCAGTTGCTTATCCTGATAAATACGCCCGGGCAGCACCACGGGCAATCTGGTGCCGAAACGGATAAACTTCAGATGCTCTATTTGGCACAGCCCTTTCAGAAAACTCTCTATTACCTTATTGGAATTCATAAAAGAGTCCCCGCCGGTTATAAGCACGTTGTCTATTTCGGGGTGCGCCGCGGCGTAATCAATCGCTTTTTGAGTAAAAGACAGCGTTTCATCCTCGCTTTTGCCTACCATGCGCTTGCGGAAGCAATGCCTGCAATACATAGCGCATACATTGGTGGAAAGCACCAGCAAGGTATTGCTGTATTTATGCTGCAAGCCTTCCTCCACCGTGTTTTCCGCTTCTCCGCTGACATCCTCTCTGCCATCGGGAGTAAGCTCGTTTACCGACGCTACGCACATCCTGTAAATGGGGTCGGTGTAATCGTATTTTCTGATAAGTTTTTTATAATAGCTTGTGATATTAACAGGGTATTTTGAAATGATTTTTGCGATTTTTTCCTTTTCGTTTTCCGCAATTAGACCGCTGGATGCCAGTTCGCAAGCGGTGGTAATGTTGCCTTCAAGTTCTTTCCGCCAATCGTAATTTTGCATAGATTGCCACCTCCTGTAAAAAATTATGCCTTAATATTATAACATATTTGACCTCTTTACGCAAATCGCCCCTTTCTGCGCGCCGCGCCCCGCGCGTTGCCAAGGCTATATTGTTGCCAAAATGGGGATAATATGGTATTTTATTAATGAGGAAAAGATATGAAAATACTGTTGCATACCTGCTGCGCCCCCTGCTCGATAAAGTGCATAGAAACTTTGCGAAAAGAAGGGGAAGTCCACCTGTTTTGGTACAATCCCAATATCCACCCCTACACGGAGTACGCCGCGAGAAGGGATGCCCTTAGGGCTTACGCCGAGGATAAAGGGCTGCCATTAACGGAGCATGGCGAATACGGTCTGAATTCTTATCTCAATAAGGTATGGCCGGATATAGACTCCCGCTGCGCGGCGTGCTATAAAATGCGGCTGGAGGCTACCGCGGAATATGCCGCCCAAAACGGTTACGATACTTTTTCCACCACCCTGCTTATCAGCCCTTATCAAGACCATAATCTGATTATTACCACCGCGGAGCAGGCTGCCGAAAAATACAAAGTCCCCTTCCTGTACCGGGATTTTCGCCCGTATTTCAGGCAGGGACAGCAGGAAGCGCGGGCTTTGGGGCTGTATATGCAGAAGTATTGCGGGTGTATTTTTAGCGAACAATCCCGTTATGTAAAGAGCGGCGGATAGCGGCACTGATACGGGCTGCGTGTGCCTTATCGGCTTGTACGGGACGCGGAATTCCAAGCATCAAGCACAACACGTCCCCGTTCCAAGGCATTTATGGGGTTTTAGGGGGTTATTTGTTTGACAGGGGGCGGGGGGTTGGGGTATACTGTTCAGAGTGAACAAAGGCGTTCATCCATATAGATTTGGATGAACGCTTTTTTGGGTTTATGGGGGTAAAAAGGGGAAAGTATTTGTATGAGGGCAGGCTATGGCGGTTGAAATAAATAATCAAGGAGAAAGAAAAATATGACCAATACGGCGAGAGAAGTACTGGAATTCGTAAAGGAGAACGACGTCAAGTTTGTTCGCCTTACTTTTTGTGACTTGTTCGGGCTTCAGAAAAATATCGCCATTATGGCGGAGGAACTGGAGGGGGCTTTTGAATACGGCGTTTCCTTTGACGCGCACGCGATAAAGGGCTTTAAGGAGGTAACTCAATCGGATTTGCTGCTTTATCCCGATCCCGCTACGCTGAGCATATTGCCCTGGCGTCCGGGCCCCGGCAGAGTTGCCCGTTTTTATTGCGATATCAAGAATCCTGACGGCACCGTGTTTATGCTGAGCGGCCGCGCGCTCTTAAAAGAAGTATTGGCCCGCGCGGATAAGATGGGGTATATATGCAAGGTAGGCACCGAGTGCGAATTCTATCTGTTCAAATCGGGCGAGGAAGGCAGCCCTACGGATATACCTTTGGATAAGGGCGGTTATTTTGACCTCTCACCACCGGATAAAGGCGAAAATATCCGCCGCGAAATATGCCTCACGCTCGCGGAAATGGGGCTGCATCCCGAAACCTCGCATCATGAGCAAGGCCCCGGACAAAACGAGATTACCTTTAAATTCGGCGACGCGCTGGAGAGCGCGGACAATCTGCAAACATTTAAATCGGTGGTGAAAGCGATAGCGGAGCGCAACGGCTTGTTCGCTTCCTTTATGCCCAAGCCCATTTTGGACGCGCCCGGAAACGGGCTGCATATAAACCTTTCGCTTGCTCAAAACGGGCGCAATATTTTTAAGAAGGCGGAAAACGGAGAGCAATCCGAAGTCGCAAGCAGCTTTATCGCCGGCATCCTTTCCAGAATTGAGGAATTGACTTTGTTTTTGAATCCCATAGCCAACTCATACGAACGGCTGGGCAAATTCGAGGCACCCCGTTTCGTATCGTGGTCGCATTGCAACCGTTCCCAGCTTATCCGCATACCCGCGGCAACCGGCGAAAAGTTCAGAATGGAGCTGCGTTCTCCCGACCCGTCCGTTAATCCTTATCTGGCGCTTGCGCTTATCATATCGGCCGGACTGGACGGAATCGAGCAAAACGCGACGCTGCCCGAGGCTGTAAACGCCGACTTGTTTGCCGCAAGCGAGGAGTTGACAAAAGGATTAAAGAAGCTGCCCGAGAGTCTGTCCGATGCTATCAGGATAGCGGAAGCGGGGCAATTTGCCAAAAAAGTGGTAGGCGAGAATTTGTTTAACAGATATCTGGCGCTGAAGAAGACGGAAGCAGAGGAGTATGAATGGGCAAAAGATAAAAAGGAGTTCTATAAAAGCCGTTACTTCCCCTTCTTCTAAAGGATAAATTTATGAAAAGCGCGCTGATTGTCACCAATACGGAAAAGACCGCCGCATTTATTGCGGAGCAGCTTTCCGTATACTCTTTGACGGACTTCGCGGTCGCGCGCACCTGCGGCGAGGCGCGCCGCGCGCTGTTGGAGCGGGATTTTGACCTGATAATTATCAACGCGCCGCTTGCAGACGAGACGGGGGAGGGATTTGCCAGACAAATCTCGGTTAAGGGAATCAGTCAGGTTATCCTGATTGTCAAAAGCGAAATATACGATATGGTCGCGGCGGTATGTGAAAACGACGGGGTGCTGACGGTGGCAAAGCCGCTCTCCCGCGAAATGTTCCGGCAGGCGTTGAGCCTGGTTAAATCAACCGGAATAAGGCTGCAGAATATAAGAGCGGAAAACGAGGGGCTGAGAGAAAAAATCGAGACCATCCGCTTGGTGGACCGCGCCAAAAGCATACTTATTGCCGCTCGCGGAATGAGCGAGCAGGAAGCGCACAGATATATAGAGAAAAAGGCGATGGATACGCGCTCCAAACGGAAAGCGGTTGCCGAAAGGATAATTAAAGATTATGAAAACGCGACGGAAGATTAACGAGGAATGTGCCGTATTCGGCGTCAGCCTGAAAAGCTCGGAAGAAGCGGCGGGTCTGGCGTACAACGGGTTGCTTTCTCTCCAACACAGGGGGCAGGAAGGCGCGGGCATCGCCGTCGCAAGAGAAGGCAACATCTTCTGCAAGAAGGATATCGGGCTTGTATCCGAGGTTTTTTCCGAGAAAACGCTTGCCTCTCTGCCGCAAGGCAAAGTAGCCGTGGGACATACAAGGTATTCCACCACCGGCTGCAATCAGGCGGAAAATACCGGACCCTTTGTCACCGAGTACCTGACCGGCAGAATCGCCACCGCGCATAACGGAAATATAACAAATGCCAAAGCGCTGCGGGAAATGCTCAAAGACTGCGGTCTGCGGTTTAAGGCCACAAGCGACAGCGAGGTAGTCGCCTCCCTGTTAGCGTACAGGATAGTTAAGGAAAAGGATATTATCAAAGGAATAAAAAAGGCAATCTCCGAGTTGGAGGGCGCGTTTTCCTTATGTATAGCGAATGCCTGCGGACATTTGTTCGCCGTACGCGACCCCCACGGCTTCCGCCCCCTGGTTTTGGGAATAAGCAAGGACGGCATGGCTGTCGCCAGCGAAAGCTGCGCCCTGGACTCCTGCGGCTTTAAGCTGTTGAGGGACGTGGAGCCGGGCGAAACGGTCATTATTAAAGACGGCGAAATCGTGGGCGGTGAGCGGAACGGGAAAGTATGTGAGGACGGCCTGGGGATGTGTATCTTTGAATACGTTTACTTCGCCCGTCCAGATTCCGTCATAGACGGACTAAGCGTGTACCGCGCACGGGTCAATATGGGCAAAACCCTGTATTACGAGCACCCGGCGGAAGCGGATATCGTTTGCGGCGTGCCCGACTCCGGGCTGGACGCGGCGGCGGGGTTCAGCGCGGCCTGCGGGCTGCCTTTAGTACCCGGTTTTGTCAAAAACCGCTATATAGGCAGGAGTTTTATTTATCCCACGCAAAGCAAGCGGGACGACGCGGTGAAGCTGAAATTGAATCCTCTGGCGGCAAGCGTAGAGGGAAAAAGGGTGGTTCTGGTGGACGACTCCATAGTGCGCGGCACGACCAGCGAAAAGATTGTGCGCAGTCTTAAAAACGCGGGCGCCAAAGAAGTGCACGTCAGAGTGAGTTCGCCGCCCTTTATGTATACCTGCCGTTACGGGACGGATATAGACAGCGTGGACAAACTGATTGCGAACAAAATGAGCATAGCCGAGATTTGCCGCAAAATCGGGGCGGACAGTCTGGGGTACATAAGCATGGAAGGACTAAGAGCCGCTTGCGGAAAATGCGCCTCGCCGCTGTGCACGGCGTGTTTTACCGGCGAGGGCAATCACGATGCGGTCAGCAAAGACGCGCTGGAGGAGAGCGCAAAATGAAAAAGGCTTATCTGATATTGGAAAACGGCGAAATATTTGAGGGATACTCCTTCGGCGCGGTAAAGGAAACCGCGGGCGAAGTGGTTTTTACCACAGCTATGACAGGATATCTTGAAACACTTACAGACCCCTCCTACGAGGGGCAAATTGTGTTGCAGACTTTTCCGTTAATCGGCAATTACGGCGTTATCCCCCCTGACTTTGAATCTCAAAAGCCGCACCTCAAAGGCTATATAGTAAAATACCCCTGCGAGACTCCCTCCAACTTCAGAAGCGAGGGCAGTCTGGACGCCTTCTTAAAGCAACACGGCATAGCCGGGCTTTACGGCATTGATACGCGCAGGCTTACCAAGATCATTCGCAATACGGGCACGCTCAACGGTAAAATAACATATTCCGCGCCCAAGGATAACGACCAAAAAGAAGCGGCGGAATATTTACTTACGTCTCCTATACCGCGCGTTTCGGTTGCCCAAACTGCCGCGACAGGCGAGGGCAAGCGCAAAATCGCGCTGCTGGATTTCGGAGCGAAATCGGGTATGGAACGCGAACTGCTTAAACGGGGTTGTGTTGTAAAGAGATTTACCTATGACGCCGGAGCGCAGCAGATTTTAAGTTACCGCCCGGACGGGATTTTGCTCTCAAACGGCCCCGGCGACCCTGCCGACCCCGCGAATCTCGGCGCAATAGAGACAATCCGCAAGCTGAAGGAAAGCGGTCTGCCTATCTTCGGAATCTGCATGGGGCATCAATTGCTTGCGCTTGCCTGCGGGTATAAAACGCGCAAGCTAAAATTCGGACACAGAGGGGCAAACCAGCCGGTCAGGGACACCAAAACGGGACGGGTATATATCACCAGTCAAAACCACGGTTACGAGGTGATTACGGATGAGAGCAGTTTTGTCAACGTCAACGACGGCAGCTGCGAGGGGCTGGATTACGGCTTATCTTTCTCCGTGCAGTTCCATCCCGAAGCGTGCGCGGGTCCGCGCGACACCTCTTTTTTGTTCGACCGCTTTATTGAAAGGATAGACAAGGTAGCTACTTATGCCAAAGAATGAAGCAATTAAAAAAGTATTGGTAATAGGCTCCGGCCCCATTGTGATAGGACAGGCGGCCGAGTTTGATTATGCGGGAACGCAGGCGTGCAGGGTGCTGAAAGAGAACGGCATTGAAGTCGTGCTCGTCAATTCCAACCCCGCGACAATTATGACCGACCCCGAAATGGCGGATAAGATTTATATTGAGCCGCTGACCGCGGAAACGGTAAAGAGGATAGCGCTTGCGGAAAAACCGGACGGAATATTGTCCGGACTGGGCGGACAGGCGGGCCTTACCATAAGTATGCAGCTGGACAAATGCGGCTTTCTCAAAGAAAACGGCATAACCCTGCTGGGCTCTTCCGCTTCCGCCATAGACAAGGCGGAGGACAGAAAGCTGTTTAAGGAAACTATGCTCTCCATAGGCGAGCCTATTATCCCCTCGGCGATTGCGGAAAATGTGGAAGCCGCGCTTGCCTTCGGCAGACAAGCGGGGTATCCGCTGATTATACGCCCGGCGTTTACCATGGGCGGCGAAGGCGGAGGAATAGCGGCGGACGAGGACGAGCTTAGAGAAAAGGCGGCAGTGGGTTTGGGCGTCTCCCCGATAGGGCAAATCCTGGTGGAAAAATCGGTGGCGGGGTGGAAGGAAATCGAGTTTGAGGTAATGCGCGATTGCAAGGGCAACTCCATTACCGTATGCTCCATGGAAAACTTTGACCCCGTGGGAGTACATACGGGGGACAGTATAGTTATCGCGCCCGCCGTCACCTTGGCGGACAGAGAATACCAGATGTTAAGGAGCGCGGCGCTCAATATTATCAACGCGCTGGAAATCGAGGGCGGATGCAACTGCCAGTTCGCGCTGCATCCCTATTCCTTTGAATACGCGGTGATTGAGGTAAACCCCCGTGTTTCCCGCTCTTCCGCGCTGGCAAGCAAGGCGACGGGATATCCTATTGCCAAAGTCGCCACAAAGATAGCGATAGGCTATACATTGGATGAAATTCAGAACGCCGTAACCGGCACCACCAAAGCCGCTTTCGAGCCCGCGCTGGACTATGTGGCGGTAAAGCTGCCCAAATGGCCGTTTGATAAATTTGTGTACGCGGAAAAGACTCTGGGCACGCAAATGAAAGCCACGGGCGAGGTTATGGCGCTTGCGCCCAGTTTTGAGGAGGCATTGATAAAGGCGGTAAGGGGCGCGGAACTGGGGCTGGCTGATCTGAATCTGCCCCGCCTGAAAAGCAAGTCTGACGGGGAAATCCGCGAGATGCTTTCCGACGTGACCAGCGAACGCTTGTTTGTTCTCTACGAGGCGCTTTGCCGGGGCGTTACGGTGGAGGAATTATATGAGACTACCAAAATAGACCGCTGGTTTTTGCACGGCTTGTCCCGAATCGCAAAGAGTAAGCGGAATAAGCCCAAAAAACCGCTTGTCTACAAAATGGTGGACACCTGCGGCGGCGAATTTGAGGCGCAGACGCCTTACTTCTATTCCACTCACGACGGCGAGGAGGATGAGGCGCTGCCCTTTGCAAAAAAGAGCGGCAAAGAGCGCATTGTGGTTTTGGGCAGCGGACCTATCCGTATAGGACAGGGCATAGAATTCGATTACGCTTGCGTCCATTGCGTGCGCACGCTGAAAAAAATGGGCTACGAGGTTATCGTTATCAACAACAATCCCGAGACGGTCTCCACCGACTTTGACACCGCGGACAAGCTGTATTTCGAGCCTCTTTGCGCGGACGATGTTATGCGGATTATCGAAACGGAAAAGCCGATAGGCGCCATAGTCGCTTTCGGCGGCGGCACCGCCATAAAACTTGCCAAAGCGCTTGCCGCGCGGGGTGTGAGGATAATAGGCACAAGCGCGGACGCCATAGACATCTGCGAGGACAGGGAACGCTTTGACGCAATGCTGGAAAAACTGCAAATAAAGCGCCCGCCCGGGTATTCGGTAACCGACGAGAAAAAAGCGTTGGCCGCCGCAAAAAAACTGGGTTTCCCCGTTCTTATACGTCCCTCCTACGTTTTGGGCGGTCAGAATATGATTATCGCCTGGAATGAGGAGGACATCTCCGAGTATATGAAGATTATTCTGCGAAACGCGCAGGACTGCCCCGTTCTGATTGACAAATACCTGATGGGCAGGGAAATAGAGGTGGACGCGATTTGCGACGGCGAAGGGATACTGATACCCGGTATTATGGAGCAGGTGGAGCGCACCGGAGTGCATTCCGGCGACAGTATAGCCGTATATCCGCCCATTAATCTGGATGAGCAAATGAAAGAGCGCGTTTTGGAGCTGACAGAAAAAATCTGCAAAGAACTGGACGCGCGCGGGCTGGTCAATATTCAATACGTAATCTACCGCGGCGAACTGTACGTCATTGAGGTAAATCCGAGGGCAAGCCGCACCGTGCCGTACCTTTCCAAGGTGACGGGCATACCCATGTGCGATTGGGCGGTTATGGCGTCTTTAGGCAAAAAGCTGCCGCAATACAATATCGCGCCCGAAATTAAGTTCGCGGCGGTAAAAGTGCCGGTATTTTCCTTTGAAAAGCTGGCGGGGCTGGATACGCACTTAGGGCCTGAAATGAAGTCCACGGGAGAGGTCCTGGGTATAGGCAGGGATCTGAGCGAGGCATTGTTCAAAGGTCTGCTTGCGGCGGGCTACAAAATGAAAAGGTCGGGCGGCGTACTTATTACGGTTACGGACAACGACAAGCAGGAAATCGTCCCCATAGCAAAAAGGTTTGAGGCGTTGGGCTTTTCCCTTTACGCTACCGCGGGCACGGCAGAGCGGTTGAAGGCAAACGGCGTAGCCGTGCAGACGGTGGAAAAAATCCGTGACTGCGCGCAAAACAATACGGCGACCCTGCTTGGCAGCGGAAAGATATCCTATGTGGTTTCCACCAGCGACAAGGGGCGGGACCCCGCGCTGGACGACGTGAAAATACGCAGGCTTGCGGTGTCAAAGGGCATTTCGTGCATGACCAGCATAGACACCGCGAACGCGCTTATCGACAGTTTGATGTCCGGCTATACCGAAAGCACAACGCAATTGGTCGAGCTAAACACGCTGCATAAAAGAGAGGCTTAAAATGAATCAGACGGTATTGGTTTTGGACTTCGGCGGACAATACAAGGAATTGATAGCGAGGAGCGTACGCGGACTGGGCGTTTATTCCGTGATAAAAAAAGGCAACATTTCCGTTGACCGGATAAAAGAAATCAACCCTATCGGGATAATCCTTACGGGCGGGCCGGACAGCGTGTACCAAAAGCGCGCCGCCCTTTGCGATAAAGGCATTTTTGACTTGGGCATCCCTATACTGGGTATATGCTACGGAATGCATCTGATGTGTCACCTGCTGGGCGGCGAGGTCAAAAAGGGCGCGGTGGGCGAATACGGGAAGGTAACCGTTATCCCCGCGGGCGGTGAAAAACCTTTTTTGGCGTTGATGAGTCACCGTGACGCGGTGGCGGCTCCGCCGCAGGGCTTTGAGGTAACGGCGCGAACGGAAAACTGCATTGCGCAAATAGAGTGCGCGCAAAAGAAGTTGTACGGCATTCAATTTCACCCCGAAACGGCGCACACCGAAGGGGGCAGAAAATTTTTCAAGAAATTCCTGTTTGAGGTATGCGGAGCCGCGGGCGACTACCGCATAAGCGATTACATCAAAAGGGAAATTGCCCGCATTAGGGGGCAGGTGGGAACAAATAAGGTTTTGCTCGCGCTTTCCGGCGGAGTGGATTCCTCCGTATGCGCGGCGCTGCTGGCTAAGGCAATAGGGGCGCAGCTTAATTGCGTGTTTGTGGACCACGGCTTTATGCGGCTGGGCGAGGGGGAGGAGATAGAGCGCGTTTTTAAGGATAAAGAGCTTAACTTTATCCGTATAAACGCCGAGGAAAGATTTCTTGCGCGGTTGAAAGGGGTTACCGACCCCGAACAAAAACGAAAAATCATAGGGGAGGAATTTATCCGCGTATTTGAGGAAGAAGCGAAAAAACTGGGGCATATCCCGTTTTTGGCGCAGGGTACCATCTACCCCGACGTGGTAGAATCGGGCGGCGAGGCGGGCGCGGTAATAAAAAGCCACCACAATGTGGGCGGCCTGCCCCAAAAGCTGGGCTTCGAGAAGGTTATAGAGCCGCTTGCGGGACTGTTTAAGGACGAGGTGCGCGTTTTGGGGCGCAAGCTGGGGCTGCCCGCTTCGCTGACCGAGCGTCAGCCTTTCCCCGGTCCGGGGCTGGCTATCCGCATTATGGGAGAAGTAACCGCGGAAAAACTCAACGTTTTAAGACAGGCGGACGCGGCGGTTCGGGAGGAATTGGGGAGGCTTGCCAAAAAGCCCGACCAGTATTTCGCCGTTATGACGGACACCTTTTCGGTAGGGGTTAAGGGGGACGACAGAACGTTTGACCCGGTGCTGGCAATCCGCGCGGTGAAAACAAGCGACTTTATGACCGCGGAGTATGCCGAGGTGCCGCATAAGGTATTGAAAAAAATGTCCGAACGGATAACACGCGAAGTGGCGGGCATAAGCAGAGTGGTTTACGATATCACGGGCAAACCGCCCGCGACGGTGGAATGGGAGTAATATATGGAAAATACTAAGTTTATTTTTGTAACCGGCGGAGTGGTGTCCGGTCTGGGAAAAGGGATAACGGCGGCGTCGCTGGGACGGCTGTTAAAACAGCGCGGATTGAAAGTGGCGGCGCAAAAACTTGACCCGTATATGAATGTGGACCCCGGCACGATGAGCCCTTATCAGCACGGCGAGGTTTTTGTGACCGACGACGGCGCGGAAACGGATTTGGATTTGGGGCACTACGAGCGTTTTATAGACGAAAACCTGACCAAATTTTCCAACCTGACTTCGGGCAAGGTGTATTGGAACGTTTTAAGCAGGGAGCGGAGCGGAGGCTATTCCGGGCGCACCGTTCAGGTTATCCCGCACGTCACGCAGGAGATAAAGGATTTTATATACGCGGGCGCGATTAAGTCCGGCGCGGACGTTTTGATTACCGAAATAGGCGGGACGACGGGAGACATCGAGAGCCAGCCTTTTATTGAGGCGATAAGGCAGATCGGACTGGAAAAAGGGCGGCAGAACTGCCTTTATATCCACGTCACCCTCATACCTTACCTCAAAGCGTCGGGCGAACACAAAAGCAAGCCCACCCAGCACTCCGTGCAGGGTCTGCAGGCGGCGGGCATTTTGCCCAATATCATAGTGGCGCGCTCCGACGAGCCGCTGAGCGAGGAAATCAAAGAAAAAATCATGTTGTTCTGCAACGTAAAGCAGGACTGCGTTATAGAAAATATTACGCTGCAATCTTTATACGAAGCGCCGCTTATGCTGCACAAAAACGGACTGGATGCAGTGGTTTGCCGTGAGCTCGGAATAAACGCGCCGCCTCCCGATTTGTCGGCGTGGAGAGAGACGGTGGAGAAAATATCCGGCCGCAAAAGAGAGGTCACCATAGCTATCGCGGGCAAATACGTCAAGCTGCACGACGCTTACCTGTCCATTATCGAAAGCCTTAATCACGCGGGCTTTGAGACGGGCGCCTTTGTGCGCATCAAATGGGTGGACAGCGAAGAGGTGGAAAGGCTGGGAGCGCAGGAAACGCTTGGCGGCATTGACGGCCTTATTATCCCCGGCGGCTTCGGAGACCGCGGCATTGAGGGGAAAATAGCCGCCTGTACTTACGCGCGCAAAAATCAAATTCCCTTTTTGGGTATTTGTCTGGGCATGCAGATAGCCGTTATCGAGTTTACCCGCAACGTGTGCGGACTGGAGGGCGCGCATTCCGCCGAGTTCGACCCATGCGCAAAATTTGCGGTAATCCATTATATGCCGGGACAGGAAAACAAATTAAACAGCGGCGGAACCATGCGGCTGGGCAGCTACCCCTGCAAGGTTAAAGAGCAAACAAGGCTGTACTCCCTTTACGGCGAGGACGAAATAAGCGAACGTCACCGCCACCGCTTTGAGTTTAATAACGATTACAGGGAAATAATGCAGGAAAAAGGGCTGATTTTGTCCGGAATTTCGCCGGACGGCAAATTGGTGGAAGCGGTGGAGCTTGCCATGCACCCCTTCTTCGTGGGAGTGCAGTTCCACCCCGAGTTTAAGAGCCGTCCCAACAAGCCGCACCCCTTATTTTTAGGGCTGGTAAAGGCGGCTATAGAGAAAAAATATGATTAAGATAATCGACTATAAAGCGGGCAACGCCCCCAGCGTGCTAAACGCCGTAAAAAAACTGGGGCAGGAAGGGGAGCTGTGCGCCGGTCCGGATAAGCTGGAGGGCGCAACGCGCATTATTCTGCCCGGAGTGGGCAGCGCGGGCGCGACTATGCGCTCTCTTGAGGAGAGCGGTTTTCTGCCCGCCCTGGAATACGAGATTCTGACAAAAAAAATACCGTACCTGGGCATTTGCGTGGGTATGCAAATACTGTTTGAATACAGCGAGGAGGATGAAACGGAATGCCTGGGCTGGCTGAAAGGCAGAGTTATACGCTTTGACGGGGCAAAGGTACGGGTGCCGCAAATGGGCTGGAATAAGGTTGAGTTCCGCAAAGCCGTGCCCTTTACGTGCGCGGACAACCATTTTTACTTTGTCAATTCCTACTTCGCCATACCGCGGGAAAAAGCCGACGTATGGGGTGTGGCGGATTACGGCGGCGAGTTTACCGCCGCCGCGCATAAAGACAATATCTACGGCACCCAGTTTCATATCGAAAAAAGCGGAGAGGCGGGCTTAAAGCTGTTGAGAGGGTTTTTGCAATGCTGACAAAAAGACTGATAGCCTGCTTTGACATTATGGAAGGCAGGGTTACCAAGGCAAAACAGTTTCAGGACAATATCGACGTGGACGAAGCGGTCAGCCTGGCGGAAAAAATGTATGCCGAAGGCATTGACGAACTGGTTTTTTATGACATAACCGCAAGCGCGCAAAGGCGCAGGATAGATATAGAAACGGTAAAAAACGTAGCGCGGAAAGTATTTATTCCCTTTGCGGTGGGCGGCGGGATTAAGGATTTGGAGGATATGTACCTGGCTTTGAAGGCAGGCGCGGAAAAAATCAGCGTGGACTCAATGGCGGTCAGGAATCCCGATATCATAGCGCAGGGTAGCCGGGCGTTCGGCAGCCAGTGCATTGTATTATCCACACAGGCCAAGCGCACCTATAAAACCGCGAGCGGCTACGAGGTTTTTATAGACGGGGCTAGGGTGGCTACAGGAACGGACGTAATCGAGTGGATAAAGCGGGGAGCGGATCTGGGCGCGGGAGAAATCTGCCTCAACAGCATTGACCGCGACGGCACAATGACGGGTTATGACCTGGAGTTGATGACGCTGGCGCAAAACGCGGTAAATCTTCCGCTTATTGCCTCAGGCGGCGGAGGAACGCCCGAACATTTGAGGGAATTGTTTACCAAAACCCAGACAAATGCTGCTATAATAAGTAGTATGCTGTATTCGCCCAGGGCGGCAAAAACCTATACCGCGCGGGCGTTGAAGGAGCTTTTATCCCGCGAGGGCATAAATATGAGGAGTTGTCTTTAATGATCAGAAGAATATTTGTGGAAAAGAAGCATGAGATAAGCAAGCAGGCGGACAGTCTTAAAAACGAGTTGAATCTGCAACTGGCCGAGAGCATTTCTTCACTGCGGCTTTTTATCAGATACGATATAGAGGGACTGGCGGATAAAGACTTTGAGGCGGCGTTACGCACGGTCTTTTCCGAGCCGCCCGTGGACGACGTTTATTTGGAAAACCTGCCCGATTTAAGCGATTATACGGTTTTCGCCGCGGAATATCTGCCCGGACAGTATGACGCGAGGGCGGATTCCGCTTCGCAATGCGTTCAGCTTTTGACGCTAGGAGAAAGGCCGGAAGTAAAATGCGCCGTTGTATACGCGCTTAAAGGCGCCAAAGATATCCGCAAAATTCAAAAATATCTTATCAATCCCGTGGATTCGCGGCCGGCGTCCGACAAAAAGCCGTTATCGCTTGCGCAATCCGCGCCGCCGCCCGCGCCCGTAAGCGAGATAGCGGGTTTCAGGTCATTAAATAAGGACAAACTGGAAAAAATGCGCCGGGTACAGGGTCTGGCGATGAGTATTGAGGATCTGCTGCTGATTCAGGAATATTTTATTCTTGAGGACAGAGAGCCTACGGAAACGGAAATCCGGGTGCTGGATACCTATTGGTCAGACCATTGCCGCCATACCACTTTTTTGACGGAATTGACGGACATCGAGTTCCGCACGCAAAACCCCAAGATTGAGGCGGCGTATAGAGAGTATATGAGGCTGCGCGCCAAGCATTACGCAGGGCGCGCGGATAAATACCCTTGCCTTATGGAGATGGCGACGATAGGCGCGCGCGAATTAAAAAGCAGAGGGCTGCTGCCCGATTTGGACGAGTCCGAGGAAATCAACGCCTGCTCCATAAAAGTAAAAGCGCAAACTTCGGGGGGCGAAAAGGACTACCTTGTACTGTTCAAAAACGAAACGCACAATCACCCTACCGAGATTGAGCCTTTCGGCGGCGCGGCGACGTGTCTGGGCGGCGCGATACGCGACCCGCTCTCCGGGCGGGGATACGTTTATCAGGCAATGCGTGTTTCGGGCGCGGCGGATATAACCCAACCCGTAAGCGCGACTTTGCAAGGCAAACTCCCCCAAAGGGTAATTTCCCGCGAGGCGGCGAGAGGTTTTAGCGGTTACGGCAATCAGATAGGGCTGGCAACAGGTCAGGTAAGCGAAATTTACCATCCCGGCTACGCCGCAAAAAGGCTGGAAGCGGGCTTTGTAGTAGCGGCGGCGCCCCTGGAAAATGTGGTCAGGGAAAGACCCGAGCGCGGCGACCTGGTGGTGCTGATTGGCGGAGATACCGGGCGGGACGGCATAGGCGGCGCGACGGGCTCAAGCAAAGAGCACAGCGAAAGCAGTATTGAGCAGTGCGGGACGGAAGTGCAAAAGGGCAATCCCGTAATAGAGCGAAAAATTCAAAGGCTGTTCAGAAACCCCGACTTTTCCAGACTGGTCAAACGCTGCAACGATTTCGGCGCGGGCGGCGTGTGCGTGGCTATTGGAGAATTGGCGGACGGACTCTCCATTAATCTGGACAGCGTACCCAAAAAATACGAGGGACTTAACGGCACCGAGCTTGCTCTGTCCGAATCGCAGGAGCGAATGGCGGTAGTGATTGCTGCGGGGGATTTGGATAAAGTATTGGCGCATTGCGCAAGCGAGAATTTATCGGCTACTCCCGTCGCCGAGGTTACGGATACCAACCGTATGATAATGAAATGGCGGGGGCGTGAAATAGTTAATTTAAAAAGGTATCTGCTTGCTTCCAACGGCGCGAAGCACAGCGCGCGGGCGATTGTAGGTGATAAAATTCCCGATTATATGGAAAAGCCGTCCAAAGAAGCGGAAAGGCTTGTCCGCGAGGGTAATTACGCCGGGGCACTGAAGGCGGAGCTGGGGCGGTTGAACGTCGCCTCCAATAAGGGTATGAGCGAAATGTTTGACTCCACCATAGGAGCGGGCAGCGTGTTTATGCCTTTCGGAGGGGAAAAACAGCTGACTCCCTCTATCGCCATGGCGGCAAAGCTGCCCGTCTTTCCTTTGGACACGGACAGCGCGACAATAGCCGCGTGGGGCTATGACCCTTCTCTTGCCGAGCAGAGCCCTTTTGTGGGGGCGCAATATTCGGTACTGCTTTCCGTCGCCAAAGTGTGCGCGGCGGGCGCGCCTTTTGATGGGATTTACCTTAGCTTGCAGGAATATTTTAAAAAGCTGCGCGACGAGCCCGAAAGGTGGGGGGAGCCCGTCTCCGCCATGCTGGGGGCGCTTAGCGCGCAACTGGGACTGGAAAAAGGGGCAATCGGAGGAAAGGACTCCTGCAGCGGAACGTTTAACGAACTGGATGTGCCGCCCACCCTTATTTCCTTTGCCCTTTCCGCGGGCAAAGCGTCCAAACTTATTACCAACGTGCTGCGGGGCGGGGAAAAGGTGTACAGAATAGCCCTTTCGCGCGACCGCTTCGGTTGCCCTGATTACGCCGTCTTTGTCAGACTTATGCGCGCGCTTTGCCAAAGCGTTGAGCAGGGCAAAACCGCCTTTTGTACCGTGGTTGAGGCAGGCGGCGCGGCCGCGGCAATAGCCAAGTCGTGTTTGGGCAACGGCATAGGATTCAAATTCGCAAAGGGAAGCGCCGATTTGTTTTATCCCCGACTGGGGGATATCCTGCTTGCGGGGCAGCCGGAGGATTTTGACGGATTCGGGCCGGAATATATAGGAGAGGCGGGCGGAGCCGATTTTGTTTTCGGGAACGGGTCAATATCCGCCGAGGCGGCAGAAAAGGCGTACCTTACAACGCTGTCCGCCGTTTTTCCCGTTACCGCGCAAAAGGGAGAAAGCGCGCCCAACGCGGATTGGAGCAATATTACCTTTGCGCCTTACGGCGGAGCGCGCCTTGCCGCTCCGCGCGTGCTGATACCCGTTTTTCCCGGCAGCAACTGCGAGTACGACACCGCGAAAAAGTTTATGGACGCCGGGGCGAAAACGGAAATATTCGTATTCAAAAACCGTAACGCGGCGGATGTGGGAGAGTCCGCGGCAGCTTTGGCAAAACTTATTCAAAACTCCCAGATTATAGCGTTGCCCGGCGGATTTTCGGGCGGGGACGAGCCTGACGGAAGCGGAAAATTTATAGCGACGGTGTTCCGCTGCCCCATAGTCAGCGACGCCGTAACCGGTTTAATCGAGCATAGGCAGGGGCTTATGCTGGGTATATGCAACGGCTTTCAGGCGTTAATCAAGCTGGGGCTGTTGCCTTTCGGTAAAATCACTCTGATGACTCCCGAGAGCGCGACGCTGTATTTTAACAATATCGGCCGCCACATCTCCGCGCTGTGTCCCGTACGCGTAGCCTGTGCGGATTCGCCGTGGCTTAGCAACGTCAAAGTGGGAGATGTGTTTATGACCCCTGTTTCGCACGGAGAGGGAAGGCTTATCGCGCCCGAGGACGTGCTTGCCAGATTGGCGCAAACGGGCAGAATATGTACGCAGTATGTAGACAATACCGGAAAGCCCGCTACCGGGTTTCCCTTCAATCCCAACGGCTCCGCGTACGCGATAGAAGGGCTTATTTCCCCTTGCGGCAGAATTTTAGGCAAAATGGGGCACGCGGAGCGCAGCGGAAAAGACCTGTATAAAAACGTGCCGGGAGAAAAGAATATGGATATCTTCTCGGCGGGAGTAGGATATTTCAGATAAAAAGGAGACAAAGGAAAATATGAAAATAGACGAAAAAACGATTTTGTATCTGGAGGACTTATCCTTTCTCACCCTTTCCCCCGAAGAACGCGCCAGAATAGCCGCGGATCTGGAAACCATTCTGGAGGGCATGGCGACCTTATCCAAACTGGATACGAAAAGCGTCACGCATGCCGCGCTTAGCGGCGGGAGCGCAGACGCGCTGCGAAAAGACGAGGCGGTCATCTCTCCGCTGGCGGAAAAATTACTCGCCAACGCGCCCGAGCGGAGCGGGGAGTACTTTTTAGCGCCTCAAACCCTGGAGTAATTATGGAAAAGAAAAAGTTGTTAAACATGACCGCCCTTGAACTGGGGCGCGCCATAAAAAATAAGGAAATCGCCGTCCGCGAGGCTGCCGAACTGTTTATTTCGCTTGCGAAGGACGGCGGCGCGCACAACGCCTTTACCGCATCGGCGGGAGAAGCCGCGCTAAAGCAGGCGGAAAGCGTGCAAAGTAAAATTGACGCGGGCGAAAAGCTCTCCCCGCTTGCGGGCGTCCCTATCGCGCTTAAAGACAATATTTCCACAAAAGGGATACCTACTGCCTGCGCCTCCAAAATACTTGAGGGCTTTTCGCCCGTTTATGACGCTACGGTCACCGAAAGACTGAAAGCGGCGGGGCTTGTGATAACTGCCAAGCTTAATATGGACGAGTTTGCCATGGGCGGCTCAAGCGAAACAGGCGTTTTCGGCGCGGTAAAAAACCCGTGGGATACCGAAAGGGTCGCGGGCGGATCGTCCGGAGGAAGCGCCGCGGCGGTAGCCGCGAGAGAAATCCCCATCGCGCTGGGCAGCGATACGGGCGGCAGTATACGCCAGCCCTGTTCCTTTTGCGGCGTTACCGGGATAAAGCCCACTTACGGGGCGGTTTCCAGATACGGGCTTATCGCTTACGCCTCCTCCCTTGATCAGATAGGCCCCATAGGCAGGGACATTGAGGATTGCGCCGCTCTGCTGCAAATCATATCCGGCGCGGACGGGCGGGACGCCACCTGCGTGCTTAAAGAGCCTTTTGAGTTCGGCGAAAAAAGGTTTGAGCAGAATAATCTTAAAATCGGACTGCCCGTCAACTATTTTGAGGACGGCATAGACGAGGACGTTAAGGCAGCCGTGCTGACTGCCGCAAAGGAACTGGGCAAGGCGGGCATGCGCCTGCGCGAGTTTACTATGCCTTTGACCGAATATATGATACCCGCTTACTATGTTATAGCGTCCGCGGAAGCGTCCTCCAACCTTTCGCGTTATGACGGGATAAAATACGGTTTCAGGAGCGGCAAGGCAAAAACGCTGAAAGAAGTTTACAGGCTGTCCCGTAACGAGGGTTTCGGTCTGGAAGTAAAGCGGAGGATAATCTTAGGGAGTTTTGTTTTATCCAGCGGCTACTATGACGCCTTTTATAAAAAAGCGATGGACGCGCGATATTTGATTAAAGCGGAATTTGACAGGCTTTTTGGAGAGTTTGACCTTATACTTGCCCCTGTCGCGCCCACTACCGCGTATAAAATCGGGGAAAATATAGACGACCCTATGAAAATGTATATGGGCGACATTTACACCGTTGCGGTAAACCTTGCGGGGCTCCCCGCGGTAAGCCTGCCCTGCGGCACGGATAAGCACGGAATGCCGATAGGTCTCCAGCTTATCGGAAAACCGTACTCCGAAGAACTGCTGATAGCGGCGGCGAGGGTTTTTCAGCAAAGGACGGACTGGCACACTAAACGCCCGGGAGGCATATTATGAATTACGAGACGGTAATAGGTCTGGAAGTCCACGCGGAGCTTAACACGGTTTCCAAAGTTTTTTGCAACTGTCCCACACAGTTCGGCGGCGTCGCCAACACCAGAATTTGTCCGGTGTGCACGGGTCAGCCCGGCTCATTGCCCAAATTAAACGAAAGGGTTGTGGAATACGCGGTAAAACTGGGGCTTGCCTTAGGCTGCGAGATAACCAAAAACTGCAACTTTGACCGCAAAAACTACTTCTATCCCGATTTGCCCAAAGCGTACCAGATATCGCAACTTTACTTTCCGATATGCGTAAACGGGGCGTTGGAAATAGAGGCGGACGGAGTAAAAAAGAGGGTCGGAATAAGAGAAATCCACATAGAGGAAGACGCGGGAAAACTGGAGCACGAGGGGAATACGCAAATAGACTTTAACCGCGCGGGCATACCGCTTTTGGAAATCGTTACCCATCCCGACTTGAGCAGCGCGGAAGAGGTTGTCGCGTTTATCGAGAAATTGCGCGGAATAATGCTTTATCTTGAGATAAGCGATTGTAAAATGCAGGAGGGCAGCCTGCGCGCGGACGTAAATCTTTCTATACGCAAAGCGGGCGACAAACCGGGCTCGCGCACGGAAACCAAAAACCTAAACTCATTAAAGGCGGTGGCGCGCGCGATAAAATACGAGGCGGAGCGTCAGGAAAAAATCCTGATTTCAGGCGGGAGAGTGATTCAGGAAACACGCCGCTGGAAGGACGAGGAAAACAAATCCTATCCTATGAGAAGCAAGGAAAACGCGGAGGATTACCGCTATTTCCCCGAGCCGGATTTACCCCCTCTCTGCATTACAGACGAATGGATTGAGGACATAAAGCGCGCGCTTCCGGAATTCGCGCACCAAAAGCAGGCGCGTTTTTGCGCAGAGTACGGGATTCCGCCCGTACAGAGCGAAATAATATGCAAGAGCAAAAATATCGCCGCCCTTTTTGAAAAGGTGGCAAGGGGATGCGGCAGCGGAGCGGAGGCGGCAAACCTGATTACGGGCGACATCATGCGGCTGCTTAACGAAACCGGACAAGACCCCGAGGAGCTAAAGGCGGACCCGGAAAAACTTGCGTACCTCGCAAAACTTGTATTAAGCGGAAAAATCAACCGCGGAGCATATAAAGAGACGGTGGAAGCGGTGTTATCGCGTAATGCTGACCCCCAAGCCTACATCACCGAAAAAGGGTTGTTTTCTGTCAGCGACGACGCGGTTATTGTGGCCGCGGTAAAGGAGACTCTTTCCAAAAACCCCGGCGCCGTGGAGGATTTCAAAGCGGGTAAAGACAAAGCGTTCGGCTATTTAATGGGGCAGACTATGAAAAATCTCTCGGGAAAAGGCGACCCCGCGACGGTGAAAAGAATTCTGGCAAAGGAGCTTGCGGAATAAACTGAATATTGCGGAGAGGCAAAAAGGGCGGAAAATTATTTGACATCGGCATCCCGAATATGCTAAAATAAGCACGTAAACAAAGGCGTTTACCGGATTTTTACCGGCAAACGCTTTTTTTGCAAACAGGATAATACAATATACGACAACGGGGTCGCAACTGGTTTGCGGCCTCGTTTTGTATAAAAGGAGAAGGAGAAAATGAAGAATATTCCGGAATTGTTCGGCAGCATGGTATTCGGCGACGAGGCAATGCGCGCGCGGCTTCCCAAAGACATCTACAAAGCGCTCAGAAAGACAATGCAGGAAGGCACCCCTTTGGAAATAGAAGTCGCCAACGTGGTGGCCGCCGCCATGAAGGATTGGGCGGTGGAAAAGGGCGCAACGCACTTTTCCCATTGGTTTCAGCCTATGACCGGGATAACGGCGGAAAAGCACGACAGCTTTATTTCGCCGGTAAACGACGGCAAAATCATTATGGAATTTTCCGGGAAAGAGCTTATCTGCGGAGAGCCGGACGCGTCCAGCTTCCCCTCGGGAGGACTCAGGGCGACGTTTGAGGCGCGCGGTTACACCGTCTGGGATGTCACAAGCTACGCTTTTATTAAAGACGGCACCCTTTGCATACCCACCGCGTTTTGCAGCTACGGCGGCGAGGCGCTGGACGAAAAAACGCCGCTGCTGCGTTCCATGCACGCTCTCAACAAAGCGGCATTACGCATCTTGCGGCTGTTTGGCAACACGTCGGCAAAACGCGTTTTCCCCACGGTAGGCCCCGAACAGGAATATTTTCTGGTGGATTTGGAGTATTACAAAAAACGCCCGGACTTGATGTTTACGGGCAGGACTTTGCTGGGCGCGAAACCGCCCAAAGGGCAGGAGTTGGAAGACCATTATTTCGGCGCGCTGACCCCCAGAGTATCCGCCTTTATGAAAGAACTGGAACAGGAACTGTGGAAGCTGGGAATACTGGCGAAAACCAAGCATAACGAGGTAGCGCCCGCCCAGCACGAGCTTGCCACGGTTTTCGGGGCGGCAAATATCGCCTGCGACCATAATCAGCTGACAATGGAAACCATGAAGAGCGTAGCCTACCGCCACGGGCTTGTCTGCCTGCTGCACGAAAAGCCCTTCGCGGGAGTCAACGGAAGCGGCAAGCACAACAACTGGTCTCTTTCCTCTGACACGGGAGCAAACCTGCTGGAGCCGGGCGAAACGCCGTTTGAAAACGCGCAATTTCTGCTCTTTTTGGTCGCCGTTATCAAAGCCGTGGACGAGTATCAGGAGCTGTTGCGCGCGTCCGTGGCAAGCGCGGCAAACGACCATCGCTTAGGGGCTAACGAAGCGCCGCCCGCCATCGTATCCATATTTTTGGGCGAAGAGCTTACCGGCATTCTGGAGGCGTTGGAAAAAGGGACGGACTACCATAATTCGGTAAGGCACAAAATGGAAATAGGAGGAACGCCGCTGCCGCATTTCCCCAAGGATATGACAGACCGCAACCGCACCTCTCCTTTTGCCTTTACCGGCAACAAGTTTGAGTTTCGCATGCCCGGGTCCTCCCAATCCGTGGCGTGCCCCAACGTTGTTATCAACACCGCAGTGGCAGACGTTTTAAGCAGGTTCGCGGATATTCTGGAAAAAGCGGAGGATTTCAAGTCCGCGCTAGCCACGCTTATCAAGGACACCTATTGTGCGCATAAGCGGATTGTGTTTAACGGCAACAACTACTCCCCCGAATGGGTGAGCGAAGCGGAAAAAAGAGGACTTTCCGTTCTCAAGACGGCAATGGACGCTTTTCCCGCGTTCATAGCGCCAAAGAGCGTGGAATTGTTCGGGCGCAACGGCGTGTTTACCGAAGCGGAACTCCATTCGCGCTATGAAATAAAAGCGGAAACCTACTTAAAAACCTTGCGAATAGAGGCTCTGACCATGATATCCATGGTAAAAGAAAGCGTTATCCCCGCGGTGATAACCTACCAGAACGAGGCGGCGCTGTCGGCGGCCAACAAAAAGGCTTGCGGGGTTTTTGATATAGGTCTGGAAGGGTACCTCTTAAAGACGTTGTCCGATATGTCGGCAAAACTGTTTGGGGAACTCACGCTGCTGCAAAAGGCGGCGCGCAGAGCGGACGAGGAAACAAATCTCACTTCCCGCGCGAATATGTTCGGAGCGCAGGTTCTTTCCGGTATGGCAAAGCTGAGGAAGTACGCTGACGGGCTGGAAGAGTTAACGGCTAAAAAATACAGAGAGCTGCCGGGTTACGCGGAATTGCTTTTCGGAGTTTTCTAGACAAATCATACATACAAAAAAAGGAAAATCATCACTATGTCTTACACAATGCGAGTATTGGAAGCAACATTAAATAAAAACCCCGGCGAAAGGGAGTTCCATCAGGCGATAACGGAGATTTTTACGTCCATTCAGCCCTTTGTGGACGCGCGTCCGCAGTATGAGAGAGCGGGAATATTGGAGCGCCTGGCAGAACCCGAGCGTCAGATAATTTTCCGCGTACCGTGGATAGACGACGCGGGAAACATCCGCGTAAACCGCGGCTTCAGGGTGGAATACAACAGCGCGATAGGCCCTTACAAGGGCGGTCTCAGATTTCATGAGAGCGTAACCTTGAGCATAATAAAGTTTTTGGGATTTGAGCAGATTTTCAAAAATTCGCTGACCGGGCTGCCTATGGGCGGCGGCAAGGGGGGCAGCGATTTTGACCCTAAGGGAAAATCCGAAAGCGAGATTATGCGCTTCTGCCAGAGCTTTATGACCGAATTGTACCGCCATATCGGACCGGATACGGATGTTCCGGCGGGGGATTGCGGCGTCGGCGGCAGGGAAATAGGCTATCTTTTCGGACAGTACAAAAGGCTGACGGGCATACACGCCGCCGCGCTTACCGGACGCGGGCTATCTTACGGCGGCAGCCCCGTAAGGGTGGAGGCCACGGGCTACGGGCTGGTATATATCGCCGAGGAATGCCTCAATTCGCGCGGGGATTCCATTAAGGGAAAAACCGTAGTTGTCAGCGGCAGCGGAAATGTGTCCATTTACGCGGCGGAAAAAGCAGCCGCGCTGGGGGGCAAGGTGGTCGCCATGAGCGATTCCGCGGGCTATATTTACGATAAAGACGGCATAAAACTTGACCTTATCAAGCAAATCAAGGAAGTGGAGCGTAAGCGCATCAGCGAATACGTAAAGCAGGTCAGGACGGCGGAATATCATGACGGCTGCTCGGGCATCTGGGATATTAAATGCGATGTCGCACTCCCCTGCGCCACGCAAAACGAACTGGATGAGGAAGCCGCCAAAAAGCTGATTGACAACGGCGTAATACTGGTCGCGGAAGGAGCGAATATGCCGTGTACGGACGAGGCGGCAAGGCTGCTTCAGCACGACGGCGTATTGTTCTTGCCGGGCAAAGCGGCAAATGCAGGCGGAGTGGCCGTCAGCGGTCTGGAAATGGCGCAAAGCGGGCAAAGAATTTTCTGGAGTTTTCAAGAGGTTGACAAACGGCTGAAAGAAATAATGGTAAACATTTTTAAATCTATAGATAAACACGCCGCCGAAAACGGCAAAAGAGGGGACTATATCCTGGGCGCGAACATCGCGGGCTTCATTAAAGTGGCCGACGCCATGCTGGCGCAAGGCGCAGTCTAAAGGAGGTAAAAATGCAAATAAATTCAATTTCATTGGGAAAACCCGTAACGATACCCTTTTTAATCCCGGTGCTGCACCGTGCCACGCCCGAATGTATCAGCAGCCCGTTTATGGTGGATAACGAGTGTTACTATGTTACCGCGCTTTCCTTCGGTACGCCTTACGGCGGAGTAATGGTGGAGGATATCGAAAAGGCGGAATTGCCTAAAATAGGGCAAGCGCTGTCCGCACACCCTCTTTTCCCCCAAGGCGCGAACATCGTCTTTATTCAGATGCTGGACGAATATAACCTGAAAGCCCGCCTTTACGCGCGGGGCGTCGGAGAGAGGGAATACACGCCGGAAGCGGTGGGCGCGGCGGCCGCGGTGCCTATGCTGTTGCAAAAAACCTTAGAGCAGGAAGTAAACGTGCAAATGGGCGACAAATCCTTCCGCGTAAAATGGGAGGGCGGCATCGGCGAAGTATCATATGTCACGGATACTGTATCCGCATAATTTTTATCTCGGCAAAAACAAAAAACAACCAAATACGGCGGGAATATCCCGCCGTATTTGCTTTAATCAAAATGCTGTTTCTCCGGCAACATGAATTTATCCCAAAGCGCCCGCAAGGAAGCAATAACACAAAACGGCAATTAATCAAGAGAACTCAAAAAAACCTATTACAAATCCACCTTAACATGCCGCAGGCGTATTGCATTTCGACGACAGTCGAAATTGCATATTGCCGCACAGGTAATATTGCTTATTGGCATTAGCCAATATTGCATTGCGCCGCCAGGCGCACTTCATGCTCCCGTCAGGGAGCACATCATTTCCAGGGGGTGAAGAGGACTATGTTGATTATTTGTTTCTTGCTTACGGGGCGGGAGAATAAATAGCCTTGCGCGTTTTTTATCCCTTTTTCTTTGACATAATCCAGGAATTCCTGATTTTCCACTCCTTCGGCTAACAGGGTCACGTTTTTTTCCGCGGAATATTTTACTACCAAGTCCAGCACGTTGGAGAGCATCATATTGTTTTTGCTCTCTTCCAGAAAGCGTCTGTCCAATTTAATAATATCAAGGGGCAGCTTGTCCAGTGCGGTTAAGGTGGAAAACTCCAGCCCGTAATTATCCAGCGCGATATTAAAGCCTATCTTTTTAAGGTCGGCGATATTGTTGTTGGCGATGGCGTTGTCCTGATACAGGGCGTACTCCGAGATTTCCAGACAGAACTCCAGAGGGCTGACGCGGTGCCGTTTAAGTATGCGCCTTAGCTCTTCCGCAAGCGTAGGATAGATAAGCTGTTTCGCGGACAGATTCATGGTGTATAAAAGCGGATTGTCCGGGATTTTTAACTTCATTTTCTCCGCGTTTTTAATAAGCTCCTCAAACGCCCATAGCCCTACCCAGTTGATGTCTCCGCTCTGCTCCATAACCCGCAAAAACTCGCTGGGCGGCAGTACCCCTTTTTCCCTGTGCTCCCAGCGCAGCAGCGCCTCTACGCCGAATACCTCGCCGGTTTCGACGTTAATCATAGGCTGGTAATAAAGCAAAAACTCTTTTTTGGCGATGGCGTCTTTGATTTCGCGGTATCTTTTATATTCCTCGCTGTCCGTGCTGCCCAAGGCTTTGTCGTAGATAAGGTATTTGTCCACGCCGTCGCGCTTGCTGATTTCCAAAGCCAAGGTGAGGTTGTCCGTTATTTCCTTATACGTCCTGCCGCTCTCGGGGTAACGCGCCACGCCGACGTTTGCGGCGATGTCCACTCTCATGTGACCCACAAGTTTAATCGGCTTTTTTATTTCGAAAAGCAGAAGTTTGCAAATATCGTTGATTGCCATAAGATTGAGCTTTTGCGCGGTAAAAATACGGATTTTGCCTTCCATGTCCGTCGCGATTTTGGCGGTGGGGGCAAAAATACCTTTTATCCTTGCGAATAAAGCTTTAACCGCGTTGTCGAACTGAAAGGCGCCGTAACTCTTCTTTATTTCCGCCGCGCCTTCGATTTCGATATCGAACAGGGTAAACGACTGCCTGCCTATCCTTTTGGAGATTTTCTCTTCCAGCACCTTATCCATCGCGGAAATAAGCAGCATCCCGTTTTCCCCTTTTTCGGTAATGGTAACCGAGCGGGCTTTAAGCGTTTTTAGCACAAGAAAAACGGTAAGCCCGATTATGCCCAAGCTAATCAACACCAAAAATAATATTGCGGTTTCCGATGGCAAACTGCGTATAAAATCCATATTATTCTCCCTTGTTATCCTCCGCTTCCTCAGAGAGAACCATTGCGCTCTCCCTCTCCTTTCTTTGCTCTGCGATTATACTTTCTATATCGTCGTATCCCAGCAGCGTGCCGATTTTGTCCATAGGCTGCGCTTTGGAATAATACCAGCCTTGTATGGTTACGTCGCCCATACTTGTCAGGCAATCCAGTTGCTCCTTGCTTTCCACTCCTTCGATTACGCAGGAAAGATGCAATGAGGTGGCTATGCCTACTATCTTTTCCACTATCGTGCGGCTGTATTCGTTGGTAACCACATCGGTAATAAAGGAGCGGTCTATCTTTATGCCGTCGATAGGAAATTCCTTAAGATAAAGCAGGCTGGAGTAACTTATGCCAAAGTCGTCCAATTGAATCAGTATGCCGTTTTTGCGCAGAATCTGCAGCTTCTTTACCACCTCTTCATAATCTTCCATTAACACGTTTTCGGTTATTTCCAGACATACCGAGCGGTGGGGGAGGCTGTATTTGCGCAGCAAAGACAAAAAGTCCGAAATAAAGCCCGTCTGTAACAACTGTATGGGCGAAACGTTGAGGCTCAGCACTATATTTTTATCTCTTATGGCGTAAGCCAGCTCAAAGGCTTTTTCATACAGGATACGGCTGAGGTCCACAATAAGCCCGTTTTTTTCCACCAGAGCGATAAAGCGGTCTGTGGTGATATCCCTCAGCGCATGGTTTTCCACTCTGCACAAGCCTTCCAGACCCACAATTTCGCCCTCGATGTTGTACTGGGGCTGATAATACAACGCGATATCCGGCGAAAAAACTATGCGCTCCAGCGTCTTTCTGTTGTCAAAATAAGCGTCGCCGTAAACCGCCAAAGCGTCTTTATAGTAGGCGTATACCTTGCCGGTTGAGGTTATGCTCTGAATGGCGGCCTCCGCCTCCAGCCACAGCGCGCCCAGCGTCTTAAAGTTTTCCTTGCCGTTGAATTCCGCAATGCCCATTTTTATCTGCAGGCTGACCTGATTGTCGTCCACCTTTATGGGCTGGGTAAGCGGCCGCAAAAAGTCGTTGATATTGACGCTGAAATTGTTTACCTCTTTTGTCCCCTCTATTATCACGGCGTAATTGGAGTCCCCGATATAATACAGCATCCGGTTATCCTTAAATACTTTTTGCAGTCTGTTCGCGAAGCTCCTTCTGATTTTGCGCGCGAAGGTTTCTCCGAAGGAAATCACGTACTGCTTGATGGAAGGCACGGTAATCTGTATATAAAGGCATTCGCCCTCCGGCGTGAGAAAGTCAAAATCCCTTTTAAGAGCCTTGGTGTTTAATAAATCGGTGTAATAATCCCGCCTGTAGCTTTCCACCTTGCTGAAATAATCCTGCATCTGCTCGGTGGAATCGTTGCCTATGGCCTTGTTGTACTTGTGCCCCTTTATCACGGAAAAATTGATGTAGCGCTCGTTGCCGTCGTAATCGTTAAGTCTGACGGTAAAGGAAAGGGCGTTGTCTATAATCTTTTTTGCCTTGATGCCGAAGTCCACCAGATGATTAAAAATATTTTCCGCGCCAGACAGCCTTCGGAAAGAGTCGTTGCTCTTAATTATGTTGCCCCATTCGTCTATGGTCAAAATGAAAGGGAGGGTTTTTTCGTCAAGTCCTATCGCCTTAAAGCGTTCGTCATATCTGGTTTTGTAATAATAGGCGTAAATCCCCACTCCGGCAAGCATTGCCGCAAAAAGCAGAAAACAGGTGATATAAAAAGCCTGCATATTGCGGGCAATCAAACTCTTCATGGTGTCCGCCCGGGTAAAGGAGAGCATCCTCCACTCCTGAAAATAAAGGGGGGTCTGCACGGAAATATAGGCAAGCAGCCCGTCCTCGCCGAAGAAAGAGGTATTTTCCAATATGGGGGTCTGCGTGTTGTCGGCTGTTTTTATATCGTCCCACACCCTTGTGGGAATATCCTCGTATACAAAAGATTTCTTAATACCTTCCCTGCTGTAAAGGATAATCCCGCCCCGTGTGATTATCATAATCTCGTTAAAGGAATACGCGCCTATTACGTCGTTTAAGTTTTCAAAAGAGGATAAGACAAGGAAAGTATTTTCTCCCGCTTCCTTTTTAAAGGCGAACACCTTTTCGCTGCCCGGAAGAGATTGGGGCAGCAACTGGGACAAGGTGAAAACATTGAGGGTATTGCGCTCTATAAATTCGCTCTTGATGTTGGTGGCGTTCAAAGAATTATCCTGATAAAGCCGCCCGTTATAAATCAGCCTAATGTTGCCCCCGCCGTCTATCCGCGCTATGCCCTCAAAGTAAGCGGAATACTCCATACCCTGCAGCGTGTCCGCATCCAGAGAGTCAAAATCAAGCTCCTCGAATTGGGTGTGCTTCATATTGATATAGCCCAGGATATTTTGGGACAGGTTGAAAAGCGACTGTTTTTGCAAATCGGCGTAAGACTCTTCTATATTACTTCTGAAAGTAATAGAAGCTATCAGAATAATCACTATACCGATAATCACAATCAGGCATAACGCTATAACCGCGCCTGCGGGCATCCGCTTTATCAATATCGCCTCGTCAACAAAAAGTATTTAAATACCCGGAACAAAAACTATTCCTTGATATTCGTATATTTTATTATAGCATAACTTTTGTTATTTTCTTCTTTTAAAACTAAACTTAACTCGCCGAACGCCGGCTTTTTATCTTTTGTTTTGAGCGAAAAACGCAAATTATCCCTGCAAACGCCGGAGGAAAGGAGGGAACGGATGTTCCTTTTGCTTAAAAACAGTGCAACCGCGCGCTTATCTTCTTCCGCCACAAAAGTCCGCAAAAAATAGGATACGGCAAGCGTATAGCTTTTGCCGGCGTCAAAAATGCCCCCGGACTTTTTGGCTATGCACTCATTTTCAAAATTGGCACCGTTGTAAATAATCAGATTGGAAGTCAAATCCGCCTCAATAAAGTCTATCTCCCCTTTAATCAGAATATTGCGGTAATAAAAAGAGGAGGAATCCTTATCGTATTCCGTACAGGAGGGCGCGGGGCTCGTGGAGATTATCTCCAGAACATCCTTATCCTTTAAGCGCACTTCTCCCGTCTTAAACCTGTTGAATAAATCTTCCTCTTTTAAGGGGAAGTCCAGCAGGTAGCCCTGTACGCAGCTTATGCCGCATTCCTTTAAAAATGCCAGCTCTTCCAGCGTTTCCACTCCTTCGGCGACCGCTTCCAGCCCCAGAGTGTTAAAGATATCCAAAAAGCTGGATATCATTTTTTTATTCATTTCGTCCAGCATTCCCCTTTTTATAAAGCTTTTGTCCAGCTTTACGGTGTCTACGGGGAGTGAGCGCAGCATGCTCAGCGAGCTGTACTCCACTCCGAAATCGTCTATTGCAATGCTGAAGCCGCGGCCCTTAAGTTCTTTCAGGATGCTCTCCGCCCTGCTCGCGTCCTCAAATGCCGTCCTTTCCGTAATTTCAAACTGCATTTCCCCTTTCTCTATTGCGTACTTCTCCATTAAACGCAAACGCTTGTCGAATAAGCCGGGGCTGATAAATATATTCTTTTCGCAATTTACGCTTACGGGCACATACATGCCGCTTTTCCGCCACTTTTGTATATCTTTGCATACCTGCTCAAAAACAAAATCGTCAATCTGGCCAAGCACGCCTTTTTTTGAGGCAATCTTTAAAAACTTTGAGGGCGAAATAAAGCCTTTTTCGGGGTGATTCCAGCGCACCAACGCTTCCGCGCCCGTCATTTCGCCGTTGACTATATTGTATTTGGGCTGATAGTAAACGCTGAATTGCCTCTCTCCCAGTCCGGAAAGAATTTCTTCCGCAAGCTTATCCTCTTCCAACAGCTTGTTTTTGATTTCTTCGTTAAAAAGCATTAAGGGCAAATGTTCTTCTCTCGCGATATTCTGGGCGATATGCGCCTTTTCCAAAACGTCCTCGCCGTTGCCTATCTCCTTATTGTAAATGCAGCCGCCGACTATAAAATCCACGTTTATGCCTTTTTCCGTAAGAATCCTTTGCTTAAGCGCAGCAAGCAGGCCGGCAACCACCTCTTCCGCGCCTTTTCCCTCGCATTTTTCTATCAGGACGGCGAAATTATCCCCTTTGACTCTGGCGGCGGAATATATCAGCTTGCTTTTTTTCAGGCTGTCGCTTATCAAAAGCAGCAGTTCGTCGCCTTTTTCCATGCTGTACCTTTGATTAATCAGGTGGAGATTGTGTATATCAAACCATAAAACCAAAAAACACGCTTGCCTGTGCGTAATTATGTATCTGTTGGCGATGCGGATAAAACTGTGACCGTTGTTTAAGCCGGTAAAAATATCGGTAAGCGCGTATCTTCTTAATTTTCTGTATGCCCTGAAGTCAATCAGCAAAACGGTGATAAAGCCCAAAGCAACAAAATAAAAGCCGGGATAAGAGCCTAAAGCGCCTATATCGTGCTCGTCTATAATGTGATTTCGGATAGCGTAAACGGCTATGCTAAAAAGAAACGCTTCAATAACGACGGAAACCAACAGCAGGCTTATGCTTTTTCTAAAAACATTTATTTTCTTTTGTTCTTTCAACAGGCTTTCTCCGCAAGCATTTATACAATTTTTAGTAATTCTGTGTGAATAATATCATATCGAATTGGTAAAGTCAATAATGAAATAAGAAAGAAAATACAATTTGTCGCGTTGCTTTGCGGTATGCCAAAAAGCAAGCGTACTCGCTTGCTTTTTGGCGCGCAATTTATTGATTGGGGTCTTTATTTATCGCCTGTTTCCAGATAGTTGTAAGGGCTGGTTATCGCGTTTTTCTCGTAGACCTTGAAAGTGACGTGCGGCCCCTCCTTAAATTCCGCCTGCGCGGATGTGCCTATTTTGCCTAAGATATCACCTTTCTTTACGCTTGCCCCCACCTGCAGGGCAGGCTGTTCCTTTAGAGAGCCGTAGCTGGTGACTAAGTCGTCTCCGTGCTTAATAGTAATGACGTGCCCGTCCAGAATGTCGTAATAAACCTTTTCCACAACGCCGTCATAAGCCGCCAGAACATCCGCATCCTCTTCCCCTCCTATCCTTACGCCGGGATTGACCCGATAATGGCCTAAGGTCATGTGCCATACAAGAGTATCCATTGTATAATCCACAATAATTTCTCCGTCCTTCACCGGCCACTCAAAAACTATGGGCACCGTGTCCGTAGGGTCGGTAGGATCGGTGGGGTCGGTAGGGTCGGTGGGCCCTGTGGGATCGGTAGGGTCGGTGGGGTCCTCGACTAAGGGCGGAGGAGTGCCGGGCTCTTTGTTGTTGAGCAAGGCGTAAGTCACCATACCCCCGATTGCCAGAATACAGACCCCCATTATTACATAATACACATTTCGCTTCAGAAAGGCCGCAAATCTGTTGTTCTTTTTAGCTTTATTCTCCATAAATACCTCCATTAATGTTAGGGAATTTTTTGTTAAACGTATTATGGGCTATCCAAAAAAGATTTATACCTGCAAAATGCAAAATCACCCCCCGCTCCCGCTCTTTGCCAAAACCCATCCGCAAGCATAATAAATCCGCAATTTTGCATAATTTTCTTGTTCGGATAATTTCGTTCACACTCTGCAGGAAAATCCGGAAAACCCATACAATTATTCTTGTGCGGCATGACAGTGTTTAAAGAGTTCTCAATCCATACAATTTTTTATGCATGAGATTTTTTGCCGTTGCGTTGGGGCAATGTGACAGAAATCGCGGAATCATACAATTATTCTTGTGTTGCGTTGTTTTGCGCTTGCGCAGATTTTTTTATAATAATTAAAGCATATTTACAAGAAACCGATTATTCTTGTGGCAATAATCAGACGGCAATCTCAAAGACTCCTAAATAAAGATGCATGCAATTGCTCTTTGCTGCACAAGTATTCTTGCGCAAAACGAAGCATTCATTGAAAACGCATTAGGAAATTGTACAATTATACTTGTGCGGGATTCGCAAGAGTAAACGCAGAAAATTTGCGAACAGGAAAACCGTACAATTATTCTTGTAGATAAGGTAAAAATTCGACTTGCGCGGAATCTCTTTGCCGGACAAGTATTCTTGTGCCGCTTAGTTGGCATACAATTATTCCTCTGAATTATGCAAACACTTTATCAAGTATTCTTGTATGGCTTTTTTGTCCATACAAATATTCTTGTGCAAATTGCAAGAGAGAGCATATAAAATTGCAAATAGGGAAAGCATAACAAATATTCTTGC
>JBMNTS010000009.1:0-55569 GCA_050945855.1 Christensenellales bacterium | reverse complement strand
CTGCAGATATTCTCCCATATTGAGGGGGAAGAGATTGTGTGTGTAATTCCGAGATTCCGTGAGGATATAGAGCACCATAACGATATAGCGGAGGAAATAATAAGGATATACGGATACGATAATATCACTCCCACTTTATTAAACACGGGCGGCACAGTTAAAGGCGGAAAGACAAAGGAACAGGCGTTATCCGATAAGATTAAGGATATTCTTGCAGGACAGGGCTGCTATGAGATAGTGACTTACTCCTTCTTTACTCCCAAAGCCTTTGATATATTACGCCTTAGTATGAACGACCCGTTAAGGAAAGCTATCCTTATCGCCAACCCCATCGGCGAAGACCTGTCGGTAATGCGCACAACGCTTGCTTACAGTATGATAAGCGCATTGTCCTCCAATTACGTAAAGGGCAACAAGGAGGCAAGGTTGTTTGAATGCGCAAGGGTATATATACCGGACAGGCTGCCTATGGAGGAATTGCCAAAGGAAGAAGAAAAACTTATGATAGGGCTTTTGGGTGAAAATGAGGATTTTTATTCTCTTAAGTCCATTATTGAAGAAATGGCGGACGTTTTGGGTATAAGTCTGAATTTTGCGCCCAACGAATATACTTTCCTGCACCCGGGCAGAAGCGCAATGATAACCGATTGCGACAATAATACGGTGGGCTATGCGGGTGAACTTATTCAGGATATAGCGGATACTTTTGATTGCGACCGCAGGCTTTATATAGCGGAGCTGGATATGCGCAAGCTTATTGCCAAAGCGACTGACGTACGCCCGTATCTGCCATACAGCAAATATCCCTCTATGGAGCGGGATATTGCGATAAGCGTGGGCGAAGACATATACGCCCGGGATATCTTGGACGTTATCAATTCATACAAAGGCGAAATACTGGAAAAGGCGGAAATCTTTGACGTATACAAGGGCGCGCAGGTGGAAGCGGGCAAGAAAAGCGTAGCTATCAAGCTGTTGTTCCGCCACTTATCCAGAACGCTTAACGAAAAGGAAGTATCCGAAAAAATCGAGGCAATTTTGGCCGAATTATCCCACAAGTTTTCTGCCGAATTAAGAAAATGACCGAATTGCTTGCGCCGGCGGGAAATATTGAGGGGTTAAGACTTGCTATTGCTTACGGCGCGGACGCGGTTTATATCGGCGCGCCGGGATTTAACGCAAGGCAAAAGGCGGAAGGTTTTGAGGACATTAAAGCGGCAGTGGATTATTGCCATCTCTTTGGGGTCAAATGCTATATCGCTATGAATATAGCCCTTAAAGACAGCGAATTATCCCGTGCGGAGGACATGGTAAAAGAATGCGTTGCGGCAAAAGCGGACGCATTTATTATTGCCGACCTTTCTTTGTTTAATATCATAAAACGTCTATCTCCCGATACCCCGGTTCACGCAAGCACACAAATGGGTACGCATAACGCGGAAGGCGCGATTTTTTTGGAACGATTGGGCTTTGACAGAGTCATTTTATCGCGGGAGACTAAGCTTGAAGATATTATAAATATCAAAAAAAATACCAAACTGCAAATTGAGTGCTTTGCGCACGGGGCCCTTTGCGTGGCTTTTTCGGGCGCCTGCCTTATGAGCGCCCTGCGCACGGGACAAAGCGGAAACAGAGGCAGATGCCTGCAACCCTGCCGACAAGAGTATACTTCTTTTATCAACGGGGTAAAGCAACGCACCGGCTATTTGCTGTCTACTTCTGATTTGTGCAGCGGAGCATATTTGCATACGCTGATTGAGGCTGGCGTGGATTGTTTTAAAATCGAGGGCAGGCTGCGCCGTCCGGAATACGTAGGAGCGGTAACCGGCGAATATAAAAAGGCGATTGGCGATAAGAACTATAAAATTGATTCAGAAAAAATCAAAAAGCTGTATAACAGAGGGGATTTTACTGCGGGGTATAATTTCAGCGAGGATATAATCTATGATAAAACGCCCGGGCATATCGGCATATACGCAGGTAAAGTCGAAAAGGTCAAAAATGGAATTTGCACCCTTGTTTCAAAGTTAAAATTAAGCAAAGGCGATAGCTTTAAAATCGTAAGCGAGGGCACAGAAAAGGGCAGCGCTATTTTTTATAATAGTATTTCTGATAACGAATATCTTCTCAGATATAACGGCGATGTCCGCAACGGCTGCGAGGCGCGTTTAACCACGGATAGCGACTTAATCCAAGAGATTAATTCACTTGCCCCCAAAGTACCGCTTTGCTTAACGGTAAAGGAAAATACGGTGACTTATTCCGCTTTCGGCATCAGCGTAAAAGGTGAGATACCCGACGGTGAAAGAGGAAGGTATTTGGATGCAAAAGAGGTGGAAGCGCAGCTTATAAAGACTGGGGATACTGACTTTAAGATTGCGTATACCGAAATAAACTGCGGGAAAGTAAACGCCGCGAAATCACAACTTAACGCGCTCAGGCGTGAATTACTGGAAGAATTGAAGAACAAAATACTTCTGAATTATAAGCGTTCAGAGAGCAAAAACAATATTGTTATAGATTTTGGCGCAAATAAGAAATATGCGCACGAAAATTTAGCGCTTGTGGACGAAACAAATTTTGAATTGTTTAACTCCGGTTTGCCCGAAGACTGTGCGTTTGTGTTTTGTCCCTCCGATTATAAGAGGTTTATGCCTCCTGTCTGCGCGCGAAAAGTATATTTATATTTGCCCGTACTTGCTTACGGAAAGGATATTCGCCTGTTCATAGAAAAAATACGGGAATATGATTACGCGGGCATTATGTGCGGCAATTATTACGGAGCAGAGCTTGCCCTGGAGATGGGCTTGCCCTTTATCGCGGATTATAATTTCAATATTACCAACAGTATTAACCCCATTACTCATTTTTCCCATGCTTTTGTTATTTCGCCGGAGCTGACAAATGAGGAGATCGGCGCCTACTTTGATAAAGGACATTTGTACGCTTACGGGTATTTGCCTTTAATGACTTTGGCGCATAACGTGCAAAAGGTTGCGGGCGGCAAAGAAGGCAAAATTATTTACAGGGACAGGAAGTTCGGATATAATATAGACAAAGTACAGGCCGACTCCCTTCGCTTCCTGCTTAAAAATCCTTTTATTACCGATATTTTGGATAAAATCGAAGATAAAAGATTTTTGCTGCTGCTGGATTGCAGAGGCGCAGGAAAGATTGATTTGGAAAGGATGAAGGGCAAAAGCAATAAAAGCTCCGCCTCCACACAGGGTCTGTACGGCAGAGGGGTAAACTGATGTACCATAAAACTCTTGCGATATTGGAATACGAAAAAATATTATCCGCAATCTGCACTTTTGCGGACTCTTCCGCAGCCTGCAAAAAAATAATGACACAGCCCATATATAAGGATATTGAAGTCGCGAACACGGAACTTGACAAGGTGCAGGAAGCCTTTAATTTATTGTATATTAAAAGTACGCGCCCTTCCTTTGCCGTGGACGATATATCCCCCGTATTGGAAAAGGCCAACATATTTTCCACATTGACTATTGCCGAAATATTAAAGGTGCGCAATACGCTTAGGGTCGCACGCCTTGCCCGCAAGACGATAGAGGACAATGAGGACAGCGCGCCCTTGCTTTGCGGGCTTGTCATGGATATTTATACGGATAAAACACTGGAAGACAGCATTAACGACGCCTTTTTATCCGAAACGGAATTCAGGGATACGGCAAGCAGCGCATTGTACGCGATAAGGAAAGCCATTAAAAGAATCAGCGATAATATACGAAAAAAACTGAACAGCTATATTACTTCGCCCGATTACAAGAATATTATTCAAGATAATATCGTGACTATCCGCAACGAGAGATACGTTATACCCGTAAAGCTTGAGCATAAAGCAAGCCTGCCCGGGCTGATTCATGACCAGAGCTCGTCAAAGCAAACCATATTTATTGAACCTTTGGAAATAATAGAGCTTAACAACGAGCTTAAAGGGCAGCTTATCGCGGAAGCGGAGGAGCAGGAGAGGATATTGCGCCATTTTACCCAAAGGATTGCAGGCATCGCTTCCATGCTGGAGATTGCCTTTAATACCCTGATACATCTGGATATTGTTTTCTCCAAAGCGAGATACGCGGAAAAAATAGGGGGAGTGCGCCCCGCTCTCAACGCTGATTATTATATTAATATCGCGGACGCGCGCCATCCGCTTATAGATAAGGAAAAGGTTGTGCCCAACAATATTATTCTGGGCAGGGAGTATAACACTCTTCTTATTACCGGACCCAATACGGGAGGCAAAACCGTATACCTAAAAACAGCGGGCCTGTTACAGCTTATGGCGCAAAGCGGCATTTTCTTGCCCGCGAAAAGCGCGGAATGCGGTGTTTTTGAAAACATATTCTGCGATATCGGAGACGAGCAAAGCATAGAGCAAAGCCTTTCTACTTTTTCTTCTCACATCGTCAATATTAAAACAATACTTGAAAACATTTCCCCCCGCACTTTGGTGCTTATGGACGAGTTGGGAGCGGGCACAGACCCTTCCGAAGGCGCGGCTTTGGCGGTGGCTATCGCGGAATATGTGATTGACAGCGGAGCGAGAGCGCTTATTACCACGCACTTTAATGAGCTTAAGGAATTTGCGCTGGGTTCGGACAGAATCGAAAACGCTTGTATGGACTTTGAGACACAAACCTACTCTCCCACTTTTAAGCTGCTTATAGGCGCGCCGGGCTCCAGCAACGCGTTGAATATTGCGGAAAAGCTGGGTCTTTCAAAAGAAATAATAGAAAAGGCACGCACAAGACAAGCGCCGCACAAGGCGGAAATAGAAAGAATAATCCGGGAATTGGAAATACTTAAAAAGGAAGCGCTGGAAGCAAGAGAGCAAGCGGCCGCAAACCTAGAGCATAGCCGTGAAGAATTGAGGAAGGCAAAAAGCGAAAGGGCAGCGCTTACACTAAAAAGGGAAAAACTGGCGGAAAGCTGGCAAAAAGAGCGTAAAGAGTTGTTGAAAGACACAGTAGGGGAAGCGGAGGAGTTGCTTGCCGAGCTGAAGGAAATGCTTGCCAATCCTACCGAACAGGCGCTTTTTGAAGGTAGGAAAGCGGTAAAGAGCTTAAAAGATAAATTGTTCACCGCAGGGGCGGACGATATCCCGGAAGCGGAAGAAGGCGAGATAAATATCGGAGATTGGGTTTGGGTAAAGCCTCTTAAGGTGCGCGCGCAAGTGGAATCGTACAACGCTAAGAAAGAAGAATATAAAGTAAGTTTTTCGGGCATAAGCGCAAACGTTAAAGCCGCCGATTGCGCCAAAGCATCCGAAGGATACGAAAATGAAAAAACTAAGCTGGCGGCGAGCGTAAATCAGTTTTCGCCCGCGACCGTATCCGGCACGCTTAACCTGATAGGCAAGAATACCGACGAGGGCGTGTACGAGCTTGGTTTATATTTGGACAAAGCCTACCTGGCAGGCTACGGAGAGGTAAATATTATACATGGAATAGGCACGGGCAGGCTGCGTCTGGCCGTTCGCGGATTTCTAAAAGATTGCGCCTTTGTAAAAGAGTTCAGGGACGGAATATACGGCGAAGGCGAGAGGGGGGTTACAATTGTCAAGTTTAGATAAAAATTATGGGCTTTCCATAAAAAACAGCAACCTGAAATATTTCAATATACTTCATAGAAGTTCACCCGTTTTAAAGATTCTGTCCTTGCTGTTGGCGCTCATCTCCCTTTTTAAGGGGTGGGCAGTGTTTTTCGCGGCATTGGGCGTGTTTATACTTTCCATGGTTATCAATCATTTAAAATGGCAGTTTAATTTCAGTTTTGATTACATTTTGTATGGCAATAACTTAAAGGTCGTAAAAACCGTCAATGCCTTCAAGTTTAAGGAATTGTTTAAGATAGACCTTACCAAGGTAACTGCCTGCGAGCAGATAGCTTTGGAAAATGTCCCCCAAAAGGACGTCAGAGTGGGAGTAGGTAAGGATATGCATCTGGAATTTATACTTCGCCTTAAAGTCAAAGGCGAGCAGGACGCGATAATTACCGCTGATAAATATTTGTACAGCAAAATAGTGGAGATTATGGAGCAGGAAGCAGAGACAGCTACCGGCAAAAAGGGTAAGAGATGATTTTCTTTGACAACGCCAGCACCACAAGAGCGCGCGAGGAATGCGCAAAGGTAATAGAACAATACTGTTTTACCGATTACTTTAATCCGTCCACCTTGTACACGCCGGGCGTCAAGGTAGCGCAGGATATTAAAGAGCGTAAGGAGAGTATACTGGCCGCGCTGTCCGGACGTGGGCGGCTGATTTTTACTTCGGGCGGTACGGAAAGCGATAATCTTGCCATTCTGGGTTTGCGGTATCCAAGAGCCGCCAACTTTATTTTTTCTCCCGTGGAGCACGCCGCGGTGTATCAAACGGCAAATTATCTTAAGCAATCGGGGTATGAAGTGCGTTTTTGCGCTTGCGACGGCAGCGGCAGAGCGGATATAGAGAGCATATTGGCTTTGATTGACGATAACACCGCGCTGGTTTCGGTAATGCACGTATGCAACGAGACGGGAGCAATCAACGATATAGGGCAAATCGCAAGAGAAGTAAAGCGCAAAAATAAGAAT
This sequence comes from Christensenellales bacterium, assembly GCA_050945855.1. Lineage (GTDB taxonomy): Bacteria > Bacillota > Clostridia > Christensenellales > DTU072 > CAYSNP01. Next base: position 48,971 of record JBMNTS010000009.1, on the reverse strand, counting down.
ATTTTCGTGCATAGCGACGGCGTGCAGGCTTTGGGCAAACTGAATATTGATTTGGATAGTTTAGGCGTAGACTTATATTCCCTCAGCGCGCATAAAATCAACGCTCCCAAGGGAATAGGGGCTTTATTTGTAAAAGAAGGCGTAAGAATATTTAATATTATGTACGGCGGCGGGCAGGAATACGGCATAAGGCCGTCCACACAGAACGTGGCGGGTATAGCCGCTTTTGCGCTTGCTTTGGAACTGGCGCATGCGGAACGGGAACAAGTAAGGGAAAATATTGTTGCCATTAACGAAATTATCAGGACAGGGATTTTGGAAACGGACTCCGGAATTCGTCTGATATCGGATAAGGATTGTGCGCCCAATATACTGACATTTGCATCAAATAAAGTCAGGGGAGAGGTAATGCTGCACGCTTTGAGCAAATGCGGCATACTGGTAGGGACGGGGAGCGCCTGCTCTTCTTCCAAGCAGACGCACAGGATACCGCAAGCGCTCAGACTGCGTCCCGATTACAGGGACGGGATATTGCGCCTCAGTTTCGGCAGATACAACACCAAGGACGAGGCAAGGGAGTTCTTAAGCGCTTTTGATAAGGTTTATTCACAGTTGGCTAAGACGCCCGGGAGAAAATAATGCAAAAGAATATCATTATACGTTACGGAGAATTATTTCTAAAAGGCGCCAACAGGCATTATTTCCAATCGCTATTGCAAAAAAACATAGAAAAAGCATTGGAAAGTTTTGACTGCCTGATTGTTAAAACGCAAAGCCGCATTTATATTGAGGAATACAATGCAAAGGAAGAAGATAAGATTGTAGACGCCCTAAAATGCGTATTTGGGATCCATAGCATGAGCAAAGCCGTCAAGGTGCCTACTGATATGGAAGCGCTTAAACAAGCCTGCCTTAATGACTTTCCCGCCCAAGGCAAGTTCAGAGTATCCGTAAACAGGGCGGACCCTAAAGTAACGGCACGCTCCACGGATATCGCCGCGCAAATCGGAGCGTTTATGCTTTCAAAAAATGAGCGGCTGAAAGTAGATTTGTTTGACTTTGATTTTGAGGTCAAGGTAGATATACGCGAAAACGGATATTCTTATATATATAAAGAGGATATCCCCGCCGCGGGCGGACTTCCCGTGGGCTGTTCGGGTAAAGGAATGCTGCTGCTTTCCGGCGGAATAGATTCTCCGGTAGCGGGTATGCTGATGGCAAAGCGGGGCATGAGTATTCAGGCGGTGCATTTCCACAGCTTTCCTTATACCAGCGAGCTTGCCAAACAAAAGGTGCTGGATTTGGCTAAAATAATAAGCAGATACACCTTGCCCGTTAAGGTACATATAATACCTTTTACCGAAATACAGCAGGCAATACATCAATATTGCCCCGCCGAATATATGATAACCATTATGAGGCGGTTTATGGTAAGGATAGCCTGCCGCATCGCTCAGGATAACGGAGCAGGCGCGCTGATAACAGGAGAAAGCCTGGGGCAGGTTGCCTCACAGACTATGGAAAGCCTGACGGCTACCAACGCCGTAGCCACGCTGCCGGTATTCCGCCCGCTTATTGGTTTTGATAAAAACGAAATTATTGATATCGCGAAAAGAATAAATACTTTTGAAACCAGCATACTGCCTTACGAAGATTGCTGCACTGTGTTTCTGCCGAAAAATCCGGTTATAAAGCCCAAATTGTCACTGATTGAAGAGGCTGAAGCCAAACTTGATATAGACTCTCTTATTGCAGACGCCATCGAAAACGTTCAAACGGAAATCTGTGCTCATAACCGCTGATCAGCACGCTCTGCGCCGCGCTTTCCGCGCTTCCTCCATACTCATTCTGCACTATCAGCCGATAGCGGATTAATCCGGTATCCGTATTGTCCTCATCATAAAATTCGTACAAGCCTTCAAAGCCTGCAATCTCATCCACAATCGTTTTCGAGTCTAAATATTCTTTTACTATTTGGTAAGACTGATTTGCGCTTGCCGTAAAGGTGATTCTGGGCGCGCCCTCAATAAAGCCGACTGCAAAATCGGGAGGCAGAATTACGTCATATATATTCGAGTATTCCGAAGGGGCGTTATATATGCTGAAATAATATGACTTAACGGATGCAGGAGGAGTAAACGGGCAGGCCAGATATAATTGCTGTTGTTCTTCTCTGGCTTTCAAGTCTATATCCAGCTTAACCACATCCTCCGGAGGCTCAAAATCTTTGGGCTTGCTTTGTTTATAAAGATTCTCATATACAAATCTGCTGATAAGAGCAGGCATGGAGCCGCCCGTGTAATCTTTGGGCAGTCTTTCCTCTTTCTTTTGAGTTAAGTTTCCGCTCCATACGCATACCGTATGTTCTCCGGTATAGGACAAACACCACGCATCGCTGTTTAACTCGGATTTTTCATAACCCACCGTTCCCGTTTTTGAGGCTATCGGATAGCCAAGAGCGGAAAGTTTTCTGGCGGTGCCGCGCTCGGTAGTCTGTTTCAGCATTTCTGTCATTAAGTACGCGCTGGAGGGGGATATTACCTGACGGCTTATGCTGTCGTTGGTGTAAACCAATTCATTATTCGGTCCGTATATCTTTTGAACAAATGCGGCATTGCCTTTATTGCCCATACGCGCTATTGCGGCGTAAGCTTCGCTTAACTGCAAAGGCGTAACGCCGTATTCCATACCGCCCAGCGCAAGGGACAAATTGTTATCCCCTCCGGAAAAACTCAAACCCATTGCGCTTGCCTTTTCTTTGCAGTAATCCAGTCCAAGCCCGGATGCCAACTCCACGGGCACAGAGTTTAAGGACTTTGCGACGGCCGTTTCTATATCCGTTTCTCCGTAATAGGAATCGCGGTAATTTTTAGGCGCGTATCCGTTGTAAGAGCGGGGCTCGTCCACGACGGGACTGGCGGGAGTTATAACGCCTTTTTCCAGGGCGGGAATATAAGATATAAAAGGCTTAATACAACTGCCGGGCTGCCTTGTCAGCAAAAATATATTATAGTCAAAGTTCGCGCTGAAAGCCGTTACTCCCAAAGTCAAATTGTCCACCACCAAAATACAGGTAGGGATTTCGCCGCTTGCATCTGCCCTTTTTAATATCTGGCTTGCTATAGCCCTGTCCGTAGCTTCCTGCAGGCTATTATCCATATATGTCTGAATGGTATAATTATTCTCAATTAGCTCCTTTTCTGTAATTCCAAGTATTTTAGCCGCTTCGGAAATAGCGCAATAGGCATATTTTTTGTCGTAACGCTGTTCCTCGGGCAGTACAGGTTTGCTATACACGTAATTCTTTGCCTGTTCGTACTCGGTCTTGCTTATAAATTGATTTTCCATCATTACACTCAGCGCGAAATTTTTGCGTTTTTCGGCGTTTTCTATGTTATTTAAGGGAGAATTTCTGCCGGGGCTTCGTACTATCCCCGCCAGCATCGCAGCTTCGGGCAGAGTGATGTCCCTTGCAGGCTTGGCGAAAATGGTTTTGCACGCCTTGCCTATGCCGTAAATGCCGTTGCCGAAATAAATGGCGTTAAGGTACATTTCAAGAATGCTTTCCTTGGAATATTTTTTTTCGATCTGACGGGTAATGCGCATTTCCCTTATTTTGCGTTCAAATGTTTTTTCGTTCGACAGCTGCGTGTTTTTTGCAAGCTGCTGCGAAATGGTGGACGCGCCTTCTTTAAGTCTTTTCGCCTTTATGTTGTGGACTATCGCGCCTCCGATGCGGTAGTAGTCCAATCCCTTATGCTTAAAAAACCTTTTGTCCTCCACAGCGACAAAAGCGTTAATAATATTGGGGCTGATCTGGTCGTATTTTACATATTCGTTTAAGCTGGAACGGTATAATAACTCCGACCCTTCGGCATCAATTATTTTTAGTTTGGCGCTGGGGGATACGATTTTGGAGTCATCCAGTTGGGAGCTGTAATAAACGGAAAACACATTTGCGCCGCCTGCAAAAATCAGCAATATAAGTACGATAGAAATTATCAGCTTGGCGTTATTTTTACGGCGGCTTGAATCGTAATGCTGCTTCATCTATTATAGTATTGAATGAGAATGACGTAATATGTAATAATTTTGCATAAAACCATATATCCGCTTGAATTGGTCTTAATGTGTAGTATATAATTACTTATATGGATAAGTTTTATAAAATTATCACTTTCGGCTGTCAGATGAACGTGCACGATTCGGAAAAACTGGCGGGCGTGCTTGAGCAAAAAGGCTTTAAGGCGACAGGCGGCGACGCTCAGGCGGATATAATCGTTTTTAATACCTGTTGCATACGCCATACGGCGGAAAGAAAAGCGCTTGGGAACATATTGGCATACAGGCAAAAGAAAGAAAAAAAACCCGACCTTATACTTGCCGTGGTGGGGTGCATGAGCCAGCAGCCCGAAATCAACAAGTTGTTGAGCGAAACTTATCCGTTTATTGATATAGTTTTAGGTACGGGCAGTGTGCGCGCTTTCAGCGACGCGGTGGATGCTATAATAAATAAGGGCGGCAATTTCCATTCCCGGATGACGGAAGAGATGCCCGTTATCGAAGAGGGTTATCCTCTTGCGCGCAGCGGCGGCGCAAACGCATGGCTGGATATCACTTACGGGTGCGATAATTTTTGCTCCTATTGCATAGTGCCTTACGTCAGAGGAAGAGAGAGAAGCAGGGAAGCATCGGTTATATTAAAAGAAGCGGAAAGTCTTATATCTCAGGGTTACAAGGAAATTACACTGCTGGGTCAAAACGTCAATTCGTATTTTCATAACGGCGTGGATTTTGCAGGGTTGCTGGAGCGCGTGGCAAGTCTGGAGGGCGATTTCAGGATAAGGTTTATGACCTCTCACCCTAAGGATTTTTCCCAAAAAGTTGCGGATATTATCGCCTCATACGACAAGATATGCAAATATATACATCTTCCCATACAATCTGGCAGCAATAATATACTTAAAAAAATGAACAGGAAGTATACCAGGGAGCATTACCTTTCTCTGATTGACCTGATACGGGAAAAAATGCCTCAAGCGGGCATATCCACGGATATTATGGTAGGGTTTCCCGGCGAAGAGGAGCAGGATTTTGTAGATACTCTGGATTTGGTAAGGCAAGTGCGCTTCAGTTCCGCTTTTACCTTCAAATACAGCAGGCGCAAAGGCACGGCGGCTGACAAAATGGATAAGCAGGTGCCGGAAACCGTAAAAACGGAAAGGATAGAACAGCTTATCAAGTTGCAAAATGAGATTACGGCGGAGCAAAGCAGGCTCTTTGTGGGCAAAACCGTGCGGGTGCTTGTTGAGGATGTAAGCGGAAGGGAAGAAGATACGGTTTGCGGAAGAGAGGACAGCGGAAGATTGGTAAATATAAAGGGCGCAAAGGATAGAATAGGGCAGTTTTGCGATGTGGAAATCACCAATGCGAAATCCGCGTCCTTGTGGGGGAGGATAGCGAATGGATAAACTTTCACCGATGATGACGCACTACAAACAGCTGAAAGAAAAATATCCCGATACCATTATTTTTTACAGGTTGGGGGATTTTTATGAAATGTTTTTTGACGACGCTATTTTGGCTTCGGAAATACTGGATCTGACCTTAACAGGCAGGGATTGCGGTCTGAGTGAGCGGGCGCCGATGTGCGGAGTACCTTATCACGCCGTGGAAGGATATATAGCCAAATTAATCAAGGCGGGGCAGAAGGTGGCCATTTGCGAACAGCTTACCAATCCCGGCGACCAAAAAGGTCTGGTGGAAAGGGATGTAATAAAAGTAATCACAGCCGGCACTCTGACGGAAGAAAGCATGCTAGAGGAAAACGCTAACAATTACCTTGCGTGCGTATATCTTGCGGACAACGCTTTTTCCATAGCGTGGTGTGACATTTCCACCGGGGAATTCAAGGTTTTTGAGCAAAAAGGCAAAGATCTTAATGCCATAGAACAGCATTTGCTGAGAATAGCCCCCAGCGAAATTATCGGCAACACCGCATTTGCGGACAACAGGAACAAAATCAATATCTTTAACGGAAACAAAAGCGTATTTTTCCAGCATTTCAATGATTTGTCCTTTGACTTTGACACCGCCCAAAAGGCCGTGCTGACTCATACCGGCGTTTATGACGTGAAAGTGTTCGGTCTGGATAAGAAGCGTTATTCGGTATGCGCTTCGGGCGCGCTTATCGAGTACATATACACCACCCAAAAAACGGCGTTAGGACATATTAAGAATATCCTTTATGTCAATCAAAGCGATTTTATGCTTCTGGATTATAATTGCAAAAGAAATCTGGAGCTCACCCGTTCCGTTTACAGGGAGGACAATCGCGGCACCTTGCTATGGGTACTTGACCATACTTGCACAAATATGGGCGCAAGAGAATTGAAAAAAGCGATTGAGGAGCCTTTGCAGAGTCCGCAAAAAATTAACGAACGCCTGGATGCGGTACAGGAGCTTATCGCCTATGCGCAGCTTAGGGAAGAATTAACCTTTTACCTTAAGCAAATCAAGGATATAGAGAGGCTCGCATCAAAAATCGCGCTGGGCTCCCTTAAACCCAGGGATTGTATTTCCATCGCCGTATCTCTTGACCAGATTCCCAAAATCAAAGGGTTGCTTTCCTCCTTCCGCAGCAGCTTGCTTAGCACATTCGCCGCAGGCTTGCAGCCCTTGGAAGACGTGTGCAAGGAACTTTTTGCGGCTATTGCGGAAAATCCGCCCGCGCAACTCAAAGACGGCGGTTTTATCGCCGCGGGTTACAACGAACTGTTGGACAGTTATCGTGACGCGCAAAACAAAGGCAAACAATGGATAGCGGAATACGAAGCCAACGAAAAAGCGCGCACGGGTATTAAATTATTAAAAATTGGTTATAATAGGGTGTTTGGGTATTACATCGAACTGCCCAATTCTCAGCTTTCGCTTGCCCCATATTCTTATCACAGAAAGCAGACTTTATCCACGGGGGAACGCTTTATAACAGATGAGCTTAAAGCGGTTGAGGAAAAAATCTTAGGCGCAAGCGAAAAAGCGGTTGCCTTAGAGCAGGAGCTATATGCCAATCTGACCGACTCTTTAAAAGAGTATATCGGTCCGTTGCAGCAAAACGCAAGAATAATCGCCAATGTGGATATGCTATGCTCATTTGCCGAGGTAAGCGTAAAAAACAATTATACCCGTCCCATAATAAATAAAAAGGTGAATGCCATCAATATCAAAAACGGAAGGCACCCTGTCATTGAGGCCTTGCTGGGGCAAAACGAGTTTATCGGCAATGATACCTACATAGACAATGAGGACAGGACGCATATTATTACCGGTCCCAATATGGCAGGCAAAAGCACGTATATGCGACAGGTCGCCCTAATTACTTTGATGGCGCATATCGGATGTTTTGTGCCCGCCGATAAAGCGGAAATCGCGCTGACGGATAAAATATTTACCAGAGTGGGCGCAGGGGACAACCTTACTCAAGGTCAAAGCACCTTTATGCTTGAAATGATAGAGGTAGCAAACATATTAAACAACGCGACGGAAAACAGCTTGCTGATCTTGGACGAAATAGGGCGGGCACAAGCACCATAGACGGGCTTTCCATAGCGTGGGCTATTATGGAGTACATAACGGACAATATCAAGGCGAAAACACTTCTTGCAACGCATTTTCACGAACTTACGGAAATGGAAAACTTTGCGCCGCACGTTAAGAACTTTCGCATTTTGGTTAAAGAAGAAAACGAAAAAATCGTTTTCCTGTATAAAATCAAGAGAGGCGGCACCAATAAAAGCTTCGGCATTGAAGTAGCGGGGCTTGCGGGAGTGAAGAAACCCATAATTAAAAGAGCAAAGGCGATTATGCTCTCTTTGTTATCTTCCCATGAGTATAGCGGCAACCTCAGAGAAAAGCTGAAAAACGCGGACGAAAACTCAGAAAATAACGTCGCCGATTACAGCGACGCCAAGAATATTATGCTGGATAATCTGCTCAAAGCGCTTGGGAAGATAAATCCTGCGGATATTACTCCCATTGAGGCAATCTCCCTGCTTGCGCAACTAAAAGATATGACGGAAGGCGCAAATGGCTAAGATTAATCTGTTAGACAGCTCAATATACAATCTGCTATCCGCGGGAGAGGTGGTGGAAAACCCCGCTTCCGTAGTAAAAGAGCTTGTGGAGAACAGCATAGACGCAGGCGCGACCGAAATCAGCGTAAGCATTACGGGCGGCGGAATCAAAAGCATTTGCGTGACAGACAACGGAACAGGGATTGAGCCGGACGAGCTTGAAAAGGCGGTATTGCCGCACGCGACAAGCAAAATCGGCAACGCCTGCGACCTGCAGAGCATTGCCACATTAGGCTTCAGGGGAGAGGCTTTACCCAGCATAGGCGCAGTAAGCGAATTGGAGATAAAATCAAAGTATATTGATGAGGATTACGCCAGAGCGATAAGCGTTAAGGGCGGGCAAATTACCGCCCTCCACTCGGCGCCGTTAGCCAAAGGGACTAGCGTAAAAGTTAGCAATCTCTTTTTCAATACCCCCGCCAGATTAAAGTTTTTGAAATCGGCGGGAGCGGAGCAGGCGGCCGTTTCCTACACTCTCAGGAATCTTGCTTTCTCCCATCCCCATATAGCCTTTAAATATATTCAGGACAATATAGAAGTTTTTGCCACATCGGGCAACGGACTGGAAAACGCCATTCTTTCCCTGTATGGCAGGGATATTACCGACCACCTTATTAAAGTCAGCGGCAGTGATGGGGCGGTAAAAGTCGAGGGCTTTATCAGTTCTCCCAAATTATTTAAGAATAACAGGCGTTTCCAAACTTTAATAATCAATTCCCGCTTATTGTCCAATCAAGAAATTACCGCCGCGATACACAACGCCTATTCCGCGAGGCTGATGACACGCTGTTATCCCGTATTCGTGTTGGATATAATTATGCCGTTTGATAACGTTGACGTAAATGTGCATCCCCAAAAAGCGACTGTAAGGTTTTCGGACGCGAGAAGCGTTTGCTCCGCCTGTTATCACGCGGTAAAGAATGCTTTGGAACAATATGAGCAGACTCAATATTTATCCTTTGCGGGCGGCAATGCCAGAATTGCCAATGAGGACATTGTTGGGGAGCAAAGCAAGACAAAAACGGAAAATGAGCATAAAGACGGAATAGCGGAAAGACTAGCCAAGGCGTATAAATATTTGCCCGAAAATCCAATCTTTTCGGATAATAAATCAGACCGGCTTTCAGACAGATTCAGTCAGCCGACGATAAATTCGATTTCTATCCCAAAGACCATTTCTTCTCCGCCTTTGCCCATTAAAGACATTACGGAGCCGCAAAAAATTGATTCCGGTACTGACTATAAAATAATAGGGCAGCTTTTTAAGACTTATATTTTAATCGAAAATGGAGAAGAGCTTATACTTATCGACCAGCATGCGGCGCATGAGCGCATACTGTTTGACAAAATGCTTGCAGATTTTGAGCGGGATACTCCTTCTCAATTGCTGATGATGCCTTATATTTACGAATGCTCTTATGATGATGTGTCTTATCTAAAGGAAATTATACCGAAATTGCAGAAAATCGGCTTTGATATAGACGATTTTGGAGATAATCATTTTAAGGTCAACGCAATCCCATTGAGCATAGGCAATATGGATATTCATGCTTTTTTAGACAGCGTAATAAGGGATAAGTACTCCGGCAAAAACGAGGTGTTGAAAGAGTACCTTGCCAAAAAATGTTGCAAAGCCGCAATTAAAGGCGGGGACGAGTTGGACAATCAGATTATAGAGTATGTTATGGATTATTTTATAAAAAATTCGCTGCCTTTGCACTGTCCGCACGGCAGACCCACGCTGATAAAATTCAAGAAGAGAGAAATCGAAACGTTATTCGGGAGAATCAAATGATAATAATCGGGGGCGCGACCGCTACCGGCAAAAGCGAATTGGCCATACTTTGCGCCAAAGAGCTTAATGCCGAGATTATCTCAATGGATTCTATGCAGATATATAAATATATGAATATCGGCACCGCAAAAAACACGGACGCTCAATGCGGCATACCTCATTATATGATTGATATAAGAGAGCCATGGGAGGAATATTCCGTGTCGGAATATAAAAAAGAGGCGCTTGCCGTTGCCGACAATCTTAAGGCACAAGGCAAGAGAGTGATTTTTGTGGGCGGCACCGGTTTATACGCTTCCGCATTGCTTTACCCCTTTAATTTCGGAGGAGTGCAAAAGGACAGCGAGCTCAGAGCATCGCTGCAGGAGGAATTGGATAAATTCGGCAAAGATTACTTGTACGATAAGTTATGCGGTATAGACAAGACGGCGGCTGAAAAGATGCATCCCAACAATACGCGCAGAGTAATTCGCGCGCTTGAGATAGCCATAAGCGGAGAGCGCAAGGAGGCTAACAGGGAGCAGGATGCGCGCTTTAGCGTTTATGCCTTAAGCGCTAAAAGAGATATCCTTTACGGTCGCATAAACGCCAGGGTGGAAAAGATGAGAGAACAGGGACTGGAGGAAGAGGTAAAAGGCTTGCTTGCGATGGGAGTGGATTTTTCTTGCCAGAGTATGCAGGCGATAGGGTATAAGGAATGGAAGGATTCCTCTTTATCCAAAGCTGAAATATTCGAAAAAATCAAGCAAAATACCCGAAATTACGCTAAGAGGCAAATTACCTGGTTTAAGCAGTATAAGCAATGCGATGGGCTGGATGCAAGCGAAGGGATGCAAGCTCTTCGTGACAGAATCTGCGCCGATTATTATAAAAAACAAGCTAAAATATAATTATAAAGGCATATCATGGATAGAAGTCAGGCATACCTATTGGTAAAACAAGCGGAAGAAGAGGCCGCAAATACCTTTAAATCTATTGAGGAAATCGCTCTGTATAATCAGGATAAGGTGCTTGAGGCATTTACTAAATGTAAGGTTGCCTCCAGGCATTTTAACCCTTCCTCCGGATACGGCTACGATGACGCGTCAAGGCGAATGCTGGGCGAAGTGTTCGCTAAATGCTTCAAAACGGAGGATGCCCTGGTTTCTCCTTTGATTTCCGGCGGCACGGGCGCGCTTTGCCTTTCGCTTTTCGGCATCCTGCGCCCCGGCGATACAATGCTGTCCATTACGGGAAAGCCCTATGATACGCTTACTTCGGTTATCGGCGGCGAAAATATAGGCTCACTTAAGGATTTCGGAGTAAAATATCACGAAATACCCCTTTCAAACGGCAATTTTGATTACAACGCCATAAGCAGTTATTTATCGGCAAACGACGTCAAGCTGATATATATCCAACGTTCCAGAGGATACGAATGGAGGCGCGCCTTAAGTATAACGCAAATCGCAGAAGTATGTTCGTTTGTTAAGAAAATCGCGCCAAATTCGGTGATTTTGTGCGATAATTGCTATGGCGAATTTACTTCGCACTATGAGCCGTGCGAAGTGGGAGCGGATATAATAATAGGGTCTTTGATAAAAAATCCGGGCGGAGGACTTGCTCCCACGGGAGGCTATGCGGCCGGCAGTCAGAAGTATATCAATTTGCTGGCAAACAGGCTGACGGCGCCTTCCGTAGGCAGAGCGGTAGGGTCTTATGCCGCAAGCTACCGTCCTTATTATCAAGGCCTGTTTATGGCGCCTTCCACTGTGGGGTACGCGCTTAAAGGCAACGTTTTGGCTTCGATTATCTTTAACAGATTGGGATATCAGGTTTTACCCGAGCCTAACGAAATACCTCTTGACATCATTTGCTCAATCGGTTTTGACACCAAAGAGCAGCTTATTGCTTTTTGCCGTTCGGTGCAGTACGCCTCACCCGTAGACGGCTTTGTCACAGCGTGCGCAGGACCAATGCCCGGATACAGCCATGAGGTAATAATGGCGGCAGGGACTTTTGTGCAAGGCGGCTCCTTGGAGCTTACGGCGGACGCGCCGATCAGAGAGCCATATATAGCTTATCTGCAAGGAGGACTTACTTACGAGCATATAAAGCTGGCGCTGATTAAAATCCTTGAAGCCTTATAGCGGAATACATACAAGTTTATTATGTAAAGCAAATAAGACGCAAACAAAGTTTTATTCTGAATTAACGCAAAAATAATAATAAGAAGCAGTATCTATTCGTAAAAGCTGTATTTTGCGAATAGATATATGAGATAATTTTTATCCCCGATTTTCGAATAATAGAATTATTTATGCCTTGTGTTTTTGCGATTTTTCCTTGAAAAATCCCTATTCTATGATATAATTCAGTTATGGAAAGCAATTATTTTGCCGAAAGCAAAAGACAACAATTTAACAAACTGCAACAACTCTTGTCCGGGCTTCCCTCTTTCTGCAGAATGTTCTTTATCGGCATAGAAGCCAATACCTCTGCCTTAACTAGACTGGGATATGCGCGCGATTTGCTTGTTTTTTTTGATTTTCTGATTAAAGAGATACCCGGTTTTCAGGGTAAGAGCATTGACGAGATAACGATTAACGATTTGGCAAACGTACAGGCGACGCATATCGAAATGTTTTTAAGTTATCTTTCCTATTATAAGTTTAACGGCAAAAGGCTTGCCAATAACGAAAGGGCTAAGTCCCGTAAATTAAGCTCCGTCCGCTCACTATTCAAATACCTGTACAATAAGGATTTGCTGCCACGTGACGTATCGGTAAAGGTGCGCACTCCCAAATTGCACGAAAAGGAAATAATCAGACTTGACGAAAATGAGATTGGGTCTATGCTTGACAATCTGGACGGGGCAAACTTTCCTTCCCAACGGCAGAACGTTTACAATCGGCATATCAAGTCGCGCGACAACGCCATTATTACGCTTATGCTTTCCACGGGCATAAGAATCAGCGAATGCGCGGGGCTGAATTTAAGCGATATAGATTTGGATAATAATTCCTTTATAGTTACCCGGAAAGGCGGCAGCAGGTCTATACTGTATTTTTCCCAAGAAACCAGCGAGGCCCTAAGCAATTATATTGACGAGCGAGAGGCTAAGCTTACTTCTATGGGGCAAAAGACGGAAGGACCCCTGTTTTTATCCCTGCAAAACAATAGGTTAGGCGTAAGAGCCATTCAGAATATAGTTAAAAAATACGCCGTAATCAGCGCGCCGCTAAAAAATATTTCCCCCCATAAACTGCGCAGCACTTACGGAACGCAGCTATATCGCAGCACAAAAGACATTTACGTGGTTGCCGAGGTGTTGGGGCATAAGGATATTAACACCACCAAAAAGCATTACGCCGCAATCAGCGAAGACATCAAAAAGGAAGCGTCCAATAAGGTGATATTGCGCAAGCAGAAATAATCCCCATTCCCTTTTAGACTATTGCAATTTTTCCCGTGCTATGTTACACTAAATACGATTATTTGTTCACATTTTTCAGGGAGGAAATTTAGTATGACAAAAAGCCTCGAAATGAAAGACAAATTGCATAGTATCCTCAACTTTATTATTAGCAGCGCCGAAGAAAACGGATATCCCCCTACCGTAAGGGAGATTCGCGACGCATTTGATATCAGTTCCACCTCTTCTGTTCATTATTATATCAAAAAGCTGCAGAAGTCCGGCAAATTAAGCGTGGATAAAAACAAATCCAGAGCGATCGGGATAGCGGCAAAAGAGATTCAGCCCAAAGACACCGTTAAGGTACCTTATATCGGGTGCGTCCCCGCGGGCGTACCCAAATTAGCCTACAGCGAAGACCTTGATGTTTTCTATCTGCCCAAGGATTTGTTTTACGCCGGCGGCGAATTGTTTATGCTGGACGTAGTAGGCTCCAGTATGATTAACGACGGTATCCTTGACGGCGATAAAATCATTGTAAGAAGCCAGCCCACCGCCAACAACGGCGAAATCGTGGTAGCCAGGATAGATGAGGAAAACTGTACGGTTAAACGCTTCTATAAAGAGGAAGGCAGAGTAAAACTTGCGCCCGCCAACGACAATATGAAGCCCATATATTCGGATAGCGTGGTGATTTTAGGTAAGGTTGTCGGTTTAATACGCAATATTTGACATTTTGCCATTTTTTTGGTATCATTTATACATATAAATTAATAAGGTTGTAGGAAAAATGAATACTGCCGTAACAGATTTAATTAGAGTCCACGTTGATATTTTTGTGCTTAAGACCTTAGAGGGAGAGGACAGATACGGTCTGGAGATTTTATCCGCAATTACCGAAGCAAGTTCGGCAAAATATGAGATTAAACAACCTACTTTATATAATATCCTTAAGCGACTGGAAAAAAAGGGGCTGATAGAAAGCTACGACGGCGAGGAATCCATGGGCGCCAAGCGGCGATATTACAAGCTTAGCGAGGAAGGCAGACAGTATCTGGAAGACTACAAAAACGAATGGGTATACACCCGCACGCTGCTTGACAATCTTATCAGCGAAGAGGAAATTGACCTTGCCGATTACGTTCCGCCTTTTGACGCTTCCGCTCTTCGGCCGCTGACCAGAAGAAACAAGGCGGACGAGAACGAGGAAGAAGAGGAGAAAGAGGAGCATTCCGCGTTTGACAAAAACGAAAGGGAAGAGGAATCGCTTTTTATTACCCGTCCCTATCTTGAATCCTCACAACCCCAAAATACGGAAAAACCCAAAGCCGTAAGCTTCGACCGCGAAAACCGGGATAAAGCCAGCCGCCTTTTGGCAATAGGAAAATACGCGCCTAAGCCGGGCTACAAAATCACCGACCCCGGCATTAAAAACCCTGCCGCCAAGAGCAAGACCACCATTTACCATAAGATATTTACCGAATCTATGGAAAGATACCACGAAAAACCCAAAACGGTAAATATTCGGCCCAAAGCGATGCATTTTAACGATTTGACGGTCGCCTATAAAAATCAGGGTATCAGCCTGGAGGGATATAATCCTATGGAAAGGCTGGCATTCTATAAAAACAATTTTATCAAAATCAACAAAATCAGACTGGTTGCGTCCTTGCTGACCTTTGTTATTCTGATTGCGGAATTGGTGGGATGCTATTTTTTAAACGATTATCTTGATTTGCCATACTGGGTATTGCCCGCAGTAGCTATTGTGGGCTTCCCCTATTTTCATTTGATTCGTTACGGCCTAAGACCTAAGGCAAGGCAGTTGTTAAATTATAACTTTTATATTTCGGCGTTGTCCGCGCTGATAATATTTTTGCTTTTGGCAGGTTTAAGTTCTATCCTGTTTATTGTTACGCCAAAGGCGGATATATCCTTTACCGACCCTGTTTTCTACGCGCCGTGGCTGGTGTTTTCCAATATTGTGATTTACCAGCTTATTTACAGACAGCTGTTTGTATCAAAAAGGTTTCATTGCAAATCTGTGGTATAAGCGTATCAGTAAGGCCCTTTAACATCCTCGTCGGCGTTTTTGATTAACACGTTAACTCTTTCCGAAATCGGCGGTCTTTTAAGCATCGCCACGGAATCCGTACGCTCTTCGCTTATCAGAGATTTATCCTTTCTCTTAAAAATTCTCTTTAAAAATTTCAGCATATATTAATCCCACCTAAGATCAGGGTAATTTGTTGATTTCTTCCTTTGCCAACTTATCACACCTGTTATTATATTCGTTATCGCTGTGCCCCTTTACTTTTACAAAAGTCACCTTATGCTTTTGCACCATATCGTATAAGGCTTTCCATATATCCGTATTTTTGGTTTTCTTCCAGTCATTTTTGCGCCATTTTTCTATCCAGCCCTTCAAAAAGGGATTGAGCGCGTACGCGCTGTCGCTGTAGACGGTCACATCACATTTTTCCTTAAGCTGCATCAGCCCGCTTAGTATCGCAAACAATTCCATTCTGTTATTGGTAGTATTGGGATATCCGTCCGAAATAACCTTCTCAATCCCTTTATATACAAGTATTGCCGCCCATCCCCCTTTGCCGGGATTGCCGCTGCAGGCTCCGTCCGTGTGAATCTCTACTTTTTTCACTAATTACTCTCCGATAACTCTATAGACCTTTTGCGACAGGCGTCCAGCCCTTCCACAATAATATCTTTAAGCCCTTTTTCCTCAAAGATTTTGACCGCCTCAATCGTTGTGCCCCCTTTGGAACACACTCTTTGCACCATAATATCCAGCGGCGTTTCGCTTTGCAGAGCAAACGCGGCGGAGCCTCTGAGAGTGGCGGAAGCCATTGTTTTGCTTTCCTCAAAAGTCAAACCGCCCTTCATTCCGCCTTTAATCATAGCGTCCATAATCATATAAACATAAGCGGGACCGCTGCCGCAAAGGGAGGTAAAAGCGTCAAATTTTTCTTCACCCAACTCGATAACCTCTCCGCAGGCGGTAAGCATATTTATAATGCACTCCCTATCCTGCACGCTCATATTGTCAAAGCAAACCGCGCTTATCCCTTCTCCTATTGCCGCGGGCGCGTTGGGCATTATGCGCGCTATTCCGATGCGCTTATTTATCCTGCTTTTCAATGAAGAGATCTTTACTCCCGCCATAATACTTGCCAGAGCTTTAATATTTTCGGTGTTGACTTCGGCTAATATGCCGGCGTAATTTTGCGGTTTTACCGCCAAAAGCGTAATATCGCTGGTTTCAATCAGTTCGTTAATATCCTTGGGCACATAAATGTTTTTACTCTGCAGCCATTGCCTGCGTCCGCTATCCACGTCAAAGGCGCATATTTCGTCAGGGCGGAAATTGCCGCTTTCAAGCATTCTCTCTATGATAATACCCGCCATAACTCCCGCGCCGATAAAGCCTATTCTGTATTTCATAAAACCTCCGTTTTCCGTTTGACATCAAGCTGTAATTAAGGTATAATATTCGGGCTGAAGGGGAGTGGCTCAACGGTAGAGTAGTGGTCTCCAAAACCATTGGTTGCGTGTTCGAATCGCGTCTCCCCTGCCAAGGATAAAATCGCAAAATTAAGGTGATTTTATCCTTTTTTTATTCCCGCAAGCAAATACCCTTTTCCATTTCCACATAATTATAGCATTATAAGCACGTCTTATCAAGCTATAATTAATACGCCGTTTTAATATTTGTCACATATAAAGAAAAAAAGATACAGGCTGTATTTTCTGTATCTTCTTTTATAATATGTAACTTGTATTTTTTAGGGATTACTAATAGGAATACAGCTAATAAGGCATTGTTAAACCTTAATTTCTCCGCCTTGCTTCAGGGTGTGCTTTGACAGTATGGGTCGGATATTGAGAGATATAAATTCCTCCACTTGTTCCGGACTGCGGCCGATAAAGTTCCAAGCGGAAAGGATATCTTCCAATTGGCTGTGCACAGCCGCAAAATTCTTGTCCTGCTTTATACGCTCTATAAGGTCGTTGCTTTTGCCCTCTTCTTTTACCAGTTTGGCCGCTTCCATGGAATGAGTTCTGATTAATTCATGCAGCTTTTGCCTGTCGCCGCCAGCTTTTACGCATTGCATCAAGATATCCTCTGTCGCCATAAAGGGGAGTTCCATATCAATATGCTTCTTTATGACTTTAGGATAAACCACCAAACCGTTGGTGACGTTAAGCGTAAGTTCAAGTATGGCATCCGCCGCCAATAATGCCTCTCCCATAACAATTCTGCGGTTGGCGGAGTCATCCAAGGTGCGCTCCAGCCATTGCGTGGAAGCGGTAACGGCGCAATTTGCGGGCAGGGATACAAGATAGCGCGCAAGCGAACATATTCGCTCGCATCGCATGGGATTGCGCTTGTACGCCATTGCGCTGGAACCTATCTGATTTTTTTCAAAGGGCTCCTCAATCTCCTTCATATTCTGCAACAAGCGAATATCGTTGCCGAATTTTGCGGCGCTTTGCGCTATCATACTTAACAGGCTGGCAATACTGTAGTCGTATTTGCGGGTGTAAGTTTGCCCGGTAACCCCGAAAGCCTTGCCAAAGCCCATTTTTTCCAGCACTTTTTGTTGTAGCAGGTTTACCTTATCGTGGTCGCCGTCAAACAGCTTTAAAAAACTTGCCTGCGTGCCCGTTGTGCCTTTGACGCCCCGCAGCATGAAATCGGATAAAAAATCGGATATGCTGTTATAATCAAGCAAGAAATCCTGCAGCCACAACGTCGCTCTCTTGCCTACTGTAGTAAGCTGCGCGGGTTGAAGGTGAGTAAACCCCAGACAGGCAAGGCTTTTATTTTCAAGCGCGAATCTGGCCAGGTTAGCCATTACGCCGGCTATCTTTTCAAGAAGCAATTTCAACCCGTCGTGATAAATTATCAAATCGGCGTTGTCCGTAACGTAACAACTGGTCGCGCCAAGGTGAATAATGGGCGCGGCTTTGGGACATTGCTGTGAATAAGCGTAAATATGCGCCATTACGTCATGCCTTACTATCCGCTCCCTTTCGGCGGCAACGTCAAAATTGATATTGTCAACGTTGGCCGCAAGCTCGTCCACTTGTTCTTTTGTGATATTAAGACCCAATTCCATTTGAGAAGCGGCAAGCGCCGTCCAAAGCCTTCTGAACAACCCTATTCTGTTCTGCTCCGAAAGCAGCCCGCTCATTTCTTTGCTTGCGTATCTTGTAACTAAAGGATTATTGTAAAGCGTATTATCCATCATTCCTCATCCAATAATTAAAAACCACCGTTTGCGGTGGTCTTTTTTGTTATTTATCTTCGAAATCCGCAAGATTCAGGTCTTTGAAGACATCCGCGAAGGTTGCGCCGTTGCTTTGAGATACATACTCCCTGGGAATGTTTTCCTCGGCTTCCTTTTTGCGCGGTTTTTCTTTGCCGCCCTTGCCCTTTTTGCCGGTTTCCGCTTCCTCTATTGCTTCTTCCTGCACTGCTTCCGCGACCGGTTCTTCCTCAGGTAGCAACTCTTTTATGGATAAAGTAATCTTATTATCTTCAAAGCCTATGATTTTGGCTTCGATCTCATCGCCTTCCTTAAGCGCTTCGTTGGCATCCTTAATCCATTTGTGACCGATCTGGCTTACGTGCACAAGCCCGTCCACGCCCGGCTCAATTTCCACAAATGCGCCGTAAGGCTTGATGCGCTCCACTTTGCCCTTAACAATGCTACCCACGGGATACTTTTCTCTGGCTATATCGTAAGGCTGTTTTTGCAGCTGCTTGTATCCTATGCTTACCTTATTATTGGCTCTGTCTATGCGCAATACCAAGAAGTCGTAAGTCTTATTAAGCTCCAATACTTCACTGGGAGAATTAATCTTGGTCCAGGATAAATCGCTGATGTGCGCAAGGCAATCAAAACCTTTAACGCTTACAAACGCGCCGAAAGAGGAAAATCTCTTAACCTTGCCCTGAACTACGGTGTCTACGTTAAGGTTGTTCCAGAACTCGTCTTCCTTTTCCTGCTTTTCCTGCTCCAGAATTATTCTTTGACTGGCAACGATGCGCTTGGGATTGGATCTTCTCTTTTCGCCATCTTCGCTTTCCGGCTCCTCTTTGGGAGGTAGCATTTTCAGCCGCAAGGGTTTGCCCACGTAATCCGCCAAATTCTTAACGAATCCCATTTTAATTTGACTGGCGGGTACAAAGACGGTATAGCTGCCGATTTTACCCAGCAATCCGCCCTTGATCTCTTTGTTGCAGGCAAGTGTAAATTCCGCGCCCGCTAAAATGTCTTTGACTTTCTCGTCGTCTATTTTAAGAGCGTCCAGTTCTTTTTTGGAAAGATTGATGGTCTTGGGCTTGCTGTCCTGATCTTTGGCTATAATCATAACCTCTAAAATATCATCGGGCTTGTAATTATCGGGATTGTATTCTCCCTCTAATTCCACTTCGTCTTTATCTATAAAGCCGCTGTCGTTTTTGCCCGCGACTCCGCCCAATATTGCTACAGAAATGCCGGAAGCGTCCGCGCTTACGACTTTAACTTTAAGCTTAGCACCCTGTCTTACTATTTTGGGGCTATATTTCTTCATGGCCTCGGCCATGGTAAGTTCTTCTTCCTTTTTTGCCTTGACAGGCTTGGCGACAGCCGGTTGTTCTTCCGCTTGTATAGCCTGCTGCGGCTCTTTTACCAAATCTTCAATGCTTTCGGTTGTGGTGTTGAGTTGCTCTTCTTTTGCTTCAGCGTTTACTTCCGCTTCAGTCTGTGGTGTGTTGGCGTTAAGTTCGACCATCTTGTTTAGGACCTCCAAAATCAGCTCTTCGGGAACTGATGCGCCGGATATTATGCCCAGCTTTGCAATATTTTTATTTTTCAACGATGTTAAATCGTCTACATTCTCTATCAGATAAACTTCGCTACCTTGTTTAGCGCAGATTTCCAATAGTCTGTTTGCATTGGAGCTTCCTTTGTCGCCTACAACCAGCGTTGTATCGCATTCTTGCGCTATTAGTTTTGCTTCAGCCTGTCTTTCAACAGTAGTATAGCAAATACTGTCAAAGAATACAACCTTTTTTAGGGTATCTTTTGCATATTCGCTAAATTTTTCTTTCAAATAAAGGTAATTATCTTTATCAAAAGTTGTCTGTACAACACAGAGAATATCCCTCTCTTTAACCTGCGGAAACTCCTCGCAATCCCAAATAATGTAAACCCTGTCGCAACAGCCCGCGATGCCTCTGACCTCAGGGTGCCCCTTGTGCCCGAATATCACTATCGCGTAACCTTTCGCGCAGTATTCCTTAACCGTATTATGGATTTTTTTCACGCAGGGACAGCACGCGTCTATTACGTTCAAGCCTGTGCTTTTCAGCTTGTCTATAAATTGGTCGGATGCGCCGTGCGCGCTGATAATAATAGTATCGCCGGGGGATAGCGCACCGGGGTCTTTGACGCTTATAATGCCTTTTTCGTTAAGTCGGGCGATTGTTTGCTTATTATGGATTAAATCTCCGTAAGTATACGCTGTACCGTATTTCTTTTGCGCATCCAGGGCTATTTGTAAAGCTCTTTTTACTCCCGAGCAGTAACCTATTGATTGGGCTTTTTTAATTTGCATAAGATCTCATCAAATTTCCTTTCGGTGTCCTGAATGCTGCAAGAGGTGGTATCTATTATTATCGCGTCAGGCATAGCCTTTAAGGGGGCGAAAGCCCTTGTGCTGTCCTGCTTATCCCTGGCAAGCACATCCTCCAGCACTTTTTCGTATGTAATCTGCATGCCTTTGGCAATCAACTCCGCATGCCTGCGCCTTGCCCGTTCCTCGGGCTCCGCCGTCAAAAAGATTTTCAAAGGAGCGGAAGGCAACACGTAAGAGCCTATATCTCTGCCGTCCAACACACAGTCGTTTTTGGCGGCGATTTCTCTTTGCAATTCCACCAGCTTAAGTCTTACCGCGGGTATTTTGGATACGGTGGACGCTCCCATGGAGATATTATGTTCCCTTATATAGTCGGTGACGTCTTTGCCGCAAATCAGTACTCTTTGCGCGCCGTTTTGGTACCTGATATCCATTTTGATATCGTCAAGCATGGGTATTACTTTTGCCTCGTCGCCGGGGTCAACGCCTTTAGAAATTACATACCACGCCACCGCCCTGTACATTGCCCCCGTATCCAGATAGAGAATATCAAGCTTTTTGGCGATATATTTCGCTATAGTGCTTTTCCCCGCGCCGCTGGGACCGTCAATAGCAATATTTAACGTCATTATTCTCTCCTAATGCTTAAGTTTCACTCCCGCAAGGTAACCGGTGGAAAAAGCAATCTGCAAATTAAAACCGCCGGTAAGCGCGTCAACGTCTATGATTTCGCCGGCAAAAGCAAGATTGCTTATCAGTTTGCTGCGCATATCCGAAGGATTGATTTCTCGTGTGTCTATTCCGCCCGCTGTAACCACCGCCCTGTCGATATCCTGCAGTGATTGGATTTCAAAGGTAAGATTCTTTAACAGATGAACAAGGCTTGCCCTTTCCGCGCGCGTGACAGTGTTTACGCTTTTTTCCGGATGAATGCCGGATAAGCATATTATAAACGCTATCAGCTTATTTGGCAATAGCCCCGCAAGAGAGTTTTTATACATCTTATTCTTAATTTCTTCAAAATCCCTTAGGATACGGTTGTCAAGGACTTCCGGACTTAAGGCGGGTTTAAGGTCTATAACCAGTCTTAAATCTTTCATGTTCAGCCTGTTAATGTAACTGCTTAGAGTAAGAATAATGGGTCCGCTGACCCCCGTGTCTGTAAACAGCATTTCGCCTTGTTCGCTTTTAAGCTGTTTTCCGTTTTTTGTGATTATCGCCGCTTGAACGTTTTTCAAACTTAGCCCTTCCGCGGACGGCAAATTCTGCATCGGAAAGGTAATTTTAACCCCTACTGCGCTTTTCAGTTCTATGCCGGTAAGCGCGGGCGCGATAGAAACCACAGTATGCCCCAGCCTTTGCGCCAGCGTGTATCCGTCGCCGGTGCTCCCCGTCGCCTTGTAACTTGCGCCGCCCGTAGCAAGCACAAACCTGTCCGCGTAATACTCTGACTTGTCCGTAATTAGTTTTACCGCTTTAGAGCCGTCTGTCTTTATGTCGATTGCGCTTTCCCCAAAAATGACCTTTACGCCCAAGCGATTAAGTTCTTTTTCCAAAGCCCGGATAATATCGCTTGATTTATTGCTTGCGGGAAAAACCCTGCCGCCTCTTTCCTCAATAATAGGCACGCCCAGTTTTTCAAAATATTTCATTGTATCGGTGTTGGAAAAAGTGTTTATAGCTGAATATAAAAATTTGGGATTGCTGACAATCTGGTTAAAAAAAGTTTGTTTGTCGGCGGTATTTGTAAGGTTGCACCGCCCTTTGCCGGTTATATATAATTTCTTGCCTAATTTATTGTTCTTTTCTATTAAGGTGACATCCAAGCCCGCTTTTGCCGCCTCAATAGCGCAAATCATTCCTGCGGCTCCGCCGCCGCATACAACAGCTTTCAATTATCTTTCCTTATTTTACAAGATATAGTCTGCTCTTAACTTTTTAAGAGCATTATAATCGGTATTATCCAATGCTACCGGGCTAATTGTAATATACCCCAATTTGTGCCAGTTGGTATCGCAATCCAACGGGTTGTCCTTATAAATAATTTCGTCACCCTTTAAGGTGTAACTGATAACATCCTCTTGAATATGCTCATTTCTTTCGTAGAAGTCGGCATATATCTTAACCCCTATCGGCGTAACCTTAACGCCTTTGATATCGTTGATATCGCGCGGAAAATTCAGATTTACGGGTATAAGGTTTTTGCAATCCTCATAAAGGATATCCAGATTGCGCGCGATAAAATCGGAGGCTTTTTTCATATCCGCTTCCAGCGTCGCCTCTTTAACAAAATAACCGCTGACGGCAAGCGAAGGGAAGCCGGACAGGCTGCCTTCCATAGCAGCGTGCACCGTTCCCGAATAAAATACGTCCGTGCCAATATTGGGATGATTATTAATGCCGCTGATTATCAAATCGGGTTTTTTGCTCATAAGCTCCCTTAACGCTACCTTTACGCAATCGGCGGGGGTGCCTTCCACCGAATAACACTCCCAGGGCGGATTGGGTATCTTTTTAACAAATATGGGTCTGTAAAAGGTGAGAGAATGGCTAAAACCGCTGCAGCCGTAACGGGGAGCAACCATGGTAACCGTATGCTCTTTATGCAGCCTGTCGGCAAGGTAGTTTATGCCTTCCGCTTTATAACCGTCGTCATTTACAATCAGTATTCGCATGCTAAATCGGATGAATATTGTTTTCCCGGTCCATAAGAGCGGCGTCAACGCCGATGTCACGTGCTTGCCTCCACTTGAAATAGTCAAGGGCTACCTGCGGGAACATCGCGTAAGTCAATACGTCCTCCTCCTGAGTGTAATATTGCTTAATTTCCGATTTCAGCTTATTATATTCGGGTTTAATCATATCGGCAGGTCTGCAAGTGATAATTTCCTCTTTGCTTATGCCTGTCTTATTAAGCAATTCTTCCGAAGGCGGGAATAACAGAGCTCCGTATTCCCCTTTTAATACGGACTTAAACTCTTTGGTGACCATTTTGTATCTTTCCCCGGATAACACGTTTAATACCGCCTGAATGCCTACTATCTGGCTGCTGGGAGTAACAAGGGGAGGATAGCCTATATCCTGGCGCACCTTGGGAACTTCCTGCATAACTTCGTTATACTTGTCCAGCGCCCCTTGTTTTTCCAACTGCGATATAAGATTGCTGATCATGCCGCCCGGCACCTGATAAATCAAAGCGTTTACATCGGTAGTCATTACCTTATCGTTAATAAAACCTTCTTGTTTTAGTCTGTCCGCAATTTTCTCGAAATGCCTAACTGCGGGATACATACTCTCCAGACTTAACCCCGTATCGTACTGTGTCCCCGCCAATGTGGCTATCATGCTTTCGGTGGCGGGCTGGCTGGTGCCGTTTGCAAAAGGCGAAAGGGCGGTGTCTATTATTTCCGCTCCGGCCTCAATGCACTTCAAGTAAACCATTGCGCCCGTGCCCGCGGTATTATGCGTATGCACATGTATAGGCAGACCGACTTCGCTCTTTAACGCTTTTACAAGCTCGTAAGCGGGATAAGGCAGCAACAGATTTGCCATATCCTTAATGCAAATAATATCCGCTCCCATTTTTTGAAGCTGCTTTGCAATTCGAACAAAATAATCTATATTATGAGCGGGGCTGATTGTGTAACAAAAAGACGCTTCGCATATTCCTTTATATTTTTTGATTGACTTAATTGCCTGCTCCAAATTTCTTAAATCGTTAAGAGCGTCAAATACCCTGATTATATCAATACCGTTTTCAATGGATTTTTTCACGAACATATCCACGATATCGTCGGCGTAATGCTTGTAACCCAACAGATTTTGCCCCCTGAGCAGCATTTGCAGCTTGGTATTGGGCATAGCTTCGCGCAACGCTCTGAGCCTGTGCCACGGGTCTTCTCTCAGATAGCGTATAGCGGTGTCAAAGGTAGCGCCGCCCCAGCACTCCACCGAATGATAACCGATCTTGTCCAGTTCTCCCGCCGCGGGCAGCATGTCCTGAAGCCGCATACGCGTAGCCGCCTGCGACTGATGAGCGTCTCTTAAAATTGTTTCGGTAATCTTTATTGCAGACATTTATTTCTCCTTTTAGCCGAACATAGCCAGCAGCACGCCCGCCGCAACGGCGGAGCCGATAACCCCTGCTACATTCGGGCCCATTGCATGCATAAGCAAGTAGTTGTTAGGGTCTTCCTTCTTTCCGACATCCTGCGCTACCCGTGCAGCCATCGGCACGGCAGACACGCCCGCCGCTCCAATCAGCGGATTGATTTTTCCTCCCGAAAGCTTGTACATAAGTTTGCCTAATAATACTCCGCCCGCTGTGCCCATGCTAAAAGCGAAAACACCTAATAACATTATCTTAATTGTGCCGAATTGCAAAAACGTGGGGGCGTACGCTTTTGCCCCTACCGCAATGCCCAATATTATGGTAACAATATTAATCAACTCGTTTTTGGCGGTATTGGTAAGCCTGGGGACCACTCCGGATTCCTTCATCAGATTGCCCAGCATCAGCATGCCTATAAGCGGCAGTGCGGCAGGCAAAACTATGCCGGTTATCGCAGTGGTAACAATGGGGAATATAATTTTTTCCTTTTTTGATACTTCGCGCAGTTGCTCCATTTTTACCAGTCTTTCTTTTTTAGTGGTTAAGGCTCTCATTATGGGCGGCTGTATTACGGGTACCAAAGCCATATACGAGTATGCCGCGATAGCGATAGCGGGCAAAAGCTCGGGAGCCAGTTTGGTTGTCAAATAAATGGCGGTAGGCCCGTCAGCTCCCCCGATTATCGCTATAGAGGCCGCTTCCTTATCAATAAAGCCTAAGAACAACGCTCCGAAAAAGGTAATAAAAATGCCCAGTTGCGCCGCGGCTCCCAGCAATAAACTTTTTGGATTGGCGATAAGCGGCCCAAAATCCGTCATTGCGCCTATGCCCAAAAAGATAAGCGGCGGGAAGATAACCAGCTGAACACCTTTATAGAAATAAGTAAACAAGCCGCCCGGGCTGCCCGGGATTTCCGGAGCAAACAGCACATCGTAGGCGCCGGGAATATTAACTAAAAACATACCGAAGGCAATGGCTAAAAGCAGGTTGGGTTCAAACTTTTTGACTATTGCGAGATAAAGCAATAAGCAGGCTATGCCCATCATTAAATAAA
Source organism: Christensenellales bacterium (assembly GCA_050945855.1). GTDB lineage: Bacteria > Bacillota > Clostridia > Christensenellales > DTU072 > CAYSNP01. Next base: position 22,838 of record JBMNTS010000009.1, on the reverse strand, counting down.
GCCCAAATACGCCGAAGACGTATTTGTCACCCGAAATCCGGGAATTAAATCCCGTGCTTTCCCACAGCCTCTTGAATGAGTCTAATATGGTAATACAAAAAAAACTGCTCATATTAATTAAGATATAACGGCGAGAACTGTGCCTGTTTCAACGCTTGTGCCCGCCTGCACGCTATTTGAAAGAGTGCCGTCCGCAGGGGAAGCGATGTCGTTTTCCATCTTCATGGCTTCCAGCACAAACAGAACTTCACCCTTTTTAATTTTTTCTCCGTTATTTTTTAAAGCCTTAAGAATCACTCCCGGGAAAGGCGCGGATATTTTATGCCCGTTTGAGTATACCTCCGCTTTAGGGGCGGCTGCGGGCTTTGCGACAGCCTGGGGCTTGGCAACAACTTCGGATTTAGGCGCTTGTTGCTTTGTAATAGCCTCATTTTTTACCGTTTCACGGTTTTCGGGGATAGAAGTATTGGCACTGTAAGTTACTTCTTCTATTGCAACTTCATATTCGTTACCGTTGACATAAACCTTAAAATTACGCATATTATTTTATCCTTTTGATTGATTTGACGATAAAGTCCGCTTTGGGCAGGTCTTCTTCTTGCTCCATTAAAGTGTAAACTGCCGCTAAAATAGCCGCAATTTCAGAATTATTCTTATCATTTAGCCCATTTTCTATAATTGGTTCGGCAATTGGCGCATTTTCCGGCATTTCCTGAGGCTGTTTGCCTTTTATGGAAACGGTTTTGGAGAGAAGCACCAGTACGCCTACCAAAATGCATAAAATAATAAACGTTACACCCATACCCAGCAAGGTGGTAAGTGAGCCTAACGAAATTATTTCCTTAAATCCTATTGCCAAAATGCTCATTGCGATAATCCCCTATCTCTCCAGCGCGGTCAATATGCTGGCAACGTAAGGTCTGAGCAAAGCAGGCTCGATAATATTATCGATATATCCTTCTTTACCAGCGATAAATGGATTGCCCTGTCTGCTTTTATAGAATTCCGCCAGCTTTTCGCGCGCGGCCACGGGATTGGAGGCTGACTCTATTTCCTTAACGTTGATTACGCTTATCGCTGTATCCGCATTTATGGGCAAAAGCGTGCTGTCCGCAAAGGCAAGGGTGTAATCGAAGCCTAACGCTTTTGAGCATAATACGGTGTAGGCGTACCCTATTGCGCTGCCCGTCACCACAGCAATTTTGGCTATACCGGAGGCGGCAATACACTCAGCAAGTTCCGCGCAAACCGCGCTTATTCCGCCAAGTTCGCTGTCAATATCGCTCTTTACTCCTTCGCAATCAATCAGGGTAATCAGGGGAATATGATACGCCTGTAAAAAAGAAACAAATTTTGCAATCTTCTTTACGGCATTTTCGTCTAACAGGCTTGTAACCCCGTCCGCTTTGGTCTGCACTATGCCTGCGGAGATGGAATTAACGCTAGTGATAACCGTCTTAACCGAAGGGGCGAAACCTGCGTACAATTCCAGATATTGTTTTTCGTCGCATAAAGCCTCAAGCAATGCTTGCGCGCCTGCCGCCTTGTTAAGTTCTGCGGCAACCCTGTTGGGATTATCCTCGTTTTCGATTATGGGTTTTTGCATATAATCGAACAATTTATTCAAGGTATGCTTGATTTCGGACGGTTTTTCATATGTGAAAGCGCAGGTATTGTTATGCTTTGCATGATTGGCGGCGCAAAAGACTTCCCCGGGCGCTTTCGCGCTGCCCGAAGAGGCAAGCACCGCCATAGGCGGATTAAATGACATTATCCCGTCCTTGCCCATAAACATAATATCCGCGGTTTGGGCGTATATGCTCATGTGCCCTATCGCATTGCCATTAATTATCGCTATATGCGGCACGTTACGCTTTAGCAGCGATACTTTTGCGGTAATGGCAGCGTATCCTTCCAGTGCGGACAGACCTTCGCCGAGACGCGCTCCCCTGCTGTCGATAATGGAGATTAACGGAGTTTTGGTCTTTTGCGCCCTGTCTATTGCTTTCAGGATTTTATCGGCGTGAGCTTTGCCCAGACTGCCTCCCAATACTTCCGCATTTTGAGCAATTATCGTGACGGGATAATCCCCAAGATTTGCGTAACCGCAAATAACGCCCTCTCCCAACGCCTCGCTCCCATCTAAAAAAGATTCTCCCGCCATAAACACATCCGTTTGAACAAAAGAATCTTTTTCAACGATTTCCGCAATAAATTCCCGTATGCCCTTTGTAGCCTTTTCTATTTTATTTGCTTTGGCGCGGAGCATTTTTATCCCGCTCATTAATATACCTCCATATTTTATCTTAGGAGTTTGGCTTTAAATTAGCCAAATTTACGTCATTTACCATTATATACCAAATTTCATAAAAAAGCAAGGATTATGCCACGCAAAATCCTTGCCGATTGATTATTATATATGGGATTTATATAATATATAAATTAAAGTTTTTTTAGATACTCGATTTCAAAATCCTTTAAGAAACGGGATTTTCCCCTCCCCAGTCCGCCTAAGCGTAGTTCGCCCACGCTGATGCGCTTTAAAAACACGACTTGCTTATTAATGGATTCGAACATTTTGCGGATTTGCCGATTATACCCTTGGTTAATGGTTACCTCGTAAGAAAAAATGCCGTCTTTGCTTTCCTTGAATTTGATTTTGCACCTGTTCAATTGCTTACCGTCTATAACCGCGCCCTTGCGCAAAACAGCCAGTTCATTGCCGGTCGCTTCGCCTTCTATCTTTACCAGATACGTTTTGGGCACCTCGAAAGCGGGATGCGTCAGTTTGTACGCCAGTTCGCCGTCGTTTGTAAGTAAAAGCAGCCCCTCGGAATCATAATCCAGCCGCCCCACTGGGAAAACCCTTTTTTGCGTGATGTCGATGTAATCCATTACGGTTTTCCTGTTCTTTTCGTCTTTCATGGTAACGACACACCCTTTGGGCTTGTTAAACATTATATATACATAGTTGCCCGGGAGGGATATATTTTCTCCGTCTATGCTTACGGTGTCGTTTTCGATATTCACCTTCTCGGAAAGCGAAGTGACAAGTTTGCCGTTAATTCTGACCCTGTTTTCAATTATCAGCGTTTCCGCCCCTCTGCGTGAGATTATGCCCGCGTCGGCGATATATTTATTAATCCTTACCTGAGAATCACCATCTTTTGATAATGTCATTAAAGTGGTCCAGCACTCCTTTGCTTTTTATATCCCTCATTGTATAGAGTTTTTTTGTAAAAAGCAAGTTATTATTGATATAGATTGCAATCGCCCCGACGGGATCTTCCTTTTTGTGCGGAGCGGGTATTGCATTCGGCAAATCCAGTTTTGCGCTTATTCTTTCGCTGCCGTCCCTTTTTACGGGTATTCTTACGCCCTCGCGCAGGCATATTCCGCTGCGCGCCACGGTGCCGTCCTTAATATTTATGCCGCAAATGCTTTGGTTGGGAGCGGCTATTGTCTTCATTTCGTATTCTCTGTAAGCCTTATCCATAAGCTGCATACTGCGCTCAAACATAGGCGGACAATTGAGAAGCACGCAAACCAACTGCATCCCATCCCTTTCGCTGGAAGCGATAAGGCATCTGCCCGCTTTTTTTGTAAAGCCGGTCTTAATACCGTTACCGTCCTTATAAAGCTTAAGTATTTTATTTTTATTATACAAATATCTGTATCCGCCCTCTCCTCCGCTTATCTTAATGTTTTGAGTGCCCACTACAGAGCGGAAAACGGGATTACGCATACCGTAGCAGGAAATTACCGCCAAATCATAAGCGCTGGTATAATGGTTGTCGTCGTGCAGGCCGTGCGGATTGCAAAAATGCGTATTTTTCAAACCCAGTTCGGCAGCCCTTTGATTCATAAGGGCGCAAAACCCCTCCACGCTCTTTCCCACAGCGCACGCTATCGCGACCGCGGCATCGTTGCCGCTGGAGAGCATTAAACCGTAACAAAGTTCTTTCAGAGTCAGTTTTTCCCCCGCCCTCAGATATATGCTGCTGCCTTCAATGCCTACCGCCTCTTTAGGTATAGTCACGATTTGCTCCAAATTTCCCTTTTCGATAGCAATAAGCAGAGTCATTGCCTTGGTTGTGCTTGCCATAGGCATGCGGACATGCATGTTGCTCCCCTCCAGCACGCGCAGACTGCCCGCTTCCATGACTACCTCGCCGCTTGAGGCGGCATAAGCGGAGTCACCAGGAGAAAAGCAAAGACTTATAACGGATAATAAAGCGATTAATACTATAAATGATATTACTTTTTTAACATACTTCTGATGCCTGACTGTAAGATATCCAACCATTTATCCACATTATCTCCTTCTGGTTTAACTATGGTTGCGCCGCCGTCGGAAACAACTAAAAAGCCTATAGGCACCAGGCTTACCCCGCCGCCAATGCCCGCGAAAGGGTCGGCCAACTCGGAAATGCGCTCCTTATTTGCGCCAATCTCTCCGCCGCCCGTCAAAAATCCGAAACATACTTTGGTTATCGGCACAATAGTTGTGTTATCCGCTGTTATTATGGGTTTGCCTACAATAGAATCTACGTCCACCAGGCCTTTAAGTTTGTCTATCGTGCCTGCCAACATCTCATTAAGACTATTTATGCTCATTATTTTTTCCTCTGTTTTTTAGTATCTTGAATAACGCCAAAAATATGACGAACAGGGTAACGGAAAATTTGATTTCGCTGTCAATAAACAATTTATTTTGTGTGTATGCGGGTATAATCACCCGCTTCATTCGCCCTTTGGGAAAGGGCAGCTTTCTCTCCAATGCCGCCATAAACATATCCGCGCATTTTAAGATAATCGCCGTACGCATGGCATTGTTTTTGTCGCCGAAACAAATCAGGGCATGGGCATAGGTAAGGGGAATAAAGCGCATCAATTCCTTCATGTCCTTTAAAGTCAGCCCCATGTCAGCCTCAATCGGTCCCAATTGGTATTCGTCGCCGCTTTTGGAGGATAAAACCTCCCCCGCTCTCGCGGCAAAAATGTATTCCGGAGGAAGCAAGCCTATTTTTACGGAAAATGAAAAAGCAAAATTTCTGTCTGAAATATAAAACCGCAAACGGGTAGTAAAAGGGATAAAAACAATAAGCGTTACGGAAAACGCTATTATAAATCCTATTATCATAAGAATAGTATCTTAATTAAGGTCTAATAAATACTATTCCAGGCTGACAAAATCCTCATCCTTTAAAAATTCGGGAATTTCTATGATATTTTCCGCGATATCCGCCGCGGCTTCCCTGCGTTCTTGAACCGCTTCCCCCTCCGTTTCCCCGTTTTCAATATTTTTCGGGCGGAACAGCATATCCGAATCCTGATAATACTTATCAAAATTATTTCTGATTTCGCTAAGCAGATATTCCTTATCCGGCAAATCGTCCAGACCGGACAAACCGAATTTGCGTAAAAACTCGTCTGTGGTACCGAAAAGCAAAGGTCTGCCCAATGCGTCCTTCCTGCCCGTCACTTCGATAAGCCCCAGCTTTTGCAGCACGGTACAGGCGTAGTCAGGGTCTACTCCCCTGATTTCTTCTATCTCCCCTCTGGTAACAGGTTGCTGATACGCCACTATGGCAAGCACCTCAAGCAGCGTTTTTGACAACGCTTTTTCCTTTATCGGGGTAAGTATTTCCGCGATTTCCTCTCCATAGCGCGGATTGGTCTGAAATTGATAAATATCGTTATATTTAATAAGAATAATGCCGCGATCGCCGCTGTAATGCTTTCTGATTTCCTCCAAGGCGCGCTCGATGTCCTCCCTTGTGTATTCATTGGAGAAATATTGAAGTAAATAATCTATCTTTAACCCGTTTCCGCTGGCAAAAAGCAATGATTCAATCTTATTTTTCAACATCGGCTAGCAACTCCTCGATATCCGTAACGTTATATTTATCCACAGACGGGTTATGGAAAAGCAGTATATCTCCGTCTTGCTGCTGCTCTATTGTGATAATCCTGCGTTTAACCACCTCCAGAACAGCCAAAAACATTGTGACAATTTCATTTTTGGAAAAAAAAGCGCCGAACAGGGTATAGAAGCTGAGCCTTTTTTCGCTTCTGATTAATTCGATAATCCTTTTTGCGCCTTCGGCGATAGTGAAAGTTTCTTTTTCTATCGTTTTGGGAACGGCTTTTTCCTCGCTCCTGTATTCGATTTTTTCTAAAATGCTCTTAAAAGCGTTGACCAGCTTATCCAGATTAAAATCGGTGACTATGTATCTGTAATCATCCTCGCTAAATTGCGGCTCCCTGTAAAAACGCCACAATATTTCCAATTGAGACAGTTTTTCCGCCGTATCTTTGAATAATTTATAGTTTTCCAGCCTGATAATCAGCTTTTCCTGCGCGGAAAGTTCGTCCTCCTGCTCGTCAAATATATCCACGCAAGGCAGCATTGAGGCGGATTTTGCCTCCAGGAGAGTAGCGGCAAACACCAGAAATTCGCTTAAATATTCATAGTCGGTCTGCTGCAGTTCCTCCACATATCTTAAATACTGTTCGGTGATGTCCGATATAAAAATATCCCTGATATTGATTTTGGCTTCTTTAATCATATCCAAAATAACGTCCAAAGGCTGGGGCGAATCCAGAAAATCAAGCCGGTATGACACCTCACCTATAGAGTTATTAAATATGAGTTGTTTCATTTAAGCCCCTACTCCCGCAGCCTTAATCGTAATCATTATCAGCTTGTATATCAAATCGTAAACCGTTCCGAAGATATCCAAAAACGGTATATTTAAGGAAGAGAAAAATCTGCCCACGATAATTACGCCGAAGAGCACATACAATCCGTATTTATACATAAACGCGGCGTACCTGTTGCCAGGCTTTAAGTACATACTGAGCAAGCGAAAGCCGTCCAGAGGATATATGGGCAGCATATTAAAAAACGCCAGGATAAAATTGATAATTATCGCATAAATAATAAACTGCAAGGCAAATTGCTTTAACAAATACACTGAGCCAAAGGCGGTACCCTTGAATATTAAGGGGGCAAAAATATAAAGTAAAAACAAAAAAACAAATCCCAACAGCACATTGACAATCACGCCCGCCGCGCTTACCCAAATCATACCTTTGCGGTAATTTTTAAAGTTATTGGGATTGATGGGAACGGGCTTTGCCCAGCCGAATCCGACTAACAACAGCAATGCTAAGCCCAAAAGGTCAAAATGCGCGACAGGATTTAGCGTTAGCCTTCCCTGCAGCTTTGCAGTGGGGTCTCCGAACTTTAGTGCGATATATCCGTGCGCAACCTCATGAGAAACGATGGCAAGAATTGCCGCAAGAATAACTGACATAGCCAGGATAATCATTTCCGAAGGAGAATAGCCCGACCTTAGAATATTAAATATCATTTATACCTCTTAGCGCATTATGCTGATTATACGTTAATTATATCATTTCCGGACGGATATAGTCAAGCGCGACCTGTCAGACCAAATCCGCCATACTGTTAAGGCGCAAAAACAATTTTGCGGTAGCAATAGCATCGTAAATCGCTCTGTGAGCGCCCAAATTGTTGATGCCGAATTCCTCTATCAATGTGGCCAGCTTATAATCTTTTGATTTGACCTTTAGTTTTGCCAAATTAACAGTATCAATACAATCATTGGCAAAGGCGTAGCCCTGCAATTTGGCATATTTTTCCAGAAAAGCCATATCAAAGGATACATTATGCCCGACCAAAACGGCATCTTTTGCGAATTTATAAAAATCCACTATAACCTGTTCCATCAGAGGGGCGTCCGCTAAGTCCTTATCGGTAATGCCGGTAAGATTGATGATCTCCTGACTCAGCGGCTTGTCCGTTTTAATAAAGGTGGAAAACTGCTCGGTTATTACGCCGTCCTTTATTTTTACCGCGCCCAGTTCTATTGGCTCCGCTCCGTTGTTTATGTACAATCCCGTCGTCTCAAAATCAAATACCACATATTCCGTTCTATCCTCTGTGGGGAAAGAGAATAACTCAAACAAATCGGTTTGCTCTTTATCAACGTACGGCTCCGGACGCACTGTCACATATTCCGCAAGCGCGTCTTTATATTTCATTGAGATTTTGATTTTGTCAAAGTCAATCTCGCAATAACTCAGCTTGTTGGCAATCATGGAATTGGCGTATTCGTAGGTATTGTAGCTGATATTGCCGCAAGCGACAACGCAATCGTTATCCGAAAGGTTTTGCAGCTTTTCTGTTTCCGCCTCGTTTTTAGGGAATACGCTTACGTTAATTGTGCTCGTAGTATCATCTAAGGTGAAAGTAAAAAATATTTTTTTGGTATTGCGTGCCTCTCTTTGCACTTTTGACTTTACCTTGCCGCAAATTACCACGTCGGAGGCGGCTTTTTTCTTTGCGTTTTCTATGTATACGGGCGCTTTGGAAATGACTCCGGGAAGGATGCTCTCCTTAATTTTGATTTCTATCAGTCCCAGCGCTTTTTTAGTATACTGAATATCCGGCTCAAAAGTTTCCTCCACCAGACTGTCGTCCAGTTTTACCTCGCAGGACACGCTTTCCATAAATTCATGCTCAAGATAATCGGATACTTTGTCCGTAAAATTATAATTTTCGCAGTAATTATAAATATACCTGGGCATACGCACGGTAATTTTTATCGTATCCTTTACGACATTTACTTTTATCAGGTCTTTGGATATTTTGGGAGAAAGAATATTAAACTCGTCATAAATATACTTTAAAAACGCTCTCAGAACAATATCCTCCGAAGTAATTGTCTTCTTGAATTCCAGCTTTAAAAGAGGACATTCCTCAGGTAATACCCGAACAGCGAAATTATAAACGCGTTCCTGAAAATCAGCGTTGAGCGCGCGGTCAAAGTCATAAGAATTAACCAATAATGTAACTGTTAAGGCATTCTCGTCCAAAACCGCGTTATGTACTTTAAAAATGCGCTCGTCCGGCTGAAGCAGCTTATTAAGCCTTTCTATAAAATCACCGTTAGTCTTTTCCATTTATAAACTTCTCCAGTATCTTTTCCATTTCCGCAAGTATATCCTTGTTGTCCACAGTTTTATATTCTTCCCCTTTAAGGAATATTACGCTCTTTTCTTTGCCTGCCGCGACCCCGAAATCGGCGTCTTTTCCTTCCCCTATTCCGTTTACCGTACACCCCATAACCGCGATTTTCAGCGGAATAGAGGCGTTATCAGCCAGTTGGTCTATTTGTGAAGCCAATTTTTCTATATCAATATGGCAACGGGCGCAAGTAGGACAGGCGATAATATCCGCATATTTTTTATCCTTGCCCGCAGCCCTCAGAATAGACTTCGCCACTTCAATTTCCTTAACGGGATTGCCTGCAAGGGAAACTCTTATAGTATCCCCTATTCCGTCTAACAACAGCGACCCTATCGCGACCGCGCTTTTGATTGCCGCGGCTTGTCCGTAGCCCGCTTCGGTAAGTCCCACATGCAAAGGATAATCGCATAGCTTATCAAGCTCTCTGTATGCGCGCACGGTATCCGCGACGTCCGAACTCTTTACCGCAAGCACCAGATTGTCATATCCCATATCCTCAATAAGTTTTGCGGTATCCAGCGTGAGCGCGGCAAGCCTTTGAGGAGTAACGTCCCTATCCTTTATACTGCCTTTGTTTACGCCTACCCTTATGGGAATATTGTAATCCTTTGCGCATTTTACGATATCCTCTACCGCACTTTTGCTCATATTGCCGGGGTTAATGCGTATTTTACCAAGCCCCTTTTTAATACCTTCCACAGCCAGCTTTGCGCCGTAATGGAAATCGCCGATTAATGGCACGCTTACCCCGGATAAAATTTCCGGTATCGCCTGCACGCTTTGCTCATTGGGCACGGAAATACGCACCAGCTTTGCGCCCGCAGCGGCTAAGGCGTTGATTTGCGCTATGGTTGCGGCTATGTCGACGGTGGGAGTATTGGTCATGGATTGTATGGCTACCTCATGCCCTCCGCCTATCCGCACTCCTCCTATGTTTACGGTTTTTTTCATAGCTTACTGAATATTAATTGATTCAAGTCGGCAAATAAGGCAAAACCGATAAGCAACAAGAATCCGATAAAATGTATGATACCCTCAATACGGGGATTAATCGGCTTGCCTCTGATCCATTCTATTATTACAAACAGCATGCGCGAGCCGTCCAGCGCGGGTAAAGGCAACAGATTCATTACAGCCAGGTTTGCGGAGATGATAAGCACAATATACGCAATCATGGCAAACCCCGTGCGCGTGGCGTCCGCCATTATATTGATCACTGTCAGCGGCCCGCCCGCCGCGCTGATGCCGATACTGCCCGTAATCAGCCCAGCCAATGAGGCAAGAATCTTAAACACCACGAAAAAGCCAAAGGAAAACGACCTTGATAAGGCTAAGAAGAAGTTCAATTTAACCGGCCCGATACTGCTTACAAAGCCGTATCCGTAGTTGGTGACTATTTGTCCGTTTTCATCATAAATATAATCGCCGTTTTCGTCCTTGGGCGTATAATTGGATTTATTTGCGCGGGTTTTAATTATTTTACCGTCGCGCAATAAGGTAAATTCCGCGCTGTCGCCTGTGTTTTTGATTAAGTTGGACACGTCGCTTGCGTCCATTACGTTCATTTGCTTGCCGTCCACCCGCAAAATAATGTCGCCTTCCATAAGCTGATTGTTTTGGTAGGCGTAGCTGTCTTCGTAAAGCGAATAAACGCCGGGCAGCAGCTGCCCGTAAAAGGTAAAAAAGAGGGTTATCATTATCAGCGCGGATACAAAATTCATAAAAGCGCCGGAGAATAATACCACCAGGCGTTTCCATGGGGCATGCTTGTTAAAGGCGGTGGGAGAATCATTATCCTCATCCTCGCCTTCAAAATTGCAAAATCCTCCAAGCGGGATTGGCCTTATGGTAAATATTTCTCCCGTCTTTTTGCTTACCCTTTTATAAATGGGAGGGCCGAATCCTATCCCGAATTCGGTAATTTTAAAACCTAATTTTTTGCCGGCGACGTAATGCCCCAACTCATGAATGACCACCATTAAAAGTAAAAACAGCAAGGCGACCACAAAATACCAGATTGTGGACATCACTTCCGCAAAACTTGCCGACAAAGCAAAATTAAGAATTCCCATTAACCTATTAACCCTCCGAGGCTTGCTTTCTTTATAGTATATTCCCTCACTACTCTATCAATACTTATAACATCAGCGACGCTTTCCGCCTCAATAGCCCCAAAAGCGCTCAAGGCGTCCTCAACATAGTCGGAAATATCATAGAATGAGGCTTTGTCATTAAGATAGGCGTTGACCATAACTTCGTTAGCGGCGTTAAGCGCAATGGCAAGCTCCTCTTTCCCCGCCGCTGCCTGTTCGGCCAATTTTAGGCAGGGGAACTTGTCGCGGTCAATCTCAAAGAAATTAAGCGAGCCCAATTTCGTAAAATCCAAAGGAGCGATTGCGGGAAAATCCGCTTGGGGATAATTTAAGGCGTATGCTATGGGCAGTCGCATATCAGGCACGCTTAACCCTGCCGTATAACTGTTGTCACTATATTGTATCATAGCGTGTATAACACTTTCCCTGTGCCCTAACACCCTGATATCGTTTATTCCGAACAAATGCTTTGCCTCAATGATTTCCATACCCTTATTCATAAGCGTCGCGCTGTCTATGGTAACTTTTTTGCCCATATTCCATGTAGGATGCGCAATCGCTTCTCTTGCTCTTTTTTTCGCTATTTCTTCTTTTGAGCAGTCACGGAGTGCGCCTCCGGACGCGGTAAGTATAATTTTTATTACCTGCCCGTCGTAGTTTTGCCGCAACAATCTGAAAATTGTGGAGTGTTCGCTGTCTACGGGCAATATTGCGCCCTTGTGTTTTTGTTTGGCTTCGTTCATAAAACGCCAGCCGCAGATTATGCTTTCCTTGTTTGCAGTTGCCAATATCGCGCCCGCTTCCAGTGCGGCAACGGAGGGCAACAGCCCCGCAAGTCCGCTTATGCCGTTAATCACGATATCGCAATCGTAATAAGTTTCCTTTTCGTTTAGCTTTTCCAAAGGTAAAAATTCAGCGTTGGCGGATAAAGCATAAACTCTTTTTGCGTTAAACTTTTTCTTTTGCCCTAACAATAAATCGGTATTGGTATAACCTGAGAGTAAGACTATTTCAAAGCGGTCTTTTAAGGATGCGATAACGTTGAGCGCTTGTGTACCTATTGAGCCGGTTGCGCCCAATACGGCTACCTTTTTACGCATTTCCGTGTACCAAAACCATATATGTTGTAATAAATATCATAGAGAATAATATTGAGTCCAGCCTGTCCATAACGCCGCCGTGAGAGCGAAGCGCGGTAGAGTAATCCTTTATGCCTACCTCTCTTTTTATCTTGCTTGCGCCCAAATCCCCAAGCTCTGCAAAAACAGCGCAGCAAAATCCAAGCAAGGTATAAGTCATTGAGGGATTGTTAAACAGCATGTCAAACCGGAATATAATATTGGAAGGAAAATTGCCCGCCTCAAAAATCTTGTACATTACCCATGAGCCGAAAGCTCCGCCGAACAAACCTATGATGCTGCCGGCGTAAGTTTTCTTGGGGCTAAGCTTGGGAAAGATTTTAGGACCTTTGATTATTGAGCCTCCGAAATAAGCAAATATATCGCAGCCTACCGCGCCGCCTACCGCAAGCATTATGGGCAATATGCCGTATTCCATATTCAAGAACAGAATAACGATAAACATCAGGCAGGGATAATACGCCAAAAACAGCGTAGTCATAAAATCGCTGAAATTGCGTTTATTATCAAATACATACCAAAGGAAAGTAACCAAAAAGGTGAACAGCAAGGTAATAATCAACCCGTCAATGGAAAAGAAATACATCATCGGGTATGCCAGCAACATAATCAGTATTAGGGGGAAAGGAATGGGTTTGTGCCCCGCTCTTTTGATAGCGAGGTATATTTCTCTGGTGCCGAAAACACATAAAAGCAATATAGTGATATCCAATACGTAAGGCGCGTACTTTGACAGGGCGATAAGTCCCAGCAAAATAGCAAACATAATTGCGCCCATAATGATTTTACTCTTCATACTTTACCGAAATTCCTTTTTATTTTCTCATAATTCCGTATGACTTCATCAATATCGCCGGGATCAAAATCCGGCCAAAGCTTTTCCGTAAACATAAGCTCGGCATACGCGCACTGCAAAGGCATGAAATTGGAAAGTCTTTTGTACCCTCCGTATCTTAGCATAACGTCAGGGTCGGGCAAATCCGCCGTATAAAAATATTTCTCTATATCCTTATAGCAATATAATTCCTTATCCGTATGCCTGCAATGATTAAGCGCGCGCGCAATTTCGTCCCTGCCGCCGTAATCAACGGCAAAATTGACCTTTAGCCCGTCGTTATCGGCCGTCTCTTCCTCCGCAACCCGCATAAGCCGCGCAAAACCGTCGTTGATTCTGTCCCGTCTGCCCAAAAATGAAAGCCTGATACTATTTTGCGTGGCAAAGGGCAAAATACTCGCTTCAAGAAATCTTTGCATCGTATCCTGCAAAGCGGAAACTTCGGCGGCTTCTCTGTCAAAGTTTTCCGTGCTTAACGCGTAAAAGGATAAACAACCGATACCGCACTCCCTGACCTTGCCGATAAGAGGCAGGACTTTTTTTGCTCCTTGTCTGTGCCCTTCCGCTCTTTCAAGCCCACGCATGCATGCCCACCTGCCGTTTCCGTCGGGTATTATGGCAAGATGCTTAAACACTCATTATTTCCTTTTCTTTATCCGCGGCAATTTTATCTATTTTCGCAATATAATCGTTTGTGCTGCTATCCACTTTCTTTTCGTATAAAAAGAGGTCGTCCTCGGTAATAACGCTGTCCTTTTTATATTTTTTAAGCTGAGCGTTAATATCTCTGCGCTCGTTGCGCACGGATACTTTGATTTTTTCCGCAAGAGAAGTGACTTCTTTTACCAGCATTTTGCGTCTTTCCTCGGTAAGTTCGGGGAAAATAAGCCTGATTACTTTACCGTCATTGTTTGGCATTATGCCGATATTGGCGTCGATAATCGCTTTTTCCACAGCCTTCAGCGCGCTTGTATCCCAAACGGACACCATAAGCACCCTAGCCTCGGGTACGGTGATGTTTGCCATTTGGTTAAGCGGTGTCATACAGCCGTAATAATTGACTTCTATGCCGTTTAGAAGAAGCGGATTGGCGCGCCCCGCCCTCATTTTTTGCAAATCGCCGATAAATGTATCAATGGACTTGTTTATGTTTTCTTCAAATACTTCAAATAAAAGAGCTACTTCCTCATTTTCAATATTCATAAATCACCTCGCATGCAATAATAGTAACATATTACTTGAATTGTTTCAAGATGTTTTGGCCTTATCAGCCGATAAGCGTGCCTATTTCCTTTCCGCAAACCGCTTGCACGATACTGTTTTCCCCGTTCAGTCCGAAAGCTATTATGGGGATATTGTTTTCCATACACAGGCTTACGGCCGTGGTATCCATTGCGGAAAGCTTTTTGGTAATAAATTCAAGGTGCGAAAGCTTATCCAGTTTTTTAGCCTCCGAATTTTTATTAGGGTCGTCGTCGTAAACGCCGTCCACGTTTTTGGCAAGCAGCAGCACATCCGCATGAATCTCCGTAGCCCTCAGCGCCGCGCCGGTGTCCGTGGAAAAATACGGGTTGCCTGTGCCGCAGGCGAAAATAACCACTCTGCCTTTTTCCAGATGCCTTAGTGCCTTGCGCAGTATATACGGCTCCGCCACTCTGGTAATGGAAATCGCGGTCTGCACTCTTGTGGGGATATCTATGCTCTCCAGGGCGTCCTGCAAGGCAAGGGCGTTGATAATGGTAGCAAGCATGCCCATGTGGTCGGCGGTCGTCCTGTCCATTTTGGCGGGCGCGTTTCTGCCCCGCCAGAAGTTGCCGCCTCCTATCACAATGCCCACTTCCACATTCATTTCCCGAATGATTTTTATCTGATTAATGACCTTTTCCAGTCTTTCGTAGCTTATGCCGAACTTATCCTCGCCGCTTAAAGCTTCTCCGCTTAGCTTAATTAATACTCTTTTATACTTGGGCTTCATATTAATCTCCTTAAAAAAAGGGACGCTTAATGCGTCCTTTTTCTTATTTATTCCGCCTTCATCTTGGCGACTTGTTCATTTATTTCGTCTGCAAAGTTGTCCTTCTTTTTCTCCAGTCCTTCTCCCATTTCAAAGCGGACAAAACGTCTTACGGAAATCTTTTCGCCGATAACCATTATAGATTCGTTGATTAACTGCCTTATGGTCTTTGCGGGGTCTTTAACATAAGGCTGTTCAAGCAGGCATACTTCCTTATAATATTTTTCCACTCTGCCTTCTATCATTTTCTCTATGATTTTCTCGGGTTTGGGATTGGGTTCGTTAAGCGCCTGCGCTTTAAGAATGCTCTTCTCTTTCTCAATTTCCTCTTTGGGCACTTCGTCCTTGTCAATGTAGGAGGGCTTGCTTGCCGCAATCTGCAAAGCTATATCATGCGCCAAAGTCCGGAATGCCTCACCGCGCGCCACAAAATCCGTCTCGCAATTAACTTCCAGCAAAACGCCGATTTTTCCATTCATGTGTATATAGGCGTCCACTATACCCTGGCTGGCAACGCGATCCGCTTTTTTTGCCGCCTTTGCTATACCCTTTTCTCTTAAATAATCCACGGCTTTATCCATATTGCCGTCTGTTTCCTGCAATGCTTTTTTGCAATCCATCAGCCCTACGCCGGTGCTTGCTCTAAGTTTTTGCACATCCTGTGCTGTAAAAGACATACCTGCTCCTCCTAAAATTAATATCTATTCGTTATCTTCGTCTTTGGCCGAAATGTCGTAATCGACGTCAAAGGAATCCTCTGCCGCTTCCTCTTCCTCGCGCTGCAAGCCCTGAACGCCTTCTTTCGCCTCGATAACCGCGTCCGCGATAACGGAAGCGATAAGTTTGATTGCTCTTATGGCGTCGTCGTTGCCGGGTATCACGTAATCCACTTCCTCGGGGTCGCAATTAGTATCTACCAAGCCTACAATAGGTATACCCAGCTTGCGGGCTTCTCTTACGGCGATGTGTTCGGTTTTGAGGTCAACCACAAACAACGCACCGGGTAAAGAGCGCATATTCTTTATGCCGCCCAGGTTGCGTTCCAGAGTGTCGCGTTCCGCCTTGAGCTTAATAACTTCCTTTTTGGGAAGATAATCGAATTCGCCCATAATCTCCTGCTGATTAAGGCGGTTTAATTTATCTATTCTGCTGCGAATGGTATTGAAATTGGTAAGAGTGCCGCCCAGCCAGCGGTGATTCATATAGAACATACCGCAACGCTCCGCCTCTTGCTGAATAGCTTCCTTGGCTTGTTTCTTTTTGCCTACAAAAAGCACGCTTTCGCCTTGCTTGACTATATCGCGGATAAAAGCGTAAGCTTCTTCAATCAGTCCGACGGTAAGTTGTAAGTCTATGATGTGGATATCGTTACGCGCATCAAAAATGTACTTTGCCATTTTTGGATTCCAGCGCTTGGTTTGGTGCCCGAAATGCACTCCCGCTTCGAGCAACTGCTTCATTGAAATTACTGCCATAAAAAATACCTCCTGTTTTTTCCTCCCCGTGCCGTTTACGCATAAAAAATGCGCAACAGTATTTGGCACAGGTGCGAATTGCTTTGATTATGATAACACAGCGAAAAAAAAATTGCAAACAAATAGCGGATTTTTCCTTCGCTAAAGGGCAAAAAAACTAAATTTCTATGGGTGCTTCTTCTTCCAGCATCTTTTTGAATTCCTCAAAGACAGCTTCCGCTATACGCTGATTTTCCACAGGCGTAAAGGTGTCATTGCCTTCGGCGTCCTCGCCCAGCATAAAGGGTATCAGATCCCCTTCTTCCTGATTTTCAAAAGGCTCCACCGGCTCTAATAAAATATACCAGTTGCCCTGAAAATCCAGGGTAGCCACTTCATAAAAATCTATTTCCGCTCCGTCCTCATCCACCAATGTGATGATTTCGTCTTCTATGATTTCTATATCTTTTTTATAATTCTTCGCCATAACGCGCCTCCTCAATTATTATTTGTTTCCCCGGCAATCCAAATAGCTTTGCAAAATAATCGTCGCCGCCACTTTATCTATTACTTTTTTCCTGTCCTTTCTTTTGACGTCGGCCGCAATCAGCGAACGCTCAGCGCTCACGGTAGAAAGCCGCTCGTCCCAAAAGGTAACCTTAGCTTCGGTATGCTCTTTCAATTTTTCGCCGAACGCCTGCGTCGCCTTTGCCTGCTCCCCTATGGTGCCATCCATATTTTTGGGCAGACCTATTACTATGGTGGTGCAGTTCCGCTCTTTTGCCAGGTCGGCTAAGGCCAGCATGTCCCTTTCCGGGTTTTGAGAGCGTATAAAAGTTTCGTATCCCGACGCAATTATACCCATTATATCGCTTAGCGCGATACCTATCCTCACATTGCCCACATCAAGGGCCATTACTCTGCCCATACCGTCCTTTTCTATAGTAAAATTATCCAATTAGTATTTTAACAAAATACCGATAAATATGCAATATCAAAATTACTTTTTGCCTCAACCTTCAATATTTTTAAGCAACTCCTCCGGATTGTAATAGAGCTTCCTGTAAAATATAAAGATTAATATGCAATTCAACAAAACGCATACGGCAAAATACGAAAGGGCGGCAACGGTGAGAGGAATCCCTTCCACAAAGGAAAAGACGCTCCCCAATACCAAGTATCCCATGCCCAACGCCATAATGGTAAGCGCGGGCTTAAGAGACTTCTTGTTGTTTTTGGTCAGTTCCGTGATGTTTTTCCAATTTAAATTCGGATTCCTCAGGTCATTGTATAAAGAATAACTGGACATAGCGACGCTTATCGTAATCAGGGTAGCGAACACGCCCAAACCTATCAGTACATTATAATTATTCTTGATAACAAACACCACGGATACAAGAAATGAGGATAATAGCCCTTGCAGCAGTGCCAAATGCAGCTTGCTGTCCACCATTTGCTTGGCGCTTATGGGCAGCGATTTAAGCACAAACAAGTGCTTGCCCTCCCGCGAAAAGCCTATCATGGCTATCATATTTGTGGCGTTGGACATAAGGCTGGCAAGGTATAGTATAAACGCCGCGGAAAACAAAATACTTTTGTCCCCAATTTCCATATCGTTGCCCATATCCGCGTAAATTGAGCCGAGCACCAAGGAGATAAGGGGAGCCATAACTACCCCCATTACACTTTGCATAAACAGCATGGGCGTATTAAATAAGGTTTTCAATTCCTTATTTAAGAATGATAAAGTCAGTGAACGCTGCTCGCTGTATACAATTTTACCTTTAGCTTTATTAGTACCCGAGCCCTCTGTCATAAACCTAATGCTCTTGGAGTAGAAAAATGAGGACAATACCACGGCAAGCCCCAGTCCTCCCACATTAGCAGCAAGATATATCAGCGTGTTTTGCGCAATTCTGTTGCCCGTCATTGCCTCCACTATAGGCATATTAAAGAAGAATACTTTTTTTGCGCCGCTCATGGCGGTGATAAGCTGGGGGGGCATGCTAAATTCGCCATCTTCCGGCGCAATACCCACAAAAGACTTTATCGCGCCGAAGTATGCCGCCATTATTCCGATAAAAATCGCGCTGACCACCATGCTTTGCACTAAAGGATTGCGTTTAAGCAAACGAACAATGCGCATAACGGGAATGGAAATAAAGGTGATTATAAGCAGCGGGATAATGGGCGCGGCTATTATGCACAACAGGCTGAAGACGAAAAATTCCGCCCCTACGCTCACTCCGTTAATCATTAAGGTTACGGCATACGTAATGAGGGATACCAGCAAAAAATAAGCGGATATCACAAATTCCGCGACATACGCCATAGAGAACTTAGCTAAGAATACCGAACGTCCGGGAATGGGCAAGGAAGATAACAAGCTGTTGTCTTTGGAGAAATACAAATACCCCATAACCGCGCTTATACCGAAAAAGAAAACAATAAGCTGGCTTGCCGAAATAAGCAGAGTCAAAAACTCCTTATGCACACCGTTGTCAACCGCAGCGACAGCGCCTACGACTATGAACATCACAAGATAAAAGCTTAATAACAAAACCAGCAAGCCTATCCCCAGTGCCTTTAAAAGCCGTACCGGCACGGATTTCTTTTTGGGATCATCGCTTTTCTTAAATCCGAAAAAAGTGCCGGTGCGCAGCTTATCCTTAATTAATACCTTTAATAGCGAGGTGTATCCGATATTAAAAGTCATTGTCACTCTCCGCCTTTTGTAATAGTAAGGAAAATATCTTCAAGCGATGTCTCGCTTCTCTTTTCTTTAAGCTCATTTATGGAGAAATCGGTAATCAGTTTGCCCTTGTCGATAATAAGTATCCGGGAACAGACTTTTTCCACGACTTCCAGAACATGAGAAGAGAAAAACACCACCTTGCCTCTGGCGGCGTAGTCGTTCATAACCTGCTTGAGCATATATGAGGACTGCGGGTCAAGACCGGTCATCGGCTCATCTAAAATAAAGACCTCCGGCTCGTGCACCAACGCGCTGATAACGCTTACCTTTTGCTTCATGCCGTGGCTGTACTTGCTTATCTGCAAACCCAGTTTGTCCTGCATATTAAACATTTCGGCGTAATGCTCTATACGCTCTTTTCTCTCATTGCCGGGCACATTGAAAATATCGCAAATAAAATTGATGTACTCCAATCCGGTAAGACCTTCGTAAATAACGTGCTCGTCCGGCACATAGCCGATTTTTTGCTTAACCGCAACGGGGTCGTCCGCCAAATCTATACCGCACACGTTTATATGCCCTTCGTTATAAGGCAGTATGCCGGTAATGCATTTGATAGTTGTGGATTTGCCGGCTCCGTTGGGGCCGAGAAATCCTACAATTTCTCCGCCCCCGGCCTCAAAAGAAATATCATCCACCGCTTTGACGGTGCTTGTGCCGTAACACTTGCTTAAATTGGAAATCCTTATCATTAATTGCTCCTTTTTTATTTAATCGGACAGCAATAAAGCTCTAATACTTTTCCGTTAATACCTCAAAATAAGCTTTGGCGTGCTTGCATACGGGGCATACGTCCGGAGCTTCCGCGCCTTCGTAATGATGTCCGCAATTAGTGCATTTCCATACTACGGGCTCGCCTTTTTTAAAAACGGTATTTCCCTTGACATTGCTTGCTAAGGCAAGGTAACGCGCTTCATGCGTCTTTTCGATATTTGCCACGCCTTCAAAAGCTTTGGCGATATCATCAAAGCCTTCTTCTCTGGCTTCGCGCGCAAATCTGGCGTACATATCCGTCCACTCGTAGTTTTCTCCGCCGGCTGCGGCAAGCAGGTTGTCCAAAGTGCCGCCGCTATATTCGTTTAAATACTTAAACCACAATTTGGCGTGCTCTTTCTCATTGAGTGCTGTCTCCTGAAAGATATTGGCTATCTGCACAAAACCTTCCTTTTTTGCCTTAGAAGAATAAAACTCATATTTATTACGAGCCTGGCTCTCTCCCGCAAACGCTTCCCATAAGTTCTTTTCCGTTTTGGTTCCTTTTAAGTCTTTCATTTTTAACTCTCCTTTTTAAGTTTTTTTATTTTAATTGATTGCTCCATTCCGTTTTTGCCCGGCGTGTAAAAGATTTCATCCTTAATAGGGTCCGGCAAATATTGCTGTTGCACCCAGCCGCCGTAATCGTGGGGGTATTTGTAACCCGCCACTTGCCTATTATAGCTTGCGTCCCTCAGATGCAGGGGTACCTGCGCCTCATATTTTTCCACGGCTTCGGCCGCCTTTCCCATTGCCACCACTACGCTGTTGCTTTTAGGCGCTTCGCAAACATATATTATTGCCTCCGAAAGCGGAATCGCGCCTTCGGGCAAGCCTATCCTTTCAAAAGCTGTCATTGCCGCCGTCGCTATGGTAAGAGCAAAGGGGTCCGCCATACCCACGTCTTCCGCGGCGTGAATTATAAGCCTGCGGAATATAAGCAAGGGGTCACAGCCCGCCTTGATAAGTTTTTGGCTGTAATACAGCGCGGCGTCCGAGTCGCTGCCTCTCAGGCTTTTGCAAAACGCGCTCAATATATCGTAATAACTGTCCTGATTAATGCTAAGCACCCTTTTTTGCGCCGCCTGCTCCGCGGTTTTCTTATCTATAACTATTGTGCCGTCTTTGCGCTTTTCGGCATTGGTCACCGCGATTTCCAAAGTGTTATACGCTTTGCGCATATCGCCGGAGGCTATCCACGCAATATGCTCCAAGGCTTCCCGCTCGATCCTGATGTCATAGTTCCCCAGCCCGCGCTCTTTGTCTTTAAGCGCTCTGTTAAGACCTGTTATGATATCCTCAGGGCTGAGGCGGTTAAACTCAAAGATACGGCATCTGCTCACAAAGGCGTTGGTCATGGATACGTAAGGATTTTCCGTTGTGGTGCCGATAAAGGTGATTTCTCCCTTTTCTATCGCGGAAAGCACGCTGTCCGACTGCGCCTTATTCCACCTGTGACACTCGTCCAATATCAAAAAAGTCTTTTTTGACCTGAACAGCAAATCCTCCTGCGCTTGCTTTATTACCGCTTTGGCGTCCGCGACGCCGGAGGATACGGCGTTGAGATATACGCTGTTGGAATTTGTGGATTTTGCTATTATTCCGGCTAATGTGGATTTGCCCGTACCCGGAGGCCCGAAAAATATACAACTGCCTAAGTTGTCCGATTTTATCGCCCTCAACAGCAGGGAACCCTCATAAATCAAATGCCCCTGACCGATAAACTCCTCTATTTTAGCAGGGCGCATTCTGTCCGCGAGCGGGGAATGCCTTTTGCTGTTGTCTAAATAATCAAACATATCCATATACAAGCAATATTACCATTTTTTCCCTTTTTTGTCAACGAAACCGCCTTTGCCAAACAGAGTGTTTAAAATTTAAGGTTAATCACACATATTCAATATGTGTTTTACCGCTTCGCCCGCCAATATCATACCCGCTACGGCGGGCACAAAGGCGACGCTGCCCGGCGCTCTGTTCTCTTTATCCTCTTTGGGCTCTAAGGCTTCTTCTTTGGAATACACCACCCTTAGCTTTTCTATTCCGTTTTTTGAGCATAATCTGCGCATTACTTTTGCCAAAGGGCACCCTTTTGTTTTATAAATATCGTCCACCGTCAAGGCGGTCGCGTCCAGCCTGTTCCCCGCGCCCATACAGCTGATAATGGGCGTATTGACCTTTTGGGCGTTTTTTATAAGCTCAATCTTGTTTTTTACGCTATCTATGGCGTCTATAATGTAATCATATTTTGACAGGTCAAACGTCGATGCGTTTTCCGGGGTGTAAAAACAATTAAAAATCTCTGTTTTGCACCGCGGATTAATATCCGCTATCCGCGCTTGCGCCACTTCCGCCTTAAATGCGCCAAGCGTGCTGTGGGTTGCGAAAAGCTGCCTGTTCAGATTGCTTAAGCAATATTTGTCGCCGTCGATAAGGGTAAGCGCACCCACTCCGCTGCGGGTCAACGCTTCTACGGCGTATCCGCCCACGCCGCCGATGCCCACTACCAAAACCCTTGCTTTGGCAAGTTTGGCAAGGCCGTCTTTTCCTATTAATTTTACCGTTCTTGAAAATTGCTCTTCCATCAGGCATAATTTTACCCTTTTGAGTATTTTAATGCAAGCGCTTTTGCCTAACATACTCCGCTTATAATTTTTCAAATAAAGTATAAGATAAAGATTGGTGATAATAATTTACTTGCGGGAGAATAATGGAATACTATTATTTGCTTTTG